>JBIKMO010000122.1:0-12722 GCA_044359175.1 Burkholderiaceae bacterium | reverse complement strand
CGTACGGGGCGCCACCGCGCGGCGCCGGAGACGAACCATACCGCATCCGCCGCGCCCATCGGCGCGCCGCCGCCGCCGGTCGGACCGAACCGTCCAGCCGCGAATCCGTCACAGGCAGCCCGCCGCGCGCCCGCGAGGATGCGTGGATGGATGCCCGTTCCCGCCTGGTTCGCCGAGCGCGAGACGCCGGCTCGCGAGCCTGGCCGGCGGTCGCGCTCGCTGCGGTGGGCTGCGCGCTCGGCGAGGCGGCCCGGGCGGTCAGCCCGGCGGTCGCGCTCTGGCCGGTGGGGGCGCTGCTGCTCGGCTGGTTCGCCGGCACCGGCATACGCGCCGGCGGTGGGCGTCCGGCCGGCGCCGAACGGTCCGTCCCCGGCGCGGTGCTCGCCGCGCTGCTCGTGCTCGCGGTCGGGTGGGCCCGGAACGATCCGGGCGCGGCCGTCGCCGCCGTGCTGGCCGGCGTCGCGCTGCCGCTCGCGCTCGCCGCGCTGCTTCAGCGGCTCGGCAGGACGGCTGCGCCGCGCGGGATCGGCAGCGCGGAGATGCGCCTGATCGGAGCGGCGCTGATTGCGGCGGTGCCGGCGGCGCTGCTGCGCTCCGACATCGTCCGCACGTTCGCGGGCCTGCCGCCCACGGGTGCCGGGTTCACCGCACTGCTCCTCGGCGACCTGCTGGCCGCGTCGATCTTCGCGCCGCTGGGCGCCGCGCTGGCCCGCACCACCGAACCCCGCCGCCGCGATACCGACCGCGCCCAGGGCGGCGAGCCGACGCGCGCGGCAGGTGGGCTGCGCGGCGTCGGCGACGCGCTGCGCAGCGCGTCGGTGCGCACGGCGCTCGTGCTGATCGCGGCGAGCAGTGCGCTGGCCGTGGGCCTGACCTTCGGCGGATACCCGGGCCTGGGCCGTCTGGCGGCGATCGTGCACCTGGCCGTCGGGCTGTGGATCGCCCGCGCCGTCCCCCAGCCCGCGGGTGCGCTGCTGGTCGCGCTCAATGCCTGCGCGATGGGGCAGCTGCACGGCGGCTGGCTCGACACGGTGGCCGTCGACGGACCGGGCCTGCACCAGCAGGCCGCGACGCTGATGCTGCTGACCGGCGTGTTCGCGCTGCAGGCGATCCTGCAGGTCCTGTCGGACGGCAGCCGGGAGGCGGCACGCACGCTGATCCGGCAGGCGATGCGCAGCGATCTGTCCGGGCTGCCCAACCAGCGCGCGCTCGCGCGGATCGTCGAGCACACGCTCGCACGCCCGGACCGGGGTGCGTTCTGGCTGGTCGGCGTGGTGCTGCCCGACATCGCGCGCTGGAGCGACCTCACCGACAGCACCGCGGCCACGGAGCTCGAGCGCGCGGTGGCCGGCCGGCTGCGGGCCACCTTCGAGCCGCTGGGCGCCCGCGTCGCACACCCGTCCTCGGGGCGTTTCGTGCTGACGATCGGTTCGCGCGTGGACGGCATCGCGATCCGCCAGCACCTGAATCGCACGCTGGGCGGGCGCCGGTTCGAGGTCAGTGACCAGTCGATCCAGCTGCGCTTCCACGCCGGCATGGTCGAAGTCCCCGAACGGGCGCCGGTGGGCGCGGACGCAGTGCTCGCCTCGCTGTCGATGGCGCTGCAGCGCGCCTCGACCGACCCGACCGGCATCCACCGGGTCACCGCCTCGGCCGAGCTGCTGGACGGCTACCGCACCGAGCTGCGCACGGTCGAGCTGGTCAGCCGAGCGATCGCCGAGGGCCGGGTGCGGCTGTTCGCCGAGCGCATCGAGCCCGCCCGACGTGCGCCCGGCCAGGCGAGCGGGCTGCACTACGAGATCCTCGCCCGCGTGGTCGACGACGACGGCCAGCTGATCATGCCCAAGGTGTTCCTGCCGGCGGTCTGGCACGCCGGCCTGTCGAGCCAGCTCGACCGGCTGGTGTTCGTGCGTACGGTCGCCTACCTCGCCTCGCAGCCGAGGCTGCTGGAGGCGACCCGACTGTGTTCGATCAACGTCGCCGGCCCGACGCTGTGCGATCCGGAGTTCCCCGAGTACGTCAAGCGCTGCCTGGCGACCCACCGCGTCGATCCGCGCAAGCTGATGATCGAGATCACCGAGTCGGCCTCGATCTCCGACCTGGAGATCGCCCGCGGCCATGTCGCGCGACTGACGCGGCTGGGGATCGGCATCGCGCTCGACGACTTCGGCACCGGGCTGGCGACCTTCGACTACCTGAAGCGTCTGCGGGCCAACGTGCTGAAGATCGACGGGTCGTTCGTGCGCGCGATCTGCTCGGACCGGCTGGATTCCGAGATCGTCGCGACCGTCGTGCGGATCGCGCGGATCACCGGCGCGCTCACCGTGGCCGAGTGGATCGAGACCGAGGAGCAGCGTCAGGTGGCGGTCGAGCTCGGCGTGGATTTCCTGCAGGGCCGGCTGATCGCCCACCCGGTGCCGATCGAAACCCTGCTCGGCGCGTCCGCATCCGGCCCTCGGCCCGCGCGTACGGCGCCGGCCACCGACCCGGGGGCCACGACCGTACCGTTCGCCTACGACCGGGCGCACGCCGCGCAGCCCTCGGCACCGACCCGGCCGGCGACCCCGGTCACCGGAGCGGCCGCCGCGCGCTGAGCCCGACACGCGACGGTCGCCACGACGCGGCTCCGCGGTCGGCCCGCGCCGGCACCGACCGTGGCGCCGGCGGTTCGGGCGCGGCGGCCGCCGACGGCGCGGGCGCGGGCGCGGGCGCGGGCGCGGGCGCGGCATTGGTACGATGCCGGGCATGCCCGTATCGACCGGGGTCGCGACCGAGCTGCTCGACGCCGCCCGCGATCTGTCCGACCGCCTCGCGCCGCTGCGCTTCTCGCCGCCGGTCGCCCATGTCTACGACCCGTCGCGCTACGCGTGGGCGCCGTACGAGGCGTACCTGCGCCGGTTCGTGACCGGGCCCCGGCGCGTCGTGCTGCTCGGCATGAATCCCGGGCCCTTCGGCATGATGCAGACCGGCGTGCCGTTCGGCGAGGTCGCCGCGGTGCGCGACTGGATGGGGTTGCGGGCGCCCGTGATCCCGCCCGTACACCAGCACCCGCGGCGTCCGATCGAAGGGTTCGACTGCCGCCGCTCCGAGGTCAGCGGGCGGCGGCTGTGGGGCTGGGCGGCGCTGCGCTTCGGCACCGCCGACCGGTTCTTCGCCGAATTCGCGGTGCTCAACTGGTGCCCGCTGGTGTGGCTTGAGGCGTCCGGGCGCAACCGCACGCCGGCGCAGCTGCCCGCGTCCGAGGCCGCCGTGGTCGCGGCCGCGTGCGACGCGCACCTCGCGCGGGCGCTCGCGGCGCTCGCCCCGCAGTGGGCGATCGGCGTCGGCGGGTTCGCCGAGCGCCGACTGCGGACCGTGCTCGAAGGCCCGGACCTCCAGGGTGCGCTCGCCCGGACGGTTCGGGTCGGACAGATCCTCCATCCGAGCCCGGCGAGCCCGGCGGCGAACCGCGGCTGGGCCGATGCGGTCGACGCCCGGCTCGCGGACCTCGGCGTGCTCGACTCGACCCCACCCCCCAGCCGCCCATGATCCTGCACGCCGCGACGATCGCGCTGTCCGCCTTCCTGCTGTTCCTGGTGCAACCGGTGGTCGCCCGGCAGATCCTGCCGTGGTTCGGCGGATCGGCCGCGGTGTGGACCACCTGCATGGTGTTCTTCCAGATCGCGCTTCTGGCGGGCTACTTCTACTCGGACGTGCTCGCGCGCCGGCTCGCCCCGCACGCGCAGGCGATCGTTCACACGGTGCTGCTGATCGCCAGCCTCGCGTTCCTGCCGATCACGGTCTCGGAGGCGCTGAAGCCCGAAGATCCGTCGAACCCGACCGGGCGCATCCTGTGGCTGCTGCTGGTCACGATCGGGCTGCCGTACCTGATGCTCGCCACCACCGGCCCGCTGGTGCAGGCGTGGTTCACCCGCCGGTACCGCGCCGCGCGCGTGTACCGGCTGTACGCGCTGTCCAACCTCGCATCGATGCTCGCGCTCCTCGCCTATCCGCCGCTGATCGAGCCGGCCGCCAGCAGCCGCGTGCAGTCGGTCGGCTGGTCGCTCGGCTACGCGGTGTTCGTGCTGCTGGCGATCGCCGCCGCGTGGTCGGGGGTGCGTCGCCCGGCGGTGGCTCCGGAGGGCGCGGTGATCGCCGCGGCCGACGCGCACGCGGACGGCGTCGCCGCCCCCCCGGCGCTCGGCGCGGCGGTCCTGCAGGCGACGCACGACGCCGCGGCCGCACCGATCGGCCTGGCGCGCGACGCCGGCGCGGCGCCCACCGCGGGCGCGCAGGCGCTGTGGCTGATGCTGGCCGCGCTCGGCTCGGTGCTGCTGCTGGCGGTAACCGCGCACATCACGCAGAACGTCGCCTCGATCCCGTTCCTGTGGGTGCTGCCGCTGTCGATCTACCTGATCACGTTCATCCTGTGCTTCGACGGCACGGGCTGGTACTGGCGGCCACAGTACCTGGTACTCGCCGCGGTCGCGACGGTCGCGATGCTCGGCGGGCTGAGCTATCGGCCCGAGGGGCTCGGCATCGAGCGGGCGATCCTGCACATCGAGCATGCGGTGCCGGTCTACGCGTTCGGACTGTTCGTGCTGTGCATGTTCCTGCACGGCGAGTTGGTCGCCCGCAAGCCCGCACCCGCGTACCTCACGCGGTTCTACCTGATGGTGTCGCTCGGCGGCGCGCTCGGCGGCCTCGCCGTCGGGATCGTCGCGCCGCTCGCCTTCGACGGGTACTGGGAGCTGCCGCTGGCGCTGACCCTGGTGGCGGTGCTGGTGGCGGTGCTGGCACGGGGCGGACTGCGCGCGGCCGGCATCGCGGCGGCACTCGCCTGCGCGGTGCTGTTCGCCGACTACCTGCACTACGTGCGCGGCGGCGTGCTCGAGCTGTCGCGCAACTTCTACGGCACGCTGCGGGTGACCGGATCCCCCGACGGCGACCCCTCGCCGGTGGCCAGCCGTCGGCTGCTGCACGGCGTGATCCTGCACGGCGAGCAGTACCTCGCCACCGAGGCGCGAACGATCGGCACCACCTACTACGGCCCGACGTCGGGGATCGGCCGCACGATCGAGGCGGCCCGCGACCGCCAGCCGATGCGGGTGGCGCTGATCGGGTTGGGCGTCGGCACGCTCGCCGCGTACGGCCGCGCCGGCGACGTCTACCGGCTCTACGAGCTGAACCCCGCGGTGCTCGACGTGGCGAACCGGCAGTTCACGTACCTGAGAGACAGCCGCGCGACGCTGGAGCCCGCGCTCGGCGACGCGCGTCTGGTGCTGGAGCGCGAACCGCCGCAGCGATTCGACGTGCTCGCGGTGGATGCGTTCTCCAGCGACTCGATCCCGGTTCACCTGCTGACCCGGGAGGCGCTCGCGGTCTACCGCCGGCACCTGGCCGATCGCGGGGTCGTGGTCTTCCACATCACCAACCGCTATCTCGACCTGTCGGGCGTGATCCAGCAGCTCGCCGAGGAGGCCGACCTGCACGTGGTGCGATTCATCGACGAGCCGCCTGCCGAGGCGATCCAGTACCGCTCCGACTGGATCGCCGTGACCGCCGACGCCGAGTTCGCGAAGGTGCTTTGGGCGGCTGGCGGCGAGCCGATGCCCCCGCTCGCGCGGTACCGCCGTCCGTGGACCGACGACCACCACAACCTGTTCGAGGTGCTGAAGTGACCCCGACCCGCGGACGGCCGGACCTGCCCGGCGCCAGCCGCAGCACGCGGCCGGCCCGGCCACCGAGGCTCAGTGCGCGAGCAGCGCGCGGCAGGCGGCCAGGTCGACCTTCTGCGTGCCCAGTCGCGGCAGCGCGTCGACGAAGCCGATCGTGCGCGGAATCTTGAAGCCGCCGAGGGACGCGCGACATGCCCGCTCGATGGCGGCCTCGTCCAGCGCAGGATCGCTGCGGACGATCAGCGCGGCCACGCGCTGACCGAGCCGCGGATCGGGCAAGCCGACCACCACCGCGTCGACCACGCCGGGCATGGCGAGCAGCACGGTCTCGACCTCGGCCGGATACACGTTCTCGCCGCCGGTCTTGATCATCAGGTCGCGCCGGCCGAGGAAATGCAGCGCGCCGCCCTCGTCGAAGAAGCCGAGATCGCCGGTCGGCTGCCAGCCGCCGTCGACCGGCCGCGGGCTGCGCACGTAGTCGCCGTCCCAGTAGCCCGGCGACACGCCGTCGCCGCGCACGACGATCTCGCCGGTACGGCCGGTCGGCAGCGGCCGGCCGGTCGCGGGATCCACCACCGCGACCTCGGCGCTGTTGCGGTTCGGCACGCCGTTGTGGTCGAAGCGGCGCAGCGTCCGGTCGAGCAGGTTGTAGGTGAGCCCGCCTTCGGTGCGGCTGTAACCCTGCAGCAGCACGCCGCCCACGCGCTGCTCGAACGCCTCCCAGGTGTGCGCGTCGAGCGAGTGGCCGCCGCCCCACGCGAAGCGCATGCTCGAGACGTCGTGCGTGAACAGCCCGGCCGGCGCGCTGGCGATGTCGACGACGATCGTGCCGATCACGTGCATGAAGGTCACGCGTTCGCGCTCGATCGTGGCGAGGAACTCGGGCAGGTCCCAGCGATCCAGCATCACCAGCGGGCAGCCCGCAAACACCGTGTTCGAGAACACCGACAGGCCGCTGGTGTGGAACATCGGCGAGATCGCGAGCCCGACGTCGGCGCTCGACAGGCGGAAGTGATCGGCCATCGCCGCGGCCACCGCCACGCGCATGCCGTGCGTGTGGATCACCGCCTTCGGGGTCGCGGTGGTACCCGACGTGTACAGCAGATTCGCGACGTCCCCCGACTGGCAGGGCACCGACGGCATCGACCCGCAGGCGTGCGCCAGCACCTCCCAGAAGCTGCCCTCGCGAGCGTCCTCGCCGACCGTGAGCGCGAGCGGCCGCAGCGCCGGATCCACCTCGTTCAGTCGCCGCGCGTCCAGCAGCAGCGCCGACGGCGCACAGTGCGCGAGCAGGCGGCCGACGTCGGTCGACTGCAGCCGCCAGTTCAGCGGCACCGGGATCACGCCGGCCTTCAGCGCGCCCACGAACGCGAGCGCGAGCTCGGCGCGGTTGGGCAGCCAGATCGCCAGCCGATCGCCCGCGCGCAGCCCGCGGTCGCGCAGCCAGTGGGCGAACCGCCCGGACAGGGTGTCGTAGTCGCCCCAGTCCAGGCGCACGCGTCGGTCGACGAGGGCGTTCGCCCGCGGCATGCCGCGGGCGCGCATCTCGACGAAGATCGCGAAGTTCACCGGGCCGGCGCGATCAGACGCGCTTGGGCAGCTCGATCACCGCGGTGCCCGCGGCCGTGGTCTCGCCGAGCTGGTTCTCGGCCCAGACCTCGGCGTCGATCAGCGCGCGGCCAGCCTCGATCCGCTTGCCGGTCACCCGGCCGCGCGTGAACGTGGTGTCGCCGAAGATCACCGGCAGCTTCAGCCGGGCGCTGTAGCGGCGCAAGACCCCGTCGTCGCCCATCCAGTTGGTCAGACAGGTCGACATCATGCCGATCCGCTGCGGCCCGTTGTCGTACGGCCCCGGCATGCCGAGCTCCGAGGTCGCCACCTCCTTGTCCTGGTGGCCGATGCTCGGCGACACCGCGGCACCGTAGTAGCTCGGGTCGTAGTTGTTCGGCAGCCGCTCGGGCGCGGTCCGCGCCCAGTGCGCGTACAGCCACTTCAGCCGCGTCGACTTGTACCCCGACGTACCGACCGCGCCCGCGTAGTAGCAGGTCATGTCCAGCCGGTTGATCGGTCCGCGCACCGTGCCCGGCATCGTGTCGCCGACCCGCACGTCGTCCCAGTGCAGCGTCTCCGCGCCCCGCCGGAACTCGTCGAGCATCGCGTCGCCGATCCGCGCGAGCTCCTCGGGCGTGTAGCGGTGCTCGGCGCGCGGCGCGTAGCTCAGACCACCCTCGGCGCCCAGCCGCGCGACGCGGAAGCAGTGCGACAGCACGCGCACCAGCAGCTGACCGTACTCGTCGTGGTAGTCGACCCGACCGGTCTGCACCAGCATCCGCTTCACGCGCTTGCCGCTGACCTCGCGCGCATCGACGTAGTCGGCGCGAACGTCGAACCGGGTGTCGCGCCGCATCGGCGCGTGGAACTCCGCGTCGATGCCCGAGTAGTACCACTGGATGTCCGGCAGCCCCGGGGCGACCACCGCGTCGAACACGCCGAAGAAGAACGTCGGCGGTGCGATCAGCCCGCCCCAGCGCGTGCGCGCCGCGTAGGCCGGGTCGCACCACAGCGGATTGTCGTCGCCCAGGCCCCAAGCGTAGTGGCGGATCGAGTCGCGCGAGGCCTCGTGGTTCCACAGCTCGACTCGGATCGGCATGCCGATCATCGCGCGGGCCCGGGCGAGCGCGTCGTCGTCCAGGGTCGGGCGCAGCAGCTGCTGCGCGGCGGGGGCGGAGGTGCTCATCTCGGATGGGGGTGGCAGCCAGGCCTAGAGTTTCTAATTGGGAAACGATGTTTCAACGCATCGTCCGGATCGTGGGGCCCGACCGCCCGGCTGTCAAACCGCCGCTCCGACACCGTGCAGGCACCAGGCGCAGCCGGCGCGGGACGCGACCCCCCGCAACGCGTCGACCAGCGCCAGCGGCAGGGGCACGCCCTCGGCCCGGCTGCGCGCGAGGGCGGCGCGCTCCGGGTCGCCGGCGACCCGGACCGGCCGGGCCGGGTCGACCGGCGGCGTGGCGCGCAGACGCACGCACATCGCATCGACCGCCGCCCCGAACCCGCCGTCGTCGCGGAACGCCGCCGGATCGAGCACGAGCACGAAGTGGCCGACGTCGCCGCGCCCCCCCCTGCCCCCGTCGTCCATCGCCGGCGTCGCGCCCGGCAGCAGCGCCGACAGCACCTCGACCATCGCCGCCAGCCCGGTTCCCTTGTGGCTCGACAGCTCCGGCAGCCCCCCGAGCGGCGTCGCCCGGCGGGCCCGGTAGCCGGCCTGCGGGTCGGTGGTCGGGCGCCCGTGGGCGTCGAGCGCCCAGCCCTCGGGCACCGGCTCACCGCGCCACGCGGCGGTCATCAGACGCCCGAGCGCAACCGTGCTGGTCGCCATGTCGAGCAGGAACGGCGGCCCCTCGGCACCCGGCGCGGCGAACGCGATCGGGTTGGTGCCGAAGCGGGCGTCACGCCCGCCGGTGGGCACGATCGCCGCCGACACGGTGCTGGTCGTGCACAGCCCGAGCAGCCCGGCCACCGCGGCCATCTCCGCATAGTGGCCGGCGGCGCCGAAGTGGTTCGAACCCCGCACGGCCACTGCAGCCAGGCCGGCCGACCGCGCCTTGCCGATCGCCAGCCGCATCGCGTCGCGCGCCACCGCAAAACCCAGGCCCGAACCGCCGTCGAGGGTCGCGGTCACCGCGGTCTCGCGGATCACCCGGGTCGTCGCCCCGGGGTCGAAGCGCCCCTCGCGATGCCAGCCCTCGTAGACCGGCAGCATCGCGATGCCGTGACTCGCGATGCCGCGCGCGTCGGCCCACGCCAGGCCGTCGGCGGCAGCCACGACCGCCTCGTCGGCGAACCCCCAGCCCGTCAGGACCGCCACGATCTGCGAGTGCAGCGAGCGCTCGCTCACGTG
Organism: Burkholderiaceae bacterium; assembly: GCA_044359175.1. GTDB lineage: Bacteria > Pseudomonadota > Gammaproteobacteria > Burkholderiales > Burkholderiaceae_E > UBA4615. The sequence goes on along the minus strand of JBIKMO010000122.1, from coordinate 3,164 downwards.
GAGGAATCCGTCGCCGCTCACCGTAGCGCCATCGCGTTGGCCGGCGAACCGACCCCGCCCACCAGGTTCAGCGGCTTGCAGGTGACCAGACAGTCCCAGGTGCCGGTGGCCACGCTGTCGCGCGCGAGCGCCTCCAAGTCCCACAGTTCGCCGATGCACAGGCCGACGAGCGCGATCAGGGTCGGATGCATCAGCCCGGCATGGATCGGGTCGGCGCCCGCTGCGCGGTCGCGCTCGGAGACGAACGGCGAGCTCGCCACCGAGGGGATCGCCTCGAGCCCGACGTTGTCGCTCGCCGCCACCGCGATGCCGCGGTCCCACAGCCACGCCACGGTCTCGCGGGCCTGCAGCAGACCCGGGCAGCGCAAGGCGCGCGGCACCGCGGCGCGCTCGCTGGCGTCCATCTCGCCGAAGTAGAACGCGAGCCAGCCGGTGCGGATCATCAGGATGTCGCCGCGCTCGAGGGTCACGCCCTGGGCGGCGGCGACCTGGTCGAGCAGGTCGACCGTGAACGGCTCTCCGGCGCGGAAGTCGAGCACGCGGCCGCGCGCGCGCAGGTGCCGGTCCAGGTCCAGCAGCACGCCGCGCCCGGCGATGCAGCGCTCGGCGTAGCGGTTCACGCCGATCGTCGGCGAGCCGGGCGCCACGCGCGCATCCGGCACGCCGTTCCAGAAGCCGTGGTCGGGGTGGCGGAAGTGCCGCAGCCCGTCGACCTGGGTGGTGCCCTGCAGGTACAGGTTGTCGATCCGGTCGTCGCGATGGTGGGGGCTGTTGCAGAACATCGTGTGCCGAGGCGCGTGCCGGTGCGGCGCCACCGGCGGCTCGAACGCGTCGAGCGCATGGTCCAGGTTGAAGCACACGCCGCGCGTGACCCGCGCGGCCGCACGTCGCACCGCATCGGCAGTGATGAAGTTCAGCGTGCCGCACTCGTCGTCGGCCCCCCACACGCCCCAGGCGCTGCCCGCCGGCGCGTCGGTGCGGGCGAGCAGTTCGCGATAGCTCGGTGTGTCCACCCCGTCTCCTGCGTTGCGTGCCACATCACGCTCGGCACGGCTTTGACAGTGTGCCGTCCCTGCGGTACGGTGGGCAACAAATTGACACACCGTTTCCACCCAGGAAACAGCATCGACGGACGGAGGAGACATCCATGTCGAATACCTCGGATCGCCGCGGCTTCCTTCAGGCGGGCGCGGCCGCCGGTGCAGCGCTCGCGATGCCCGCGGCGGTGCACGCGCAGCCCCGCCAGAAGGTCACCTGGGTGGTGTCGTCGGCCACCTTCGAGACCGGCACGGCCACCCAGACCTCGGTCCCGTTCGTCGCGGGCTTCTTCGAGGAGGAGGGGCTGGAGGTCGACCTGAAGTCGGCGCGCGGCTCGGCGCTGGGCGCGCAGCTGGTGATCACGGGCCAGGCCGACGTCGTCCATGCGGGCACCTCGGTCGGGCTGATGGTGCCGGTGGCCAAGGGTTCGCCGCTGGTGGCCTTCTACAACATGATCACGCAGAACTTCCAGATGCCGGCGGTGCCTGCCGACAGCCCGATCAAGACCCTCGCGGACCTGAAGGGGAAGAAGCTCGGCGTGATCGGCCAGGCCACCGCGACCATCCCGATCGTCAAGGCGGTGCTCGAGGATGCCGGGCTGGATCCGAACAAGGACGTCACGTTCGTGGACGTCGGCTACGGCGCGCAGGCGGCCGCCGCGCTGTGGCTGTCCAAGCAGGTCGACGGCCTGGCGATGTACGACAGTCTGTACGCGGCGATCGAGTCGGTGAACCCGGAGCGCTACCGACTGCGCGTGCTGACCTCGCCGCTGTCGGACCGGATCAGCTTCCAGACCGCGCTGATCGCGCGGCCCGAGACGATCCGCAACCGCCGCGACGCGCTGGTGCGGCTGGGCCGCGCGCACGCGAAGTCCACGGTGTTCGCGCTCGAGAACCCGGACGCGGCGGTACGCATCCACTACCGTCGTCATCCGGAGCAACGGCCCTCGAACGTCGACGACGCGACCGCGGTCGCACTCGGCCGGCGCGCGCTGCTCGCACGGATCAACAACATGCGCATCGACAACATGGCGGTCAAGCGCGACAAGTGGGGCTTCATGCACGAGAGCGATGTCAACACGTACGTCGACATGCTGAAGAAGATCGGCGACGTCGACCGTTCGGTCGACCCGAAGGTCATCTACACCAACGACCTGATCGACGAGATCAACCGGTTCGACGTCGCCGAGGTCCGTCGGCGGGCCCGCGAGTTCAGGGCCTGAGCCCGCCGCGGGACGGGCGCACCATGCGGATCGCGTCGGTCGAGGTCGTGCCGCTGCGCTTTCCGCTGGTGCCCGCGTTCCGTGCCGCGGTGCGCACGATCGACAGCGTCGACCCGGTGCTCGTGCGGGTCCGCGATAGCGACGGGCACGAGGGTCTGGGCACCGCGTTCGCGTTCGGCGCGGACGACGCGCGGCCGATCGTGGCCGCCGCGAACGCGCTCGGGCGGGCGCGCGTCGGCGGCGACCCCGGCGCACCCGAGGCCCACGCCCAGCAGATGCACGCCGCGCTCGCGCTCGCGGGCGCCTCGGGCGCCGGACTGGCCGCGCTCGCGGCGATCGACGTCGCGCTCTGGGACCTCGCTGCGCGGCGGGCACGGCTGCCGCTGTGGCGGATGCTGGGCGGCACGCGCGAGGCGATCCCGGCGTACGGCAGCGGCGGCTCGCTCGCGCTCGCCACCGGGGCGCTGCTCGACGAGGTGGCCGGCTTCGTCGCCGCAGGTCATCGCGCGGTCAAGGTGAAGGCCGGCCACGGCCCGCGGGGCGACCGCGAACGCGTGCAGGCGCTGCGCGAGGCGTTCGGCGCCGGGCTGCGCATCGCGGTCGACGGCAACCAGCAGTGGACGCCGAAGGCGGCGATCCGCTGGGCACGTGAGCTCGAGGCGCTGGACCTGTGGTGGCTCGAGGAACCGGTGCGGGCCGACGACGTGGCCGGCCACGCCGAGGTGCGCGCGGCGGCGACGATGGACGTCGCCACCGGCGAGTCGCTGTGGGGCACGGGCGACGCGATGCGGCTGGTCGCCGCGCGCGGCGCGGACCTGCTGATGCCCAACCTGCAGCGCACCGGCGGCATCGGCGCGTGGCGCAGGCTCGCCGCCGCCGCCGGGCTCGCCGGCGTGCCGGTGGC
>JBIKMO010000391.1:0-3652 GCA_044359175.1 Burkholderiaceae bacterium | reverse complement strand
ATCGCGGCCATCCTCGAGCGGGCGGTGATCGGCACGATCCTCACCCACCTGGGGCTGGATCCGCAGCCGCCGCCCCGGGGCCGGGCGCGCGAGGCGGGGCAGGACTGAACCCGCCTGGGCCGCGCCGGCCCCGCCGCAGACACCCCACACATCATCACGGGCTGCCTTGCCAACCCGCAGGGGGCACTGCGCGACTGGGCGGCCCGATGCCGAAAGACCAAGGGTCAACCTTCTGCTCGAGGGCGAAAGCGCTCTTTGCCGCTCCGTGCCCACCCCATGCAAACGGTCAATCACCTGCCGGATCAGCTCCATGCGAGCTCGTCGGCACCCGATCTTGGCACTTCAGGCGGCCGCACCCAATCTTGGCACTTCAGGCGGCCGCAGCACGGTCCTCAGGGCTCACCTGGGCGATGCTGAGGGCGGTTGAAACTCCTAGCCCGCAGGTGGCCACGCTGATCACCGCGCTGGGCACCGGCATCGGCTCGGCGGCCACCGGCGGCAACGGCCACTTCGACATCGACAAGCTGCGCTACCACCGCATCATCCTGATGGCCGACGCCGACGTCGACGGCGCGCACATCCGCACGCTGCTGCTGACGTTCTTCTATCGCCAGATGCCCGACCTGATCGAGCGCGGTCACATCTACATCGCGCAGCCGCCGCTGTACAAGGTCAAGCACGGCAAGGACGAGCGCTACCTGAAGGACGACCACGAACTGAACCAGTACATGCTGCGGCTCGCGCTCGACGGCGCGGTGCTGCTGCCCGACGCGCAGGCCAAGGCGAACTACGAGGCGCGGCTGGAGGGCGCGGCGCAGGGCGGCACGCTCACCGCCGCCGCGACCCAGGCGGCGGCGACCGCGTCGGGCGCGATCTCGGGCGACGCGCTCGGCGAGCTCGCGCGCAAGTACCTGCTCGCCGAGGCGGTGATCGACCGGCTGGCGCGCATCATCGATCCCGACGCGCTGCGGGCCGTACTCGACGGCTGCGAGCTCGACCTGTCGCGCGAGGCGGCCGCCGCCGCCTCGGCCGACCGGCTGCAGCGCGCGATGGACCGCTACCGCAGCGCCTTGCAGCGCGTCGACAGCGACGTCGGCGCCGTCGTGAAGCCGTTCTTCGTCGACAAGGACGAGACCTGGGCGCTGGGCATCGAGCGGCGCCTTCACGGCAACGCGCGCGTGTCCACCATCGACGTGCACTTCCTGCTGACCGCCGACTACCGCACGCTGGTCGACTGCGCGCAGACCGTCGGCGGGCTGGTCGGGCAGGGGGCCGAGGTGCGCCGCGGCGACGGCGAGCACCAGCGCGCGCACGCGGTGGCCGACTTCCGCGACGCGATGCAGTGGCTGCTCGCCGACGCCGAGCGCGGCGTCGGGCGCCAGCGCTACAAGGGCCTGGGCGAGATGAACGCCGAGCAGCTGTGGGAGACGACGATGGACGTCGCCGCGCGCAGGCTGCTGAAGGTGCAGATCGAGGACGCGATCGCGGCCGACCAGATCTTCACGACGCTGATGGGCGACGAGGTGGAGCCGAGGCGCGCGTTCATCGAGCAGAACGCGCTGGGGGCGCGGAACATCGACGTGTGAGGGGTGGTGTGGTTCGGGTCGTTCAGGACGAACTATCGAACTGACCTGCACCTGCGGGCGTGCGACGGTTGCCGCAGCAGCACGCTCAGGTCGTCGACCGCCGCATGCGCGCCCATTCAGAAGTCGGGAAGCGGTCTCGCTGTCGCACCGCCACGATCACGGTAGATCGCGAAGATGCGGGCCGTCAGTGCGGCGCAGGCCCAGGGCAACGAGCTGCGTCGATGTGTGGGCATGGCCGCGCGGCGCCTCAGGCCACCCAGTCGGTCGCCGGCCGCGACAGGAACTCGGCGACCGGCAGGCCGTCGCCTCCGACGAGCAGGGTGCGGTCGACCGGGAACGCGCGGGCGAACGCGGCGATGCCCGGCAGCGAGGTCGGGCTGCGGCCCCCCTTGACCTCGATCGCGGTCAGCCGGCCGGTGCGCTCGACGACGAAGTCCACCTCGTGCCCGCGCTCGCGCCACCAGTGCAGCCTCAGCGAACCGACCGCAGCGGCCGCGGCGAGGTGCGCGCCGACCGCCGACTCGACGAGGCGCCCCCAACGCTCGGGGTCGGCGCGCGTCGCCTCGAACGACAGACCCGAGGTCGCGGTGACCAGCGCGTTGTCGTAGACCTGCAGCTTCGGGCTGCTCGCCCGGCGCCGCGCCGCGTCGCCCGCGTACTTGTGCAGCCCGGTCATCATACCGGCCGCATCGAGCAGGTCCAGGTAGTGGGCCAGCGTGACGGTGTTGCCGGCGTCCTGCAGCGTGCCGAGCATCTTCGTGTACGACAGCACCTGTCCCGAGTACCGGCAGCCGAGTTCGAAGAGACGGCGCATCAGCGCCGGCTTGTCGACGCGGGAGAGGAGCAGCACGTCGCGTGAGATCGAGGTCTCGATCAGCGCGTCGAGCAGGTGGCGCGACCAGCGTGCCGGCTCGTCGGCGAGCGGCGCCGCGCCCGGATACCCGCCGTGGTAGACGTAGCGTTCCCAGCCCCAGCCGAAGGCCGCGTGCATCTCGGCGAGGCTCCAGTGCCTCAGGTGTACCACCTCGAAGCGGCCCGCGAGGCTGTCACCCAGGCCGCGCGCGATCAGCAGCGGAGCGGACCCCAGCAGCACCACCTTGAGCGGCCGGCGCGCGCGCGAATCCTCGTCCCACAGGCGCTTCACGTGCGCCGACCAGTCCGGAACCTTCTGCACCTCGTCGACGACCAGGATCGCGCCGTCCGGACCGGCCGCCAGCGCGCGGGCCGCATTCCACTGCTGCTCCAGCCAGACCGCCGGCTGCAGGCCGGGTACGTCCGCGGCGGCCCAGCGGCTCGGCAGGCGGACCGTCTCGAGCACCTGCTGCACGAGCGTGGTCTTGCCGACCTGACGCGGGCCGGCGATCACCTGCAGGAAGCGGCGCGGTTCGTTCAGCCGGCGCTCGAGGGTGGAGGCCTGCAAGCGGATGAAGGGAGCGGACACGACGGGCTACGGATTGCGAGATTCGGTGAGTAATTTTACTCTGGACGGTGAGTAGATGCTGAGCGTTCGGGACGACGACGTCTCGGATGGCCGCTGTGAAGAAGGGGGGCGCGCGTCGCGCCCTTCGCGCGGCCGGGGCAATGGACGCTTGCGTCGACGCAGGCATTGTGGGTCAAGAGCGCTCTGGGCGGGTCCCCGCTTGTGCGGGGGAGCCGAGATTGGCGTGAAGTCGTAGCTCGTGGAGCCGGGTCGATCCCCGCATGCGCGGGGGAGCCTCGCTGCGGTCGCGTCGCCGTGGGCGCGGTTCAGGTCGATCCCCGCATGCGCGGGGGAGCCTCGCTGCGGTCGCGTCGCCGTGGGCGCGGTTCAGGTCGATCCCCGCATGCGCGGGGGAGCCTCTTTGGCGGCGCGGGTGCCGCGGCCGCAGCTGCACCTGATCCGGTACCACGGGGTGCTGGCGCCCCACGCGAAGCTGCGGGCGCGGGGGGTGCCGCAGGCGCCGCCGGCACAGGAGCCAGCGGCCACCGAAGCAGCGGTTGGCGCCGAGAGCGAAGTCGAGACGGTTCAGGCCCGGCCCCGCCGCATCAGCTGGGCGCGGCTGCTCGAGCGGGTCTTCGACATCGAC
>JBIKMO010000390.1:0-3666 GCA_044359175.1 Burkholderiaceae bacterium | reverse complement strand
CGCCGCCTGATCACCTTCGTCAAGGACCGCCCGGGCCACGACCGCCGGTACGCGATCGACGCGCGGCGGATCGCCGCGGAACTGGATTGGCGCCCGGCGCAGACCTTCGAGACCGGCATCCGCGAGACCGTGCGCTGGTACCTCGAGAACGCGACCTGGGTGGCCGACGTGATCAGCGGCGACTACCGCCACTGGGTCTCGCGCAACTACGCGGCACGCTGAACCGACCTGCGATCGAGGAGCCGGACGTGGCACGAAAGGGCATCATCCTGGCCGGGGGTTCCGGCACGCGGCTGTATCCGGTCACCCGCGCGGTGTCGAAGCAGATGCTGCCGGTGTACGACAAGCCGATGGTGTACTACCCGCTGTCGGTGCTGATGCTCGCGGGCATCCGCGAGATCCTGATCATCTCCACCCCGTCGGACACGCCGCGCTTTCGCGAGCTGCTGGGCGACGGTCGCGACTGGGGCATCGACCTGCAGTACTGCGTGCAGCCCTCGCCCGACGGGCTGGCGCAGGCCTTCATCCTGGGGCGCGACTTCGTCGGCGACGACCCATCGGCGCTGATCCTCGGCGACAACATCTTCTACGGCCACGACCTCGCGTCGATGGTGCGCAGCGCGGCGATGCGCGAGGACCGAGCCACGGTGTTCGCCTATCACGTGACCGACCCGGAGCGCTACGGCGTGGTCGAGTTCGACGCGCAGCGCCGCGCACTGTCGCTCGAGGAGAAGCCGGCGAAACCGCGATCGAGCTACGCGGTCACCGGGCTGTACTTCTACGACCGGCAGGTGTGCGACATCGCCCGGCAGGTGAAGCCGTCGGCGCGCGGCGAGCTCGAGATCACCGACGTGAACCGCCGCTACCTCGAGCTCGGTCGGCTCGACGTCGAGGTGATGGGACGGGGCTTCGCGTGGCTGGATACCGGCACCCACGAGTCGCTGCTGCAGGCCTCGTCGTTCATCGAGACGATCGAGCAGCGCCAGGGCCTGAAGGTGGCCTGCCCCGAGGAGATCGCGTACCGCGCCGGCTGGATCAGCGCCGCCGACCTCGACCGCCTCGCACGGCCGCTCGCGAAGAACCAGTACGGTCGCTACCTGCAGCGGGTGCTGCAGGGCGACATCCTCTGACGGGAGCCGACGATGAACGTGGTCCAGACCTCGCTGCCCGGCGTGCTGCTGTTCGAGCCGAAGGTGTTCGGCGACGAACGCGGCTTCTTCCTCGAGAGCTGGAATCAGCGGCGCTTCAGCGAGGCGACCGGGATCTTCCCGCCGTTCGTGCAGGACAACCACTCGCGCTCGTCGCGGCACGTGCTGCGCGGCATCCACTACCAGCTGGTCAAGCCGCAGGGCAAGCTCGTACGCGTGGTCTCGGGGGAGGTGTTCGACGTCGCGGTCGACCTGCGGCGCGGGTCGCCGACGTTCGGGCGCTGGTACGGCTGCCGGCTGGATGCGGTCTCACATCGCCAGCTGTGGATTCCGCCGGGGTTCGGCCATGGCTTCGTGGTCCTGAGCGAGACCGCCGACTTCCTCTACAAGACCACCGACTACTGGCATCCGGAGTACGAGCGCAGCATCGCCTGGAATGATCCGGAGATCGGGATCGAGTGGCCGCTCGGCGGCGAACGGCCAACGCTGTCCGCGAAGGACGCCGCAGCGCCGATGCTCGGCGCCGCCCAGGTCTACGACGCGCAGTCGCCCACCCCGGCCGAGGTGCCGGTGCAGGCCCAGGCACGGCGCGAGGTCGCCGAGAAGACCGGCTGAGCTCACGCGCCGAGCCGCTCCGGCGCGTTGCGCACGGCCCGGCGGCCGGGCTCGCGGCGCGCCCGCGCTCGCGTCATCGCTCGCCCGCTCGCGGCCACCGGCAGCGGGCGCGCGGCCGCCCCGATTCCATGGCCCGCTCGGTGTGACCTGCGTCACGTCGGCTCGGTTCACGCCCGACGAAAGGTCGATCCGCGCCGGTTCGAGGCCTCGCCGCTCGAACGCGTGACGCGGTTCACGCTCGCACCGCACCCGCCCCCGCAGGCGTGACGTCCGTCACATCGACGGCGCTGACACGGTTGCTCGCGCCGTACCGGGCGGCGTGCGGTTTTCTCTTTGCCGATCAACGCGCTGCGTCGCGTGGCCCGCGGGTTGCACCTCAGCGGGCACGACGGTCAGTCGGACGCGCGCCCGCGGTGCCCGGGGCGCCGATCCGACGACGGATCAGAGCGAAGGCGAAGAGCGATGGCGACGCAGCGTACCGGTCGATGTGCGTGGGTCCTGGTCGTGGCGCTGCTGCAGGCGTGCGGCGGCGGTGGCGGCAGCCCGGCCACGGGGTCGGCCGCGCCGGCTCCGGCGGCAAGCGGCACGCCCGATGCACCGGGCGCATGCCGCAAGGCGGTGGTCCCGGACCCGCCGCGCGCGACGCTGCCCGGCCTGGGTCAGGGCGTGCCCGAGGCCGACGCGCACCGGGTGGGCCAGTGGTCGCCGGTGCTGCCGTGGACGCTGATCCCGATCCACGCGGCGCTCACGCCCGACGGGCGCGTGATGAGCTTCGGCACCACCGCACAGGGCAAGCAGACCGGCCGCTTCGTCTACTCGGTGTGGGACCCGGCGCTGGGCACCGGACTCGATGCGCACCTCGTGCTGCCGAACACCACGCAGACCGACCTCTTCTGCAGCGCTCAGGTGCTGCTGCCCCAGTCGGGCCGGATGTTCATGCCCGGCGGCGACAACTTCGTCGACGGCAACGCGAACAACCTCGGCAACGCGGACAGCACGGTGTTCGACCCGTCGAGCAACGGCATCGCGCAGGGCGCGACCATGCACCGTGCGCGCTGGTACGGCACGCCGACGATGCTGGTCGACGGCGAGGTGCTGGTCAACGGCGGCTCGGGTCAGCCGAACGTCAACGCGGACCGGCCCGAGGTGCGGCAGCTCGACGGCACCTTCCGGCTGCTGTCGGACGTCGACACGTCGATGTTCAACTACTACTACCCGCGCGGCTACACCGCACGCGACGGGCGCGTCTTCGGCTTCGACAACAACCGGCTGATGTACTTCATCGATCCGAAGGGCACGGGCCGGCTGTCGCCCGCCGGCGGCATGACGCACTTCATGGCCGGCGATACCGCGTCGGCGGCGCTGTTCCGGCCGGGCCGCGTGCTGGTGGCGGGCGGCGCGACGACCCGCGCATCGACCATCGACTTCACCGGCCCGCATGCGGTGGAGACACCCACCGAGTCGCTCACCGACGTGCGCGAGCGCCTGAACCTCACGGTGCTGCCCGACGGGCGCGTGCTCGGCACCGGCGGCAGCGGCGTGGACAACGAGCTGATCGACGTCACGAACTATGCGCAGGCCTGGTCGCCGGACTCCGGCCGCTGGACGCGCTGGTCGAGCGGCCAGGTCGCGCGCCTGTACCACTCGATCGCGCTGCTGCTGCCCGACGGCTCGGTGCTGGTGGGCGCGGGCGGCGCGCCCGGCCCGCTGGTGAACACGAATGCGGAGCTGTTCTTTCCGCCGTACCTGTTCGAGGACGGGGGCCGGTGGGCGGCGCGGCCGCGGATCGTGACGTCAACGCCGGTGGCCGATCCGGGCGGCGAGGTGACCGTGCAGGTGGACCACGCTCGCGCGGTGACGCGACTGACGCTGGTGAAGTTCGGCGCGGTGACGCACCAGGTGA
>JBIKMO010000121.1:0-12782 GCA_044359175.1 Burkholderiaceae bacterium | reverse complement strand
GCCTCGATCACCTCGCCGCGGTACGCGTCGGGCACACCCGCGGCCGCGCAGTCCGACACCGACGGATGCGAGAACAGCACCTCCTCGACCTCGCGCGGATACACGTTGTAGCCGCCGACGATCGCCATGTCCTTCTTGCGGTCGCGAATCGACAGGTAGCCGTCGGCGTCGATGCAGCCGAGATCGCCGGTGTACAGCCAGCCGTCACGCAGCGCCTGCGCGGTCTCCTGCGGCAGGTTCAGGTAGCCGCGCATCAGCTGCGGACCGCGGGCGCGCACCTCGCCGATCTCGCCCCGCGGGAGCACCGCCTCGCCGCGCTCGACCTCGACGATCTGCACCTCGGTGTCCGGCACGGGCACGCCTACCGTGCCCGGCTTGCGTACGCCGCGCGCCGGGTTGAAGGTCAGCACCGGACCGGCCTCGGTCTGACCGTAGCCCTCGAGAATCGGTGCGCCGACCGCGTGCTCCCAGCGCTCCAGGACCTGCGCCGGCAGCGGCGCGGAGCCCGAGTAGCAGGTGTGCACCCGGGACCAGTCGGTCGCGGCGAACGTCGGGTGGCCCATCAGGCCGGTGAAGATCGTGGGGCTGCCGGGGAAGATCGTCACGCGTTCGTCGCGCACCGCGTCCAGCACCGCCTGCGGGTGGTAGCGGGGCAGCACGACCAGCGTGCCGCCGCACAGCACCGCGAGGTACAACCCCATCGCGAGCGCGTAGCTGTGGAACAGCGGCATCGCGCACAGCACGCGCTCGCCGTCGCGACCGGTGGGCAGCAGTGCCTCGCGCTGCAGCACGTTGGCCACCACCGCGCGGTGGGCGAGCAGCACACCCTTCGCGCGCCCGGATGTGCCGCCGGTGTACTGCACGAACGCGACGTCGTCCGGGCCCGGGCCCGGTCCGGCGTCGACGCCGCCGGCCGCCGGCCCGTCGACCGTGCCCGCGACCGCGTCCGCCGGCAGCAGCACGCACCCCGGCAGCGTGCCGACCAGCGCCCGCAGCGCTTCGGCGCGGGCCGGATCGCACACCAGCGCGGCAGGCCGTGCGTCCGCGAGCACCTGAGCGAGCTCGCGGTCGGTGTACAGCGGGTTCAGCGGCACCAGCGCGGCGCCGGCGCGATGCACGCCGAAGGTCACCACGCAGGCGTCGATCCCGTTGGGCAGCACCGTGGCCACCCGCGCGCCGGGACCCGCCCCGGCCGCGCGCAGCGTCGCGGCCGCCGCGTTCGCCCGCGCGCGGTAGTCGGCGTAGGACACGCGCCGGCCCGCGAAGGCGATCGCCTCGCGATCCGGCCAGCGCCCGGCCGCCTCCTCGAGCAGCGCGATCGTGGTCGGCACGCGTGCGCTCGCCGCGACCTCAGCGACCGGCATCGCGAACCTCGAGCACGCACGCCATCGCGGTGTCGCCGGCCGCGCAGCCGGTGAACAGGCCACGGCCGCCGCCGCGCTCGACCAGGGTCTCGATCAGCTCGATCACCGCCCTCGCGCCGGTCGGCCCCTGCGGGTGTCCCCAGACCAGCGAGCAGCCGCGGGCGTTCATCCGCTCCAGCGGCACGCCGGTCTCGCGCGCGAACACCAGATCGTTGACCGCGAACGGGTTGTGCGTGGTCACGCAGTCGATCGCCGCGACCTCCAGCCCGGCGGCCTGCAGCGCGCGGCGCGCGGCCGGCACCGGCGCCTTCGGCATCTCGGCGGCGGCAGCGCGCGCCTGCCCGAAGCCGAGCAGCGCGACCTCGATCCTCGGGTCGGCCGACAGCGCGCGCGCGCGCTCGCGGCTTGCGACCACGATCGCCGCGTTGCCGTCGGCCGGCCGGGTCTGCGCAGCGAAGCTCACGGTGCCGTCGGGCTGCACCGGGCCCATCGCCGCGAGCCGCTCGGCCGACGCGGTCGGGATGCCCTCGTCACCGTCGATCCGCGCCGCGGTCCGGCGCAGCGTGCGGTCGGGCACGTCGAACGGCAGCCGCATGAACCGGCGCTGGAACGCACGGTCGTCGGCCAACGCGGTGGCGTACTGCGCGTGGCGCATCAGCACCAACTCGTGCTGGCGCTCGCGCGACAGACCGTACTCGCGCGCGACGTTCTCGGCGGTGGCGAGCATCCCCTTCGCGGTGGCCGGGTCGCGCGAGAAGTTGTCGAGCACCCAGTCCTCGTGTTCGCCGGTGCCGCCGGGTCCGCCCGGATCCGGATAGTACAGGTGCGGTCCGTTGGAGATGCGGTCCGCGGTCAGCACGATCGCGGCCTGCGCACGGCCGAGCGCGACCTCGTCGTGCGCGACCTGAAGCGCACGTGCGGCGGTCGCGCAGGCCTGCGCGACCGTCGGCCCGGCGAGATGGGGCAATCCGGCGAGCGATGCGACCCACGGCAGCCCATAGAAGGACGCGCCCGACGGGACGGTGGTGCCGAGCACACCCGCGTCGAACCCCTCCGGCGCCCAGCCGCGCCGGCCGATCTCGCCTTGCGCGACCCAGGCGGCGAAACGCAGCGGATGCAGATGCGACAGGCTGCCCTGCCACTTGACGAACGGGGTGCTCCAGTAGGCCCCGTAGGGCACGAACGCCGACGGCATCGCGGGACTCCTCGCGGACGCGGGCCGCACCGCGCGGCCCCCGCGATGGTGTGCCCGCGCCGCGCGGCCGCGTCAAGTGGGCGATCGCGATCCGGGCCCGCGGGCGCCGCCCGGGGCCGCGTGCACGGCAGCGCGCCTCAGAAGCGGTGGCGGATGCCGAGCGCGAGCACGGTCTGCTTGTTCGCCGCCGGCTCCTTCAGCGCGTCCTGGTAGTACGCCCCATACAGCTCGCTGCGCTTGGACAGCGACCAGGTGTAGGCCAGCGCCCAGGTGTCGCGCTTGGCCGGCGTGGCCGGCAGGGCGTCGTCGATGTCCATCGTCGCGTACGACGCCAGCAGCGTGCCCGGACCGATCGGCGCCGAGACACCCAGCTGCACGGTGTCGCGGTCGACGTTCGCGGCGCGGGCCGCGAACTCCTCGGACACCCGCTGGTACTGGGCGAACAGCTTCGCGAACGCCAGCTGCCAGGTGGCGCCGAGCTGCCAGGCGGTCTGCTCGCGACCATTGCCGTTGGCCGAGAGGTCGATGTTGCGGAAGGCGAGCACCACTGCCGCCGGTCCGCCGCTCCAGCCGAGCGCCCCGTCGATCGCCTTGCCGAAGTCCTTGTCCGGCGGACCGGTGCGCTCCTCGCCCATGGAGTACAGCAGGTCGGCACGGAACCCGCCCCAGTTCGGCGACGTCCAGCGCAGCGAATTGCCCATCCCGGTGTCGCCCTGCAGGTTCCCGCGGAACGTGTGGGTGATCATCGGGCCCACGACGAACGAGTCCACCAGCGGGTTGAACAGGATCGTGGCGAGGAAGTACGGCGTGGTGTTGCGCCCGAGCGTGAGCTGGCCCCAGCTGCTGCCGGCCAGCCCGACCCAGGCGCTGCGCGACCAGAACAGGTCGTTCGGGAAGCGGGCGGACGCACCCGTGTCGACCTGCATGAACGACTCGATGGCGAACACTGCGCGCAATCCGCCGCCGAGGTCCTCGGAGCCGCGCACCCCGAAGAACGAGGTCTGCAGGCCGCCGCCGCCGACCACGGTGGTGGAGGAGTCGGGCAGCGAGTTGGTGATTCGGCCGGCGAAGACGTCGAGCACGCCGTAGAGATTGACCGACGACTGGGCGAACGCGGCCGGCGAGCAGGCGAGCGCGAGCGTGGCTGCCGCTGCGGAACGGCGAATGGACATGGGGGGCTCCCTCGTTGTGATTGTCGCGAAGCCGAGATCCGCAAGAGTCGTACCAGCCCGTCGCGCACCGCCCGTCGAACCGCGCAGACGTCCGGGGGCCCACCGACGAACCGGATCGGGGCATCGTGTCCCGTCGACGTGCCGCCCGGTACACTCGGGTGCACGCTTGCAGCGACGGAACGACACGATGGGACACCGCCTCACGCAGATCGCCACCCGCACCGGCGACGACGGCACCACCGGCCTGGGCGACGGCAGCCGCACCTCGAAGGACAGCCTGCGCGTGGCCGCGATGGGCGAGGTCGACGAACTGAACTCGACGCTCGGCGTACTCCTGTGCGAGGACCTCCCCGAGGAGGTGCGCGGTGCCCTCGCGGAGGTGCAGCACGACCTCTTCGACCTCGGCGGCGAGCTCTGCATCCCCGGGTTCGAGAACCTCGCCGACGCGCGGATCGCCCGGCTGGACGCGCTGCTCGCGCTCCACAACGCCACGCTGCCGCGGCTGCAGGAATTCATCCTGCCCGGCGGCTCGCGGGCGGCTGCGCTCGCCCACGTCGCCCGCACGGTGTGTCGCCGCGCCGAGCGCGCGGTGGTCGCGCTCGGACGGGACGAGCCGGTGCGCCCGGCAAGCCGGCAGTACCTGAACCGGCTGTCGGATCTGCTGTTCGTGCTGGCACGCGTCCTGAACCGCCATGCGGGCGGCATCGACGTGCAGTGGCGGCGGGACCGCGCCGGGTCCTGAGCCCGCGGCTGCGACCCGGCACGCGCGAGTCGACGCGCCGGCGGCTGGCCGGGTCAGTAGGTCTTGTACGGCAGGAACTTCCCGCTCAGCACCACGCGCACCCGGTCGCCCTTCGGATCGGACTCGCGGGCGATGTCCATCGAGAAGTCGATCGCACTCATGATGCCGTCACCGAACTCCTCGTGGATCAGCTCCTTGATCGTCGTGCCGTAGACGTTGACGATCTCGTACCAGCGATAGATCAGCGGATCGGTGGGTACCGCCGTCGGCAGCGAGCCCTTGTAGGGCACGACCTGCAGCCAGGCGATCTCGTCCTCGGTGAGGCCGAAGATATCGCCGACGGTCTCGGCCTGCGCGCGGGTGAAGGTCATCTGGCCGAGGCAGCCGGCGGTGACCCACTCCTTGCTCTCGCCCAACGCGCGGGCGACGTCCGCCCAGCGGAGGCCCTTGCGCACCTTGGTCTCGACGATCTTGCGGGTGACGTCGTTGCGGTCCATCTCCGATCCTTCAGCGGGGTCAGTGCTCGCCACCCGAATGGGCGCGGTGGACGAGGAAGTCGACGATCCGGTTGCGCAGCTCGTAGTAGCCGGGCAACCGGTGCAGGTCGGCGCGCGTTCGGTCGCGCGGCAGCGGATTGACGAGTGCCTCGGCGATGCCGCCGGGCACCCAGCCCCGCGGCGAGTCCGCGCCGTTGCGCATCAGCAGGATCCGGTCGGCGAGCAGGATCGCCTCGTCGACATCGTGCGTGATCATGAAGACCGTCTGGCGGGTCTCGCGGACGATCTGCATCAGCTCGTCCTGGATCGTGCCGCGCGTGAGCGCGTCCAGCGCACCGAACGGCTCATCGAGCAGCAGCATCTTGGGCTGGATCGCGAACGCACGCGCGATGCCCACCCGCTGCTTCATCCCTCCTGACAGCTGAGCAGGCTTCCTGTCCAGCGCCGAGGCGAGCCCGACCATCGTCAGGAAGCGCACCGAGTGCGCATCGACCTGCGCCCGACTCCACTCCGGCCAGCGCGACTCGACCGCGAACGCCACGTTGCGTCGTACCGTGAGCCAGGGCATCAGCGCATGGCCCTGGAACACCACCCCGCGCTCCAGACCGGGGCCGCGGACCTCGCGGCCATCCATGAACACGAGCCCCTCGGTCGCGACATCCAGCCCGGCGAGGATGTTCAGCACGGTGGTCTTGCCGCACCCCGAGTGGCCGATGATGCAGACGAACTCGCCGCGCTCCATCGTGAAGTCCACCCCGGCGAACACCGGCCGCCCGGGCGTGAAGCCGCGCGAGAGTCCCTCGACCCGCAGGAACCCCCCCGGGGACGCGGCGGCCTGGTCCGCGACGGGCGAGGCCGTGATCCGATCGGTGCGCTGCTCCACGTCACTCCACATAGGTCACCCACCGCTGCAGCCGCGCGAACAGCAGATCGAGCAGCATGCCGACCACGCCGATCACGACGA
The DNA here is from genome assembly GCA_044359175.1 of Burkholderiaceae bacterium. Lineage (GTDB taxonomy): Bacteria > Pseudomonadota > Gammaproteobacteria > Burkholderiales > Burkholderiaceae_E > UBA4615. The sequence continues at coordinate 6,848 of JBIKMO010000121.1, read as the reverse complement.
TCGCGAAGATCACGTTGGTGAGCGACAGGTTGTTCCACTCGTTCCAGACGAAGTACCCGATGCCGGTGCCGCCGACCAGCATCTCGGCCGCGACGATCACCAACCAGGCGATGCCCATGCTGATCCGCATGCCGGTGAGGATCGTCGGCGCCGCTGCCGGCAGGATCACGCGCAACGCCCGTCGCAGCGGCCGCACTTCGAGCGTGGCCGCCACGTTCAGCCACTCGCGTCGGACCGATGCGACGCCGAACGCGGTGTTGATCAACATCGGCCAGACCGAACAGATGAAGATCACGAACACGCCGGACACCGACGAGTCCTTGATCGTGTAGAGCGCGAGCGGCATCCAGGCGAGCGGCGAGATCGGCTTCAGCACCTGGATGAACGGGTCCAGCGCCCGGTACAGCAGTGGCGACATGCCGATCGCGAAGCCCAGCGGAATCGCGACCGCGCATGCGCACAGGAAGCCGAGTCCGACCCGCACGAGCGAGTGCGCCAGCTGGATCGCGATGCCCTTGTCGTTCGGCCCGTTGTCGTAGAACGGGTTCGACAGGTGCTTCACGACCGTCTCGGCCATCTCCGCGGGCGTCGGGAAGCCGGAGGACTTCTGCGCGCCCGGATCCTTGCCCATCAGCTTCGCGTACTCGAGCTGCTCGGGCGTCATCGCTGCCGCGGGCGTGGACCCCGCGGCCGGCAACGGCGCCGTGGCGACCTGCCAGACGAGCAGCAGGATCGCCAGCAGCAGCACCGACAGCAGAGCGGCCCTCAGGTTCTGTGAGGCTGACATCGGCGCGCCTCAGCCCATCCGGTGCAGCGAGAACCCCTTCAGGTACTCGTCGGGCTTCGCCGGGTCGAACTCCCGGCCCATCACACGGAACTTCCGGTAGGCGCCGTCCGGCGGCCGGATGCCGACCTCGGCCATGTGCTTCTTCGCGTCGGTCAGCAGGAACACCTGCTCGGCGATTCGGCGGTAGTCGACGTCGCCCTTCACGTAGCCCCAGCGCTTCATCTGCGTGAGCATCCACACCGCCATGCTCTGCCAGGGCACCGGATCGAAATTGGCGCGGTCGGGGACGGTCTTCACCCCGCCCAGCCCGTCGGCGAACTTGCCGGTCAGCACCTGTGCGACCACGGTCTCGGGCTGGTTCAGATACTGGGCCGGAGAGATCACGCGCGCGATCAGCTCGCGGTCGCGCGGCTGGCTCGCCATGTTGGAGGCGGTCAGCACCGCACGGAACAGCGCCGCGTACGTGTTCGGGTGTTGCCGGATGAAGTCCTCGGACAGTCCGAACGCGCAGCACGGATGGCCGTCCCAGATCTCCTTCGACAGGATGTGGATGAAGCCGACCTCGTCGAAGACCGCCCGCTGGTTGAACGGATCCGGGCCGAGGAAGCCGTCGATGTTGCCCGCCCGCAGGTTCGCGACCATCTCGGGCGGCGGCGTCACGCGGATCTGCACCTCGGTGTCCGGGTTCACGCCGTGCTCCGCCAGGTAGTAGCGCAGCAGGAAGTTGTGCATGCTGTATTCGAACGGCACCGCGAACCGGAAGCCCTTCCAGGTCTTCGGATCGCGACGGTCCTTGTGCTTCACGTGCAGCGTGATCGCCTGGCCGTTGGTGTTCTGGATGCTGGCCACGCGCATCGGCACCTGATTCGAACCCAACCCCATCGACATCGCCAGCGGCATCGGCGACAGGAAGTGGCTCGCGTCGTGTTCGCGATTGATCATCTTGTCGCGGATCAGCGCCCAGCCGGCGGTCTTCATCAGCGACACGTCCAGGCCCTCACGCTTGTAGAAGCCCAGCGGGTCGGCCATGATCAGCGGGCTCGCACAGGTGATCGCGATGAAGCCCAGCTTGAGCTCGCGCTTCTCCGGAGTGCGCTTCTCCTGGGCCATCGCCTGCAGCGCGGTCACCGGCAGCACCGAGGCGATCGCCGCGCGAGCGGTCCCCGAACCGACGGCGCGCAGGAAGCGCCGGCGAACCGAGTCGCTGGGAAAGAGCGCCTTGACCAGCGCGGCCTCGACGAACTCGCGCGATGCACGCTCCTCGTCCGGCGCTGCGCGCGCGACGCCCGGCGCCGCGCAGGCGGCCGGGGCGTCATGGCCCTGCCCGCAGGCACAGCCGAGTCTCAGCGGACGGTCGGCGTCGTACGGATCGTAGGTCGGTTCGGTGACGGCGGGCAGCTTGAACATGGTGCACCTGTCGCTCGGATGCTCCCGTCCGAGCAAGCGGCGCGCCAGCCGCGGCGCGCGAGCCGGCAGCCGGTGCGGATCGCGGGTCCGACGACGACGCCGCGTAGGGGTGGCCCTACAGCCGCCAGGGCCCGACTCAGCGACCGTCGCGCGCCCGCCGCTCCGCGTAGCGCGCGAGCTCGACGTCGTTGCGCGTGCCGGTCTTGTCCAGAATCCGTGCCCGGTAGGTGCTGACCGTATTTGGTGCGAGCCCCAGGCGCGCACCGATCTCGGTCACGGTGAGCCCCTCGGTGAGGAGCTGGTAGACCTGATGCTCGCGATGCGACAGCGCGGCGGTGCCGTCGGCGGCGGTGGCGCCACCGACCGCCGCCGCGAGCGCCTCGGCGATCTCCGGCGGGATCCAGCGGCGACCCGCCGCCACCCGGGTCACCGCGGTGATCATGTCGTCCGCGTCGGCGCCCTTGTTCAGGTAGCCGGCCGCGCCCAGCCGAAGGCAGCGCACCGCGTACTGGCGCTCCGGGTAGGTGCTGAGCATCAGCACCGGCAGCGCCGGATGCGCGCGCCGCAGCGCCTGCAGGACGTCCAGCCCGTCGCGGCCGGGCATCGCGACATCCAGCAGCACCACGTCCAGGCCGCCCGCGGCGAGCGCGTCCACGCGCTCGATCACCTCCTCGCCGTTCTGCGCCTCGGCGACCACCCGCACGTCCGGCGCCTCGGCGAGGACCTGCTTGATGCCCTCGCGCACGATCCGGTGGTCGTCGCCGATCAGCACCCGGATCACCGGGGATCCTCCTGCAACGGCACGCGCAGCTCGCACCGGGTGCCGGCACCCGGGCGACTGTCGATCGTCAGCCGTCCACCGAGCCGGTGCGCTCGCTCGCGCATGCCGAGCACGCCGAAGGCGTCACCGGCATCGAACGCGTCGGCGCGCGCACCCCGACCGTCGTCGGCCACCGTCACCCGCAGCTCGCCGCCCTCGGCGACGATCGTGACCGCGATCCGCGACGCGCACGCGTGACGACCGACGTTGGAGAGGAGTTCCTGGAAGATGCGGAACACCGCGATCGCGACCGACTCCGAAGGCTCGGCCACGCCGTCGACCCGCATCATCCAGTCCAGCGCCAGCTCCGCGCTCGCGACGAACTCGGCCGCCTGCCACTCGAGCGCCGCCCACAGGCCCTGGTGATCGAGGATGCTCGGGCGCAGGTCGTTGATGATCCGGCCCACGTTGCCGACCGCGTCCTCGATCAGCCGACCCATGCGGGCGCACTTCGCGCGCATCGCATCGTGCGCTGCGCGCGCCTCGCCGGCGCGCAGCGCGGGCTGCGAAGCGAGCCGCCGGTCGAGCCAGCCGACGTCCATCTTCAGCGCCACCAGCAGGCTGCCCAGTTCGTCGTGAACCTCGCGGGCGATCCGGGTGCGCTCGTCCTCGCGCACCCGGTCGAGCCAGGCGGACAGTTCGCGCAGCCGCGCGAGCGCGGCCGACAGCTCGTGCGTTCGCTCGTCGACCCGCCGCTCGAGCTCGGCCTTCGCGCTCACCAGCGCGTCCGCGGCACGCCGCCGCTCGGTGATGTCGACGAAGGTGATCACCGCGCCGAGCACGGACCGGCCGTCGACGATCGGATGGCTCGAGTATTCGACCGGGATCGGCTGCCGATCGCGAGTCCAGAACACTTCCGTGTCGATCCGACAGGGCAGTCCGCGGCGGAACGCGTCGAAGATCGGGCAGTCGGCATCCGGATACGGCGAACCGTCGGCGTGCGAGTGATGCGTGAGGCAGTGCATGTTCCGCCCCAGGACCTCCTCGGGCGCGTAGCCGAGCAGACGGGCCCCGGCGCGGTTGATGAACGTGCAGCGGCCCTGCAGGTCGATGCCGAACACGCCCTCGCCGGTGGACTCCAGCAGCAGCCCCAGCGGGTGCTGCCACAGCGGATCGGCCGACGGCGGCGCTGACGTCGGCCAGCGGATCGAGTCGGGGTGCATGGGCCCGCCGCATGCAACCGCCGTGCCATGGCCGGCTCGAGGCGGCTCGCCGGCCGCCGGCCGCCCGCCCGGGGCCCGAACGCTGCAGGCGCCGCGTCAGGCGGTCCGGGCCGACTCGAGATGCGTGACCAGCCTGGCGCTGGTCTGACGCAGCCGGTCGGACAGCAGCTGCACCAGCTTGAGCAGGATCTTGTTGCCCAGCCTGGGCTCGTCGTGCAGCACCAGCATCATCGCATCGCGGGTCAGCACTGCGATCCGGGCGGACTCGAGCGTCACGCAGGACGCGAACCGCGGCTCGCCGTCGAACATCGACATCTCACCGAGCGAGTGGCCGGCGTGCGCGACCGCGATCCGCGACTGCGCGACGTTGCGGCTGCGTCGCAGCACCTCGACCGTGCCGCTGAGCAGCACGGTCATGAAGTCTCCGGGCTCGCCCTCGGCGATGATCGTGACCCCGGGCGACGCCTCGTACACGTACATGAACGCGCCGAGCTTGCGGGTTTCCTCGATGTCCAGCCCGGAGAAGATCGGGGTCTTGGACATGAGCGCGTGGATCTGGTCGACGAACTCGCTGGCGCGGCCCACCGGCCTGAGCCCGATCGAGGTGAGTCGTTCGTGCGGCGTCTGACGGATCCCGCCCTCGGCTCGGGCGGCTTCGACTCCAACCGGCTTGATCGCGGACGACTCCATGGCACTCCCCCGATGGTTCTCGCCGGCTTATAGCACGAACCCCGACCCCCGCCGACCGCGGGCCGGCCCGGCCGGCCGGGGAGCGCCGCATGCCCGACGAGCGGGCCCGCGGCGAGGCCGGTCGTGGCGGCCCGGCGGCGCGTCAGTCGGCGAGCGCGACGCGCCGTTCAGTGACGCCCTCGGCAAGGCGATCCAGCACGCCCACGGTCGCTTCCCAGCCCAGACAGGCGTCGGTGATGCTCTGGCCGTAGACGAGCGGGCGGCCGGCGACCAGATCCTGCCGGCCGGCCACCAGGTGGCTCTCGATCATCACGCCGAAGATCCGCGCCTCCCCGTCGGCCATCTGCTCGGCGATGTCGTTCGCGACCCCGAGCTGGTTCTCGGCCTTCTTGCGGCTGTTGCCGTGGCTCGCGTCGATCATCAGCCGGCAGGCGAGCGCCGCGGCGCCGGCCTCCCGGCACGCCGCGTCGACCGACGCGCGGTCGTAGTTCGGCTGGCCACCGCCGCGCAGGATGATGTGGCAGTCCTCGTTGCCGTTGGTCGACACGATCGCCGAGTGACCGCCCTTGGTCACCGACAGGAAATGGTGCGGCTGCGACGCCGCCTTCACGGCGTCGAGCGCGATCCGGACGTTGCCGTCGGTGCCGTTCTTGAACCCGACCGGACACGACAGCCCGGAGGCGAGCTCGCGGTGCACCTGCGACTCGGTGGTACGCGCGCCGATCGCACCCCACGCGATCAGGTCGGCCACGTACTGCGGCGTGATCATGTCGAGGAACTCGGTGCCGGCCGGCAGGCCGAGTTCGTTGATCTCCACCAGCAACTCGCGCGCGATCCTCAGGCCGCGGTTGATGTCGAAGCTGCCGTCCAGTCCGGGGTCGTTGATCAGGCCCTTCCAGCCGACCGTGGTGCGCGGTTTCTCGAAGTACACGCGCATCACGATCTCCAGCCGGTCCTGCAGGCGCTCGCGGTGCTCCGCCAGCCGCCGCGCGTAGTCGAGCGCCGCCTGCGGGTCGTGGATCGAACAGGGGCCGACCACCACGAGCAGGCGGTCGTCCATGCCGTGCAGGATCCGGTGGATCGCCTGCCGCGCCCCGTAAACCAGTTCGGCGGGCCGCTCGCGCAGCGGGAACTCGCGGATCACGTGCGAGGGCGGGGCAAGCTCCTTCATGGCGCGGATTCGGACGTCATCGGTCCGGTGGGCGGTACTCATCGGCGTTCCTCGGGCTTCGGTTCTTCGGATCCGGGCGGCACAGGCAACAAAAAACCGCCAGGCCTCGCGGCGCTGGCGGTTCGGTCGGGGATTCGGTTCGTCTAGGCCTGAACGCGTTCCCGGCTCGATCCGCCAGAGGGCGGAAAGCCGAAGTCGTCGTACGTGCCGAACAGAGGGCGGGCCATGACGCCCGGGACTGTAGCGGGATCGGCGCATCGCCGCAACCTCCTGCGACGACCCCTGCGACGACCCGTCCCCCGCGACGACCTGATCGGACCGTGGCGGGGGTGGCCGCCCGGGCCGACGCCTCGGAACCGCCGGTGCGGTTCGTCTCGGCGGTGACGACCCTCGACATCGAGCCCGCCACCGAGGTCCGCGACATGCCGGGCGGGCTGCGTCGCGGACCCCGCTCGGACCGTCTCGCCGCGGTGCGGCTGCGCTCGCGGGACGGCCGAGCAGCTCAGTAGGACGCGACCACCTGCGGACGCGCCTTTGCGTACGGGAGCGTGGTCAGCTCCTGCGTCAGCGTACCGGGGGCGTCGACGTGGATCACGTGCGCGGCCACCTTCGAGTACGACGCGTGGAAGTGCTGCGACGACTTGACGACGACGATGCGGCGCGTGCGCAGGTCGATGCCGAACTGGCTGAAGAGCTCGGTGGAGAACGCCTGAGTGCGCCGCGTGTTGGCGACCACCTCGACGCCGCCGATCGCGAGCAGCGCGCAGTCACCGAGCGGGTCGTCCGCACCGGACAGACCGGGCACGACCG
>JBIKMO010000120.1:0-12788 GCA_044359175.1 Burkholderiaceae bacterium | reverse complement strand
CGGTGCGCACCAGCGCGTGCACGGTCGCCCCGGGCGTGGCCATCCAGCCGCCGCCGGTGAGCAGCCAGCGCGCGCCCATCAGCGTGCGCCGCACCCGACTGACGACGATCCCGTTCATCGAGACCGCGTCGGCGCACTCGAACGAGATCCGCGACTGCAGATGGTCGACCAGGTTCTCGCCGACGCCCGGAAGCGCATGGACCTGCGGCAGGCCGAGGCGCTCGAGCACCGCCGGGCGGCCGACACCGGACAGCTCGAGCAGCTGCGGCGACTTGATCGGGCCGGCCGACAGGATCACCTCGGCGCGGGCGAGCGCGCGCAGCACACGGCCGCCTTGCCGGTACTCGACCCCCACCGCGCGCCGGCCGTCGAACAGCACGCGCGTGGCGACCGCCTCGGTGGCAAGCCGCAGCGTGGCCGGCGCGTCCTCGCCCAGGTAGCCGATCGCGGTGCTCCAGCGCCGCCCGCGGCCGGTCGACAGCTGCAGGTAGCCGACGCCCTCGTAGCGCCCGCCGTTGTAGTCGTCGGTCCGCGCGATGCCGACCTGCTCGCACGCGGCCACGAACGCGTCGCCCAGCGGATTGCGCAGCGTGCGTTCGAGCGCGGTCACCCGGATCGGGCCGTCGCGGCCGCGGACCTCGTCCGCGCCGCACGCGGCGGCCTCCAGCCGGCGAAACAGCGGCAGCAGGTCGCTCCAGCCCCAGCCGCGGTTGCCGGCGTCGCGCCAGCGGTCGTACTCGGCCGGATCGCCGCGCACCCAGATCATGCCGTTGACCGAGCTGGAGCCTCCGGGCAGCCGGCCGCGCGGCCAGTAGATCGGCTGCCCCTTCAGCGAGGTCTGCGGCTCGGTGTGGAACGGCCAGACGTACTGCGGATCCAGCAGCAGCCTGCCGATGCCCAGCGGCACGCGGACCCAGAAGTCGCGGTGCCGCGCCGCCCCGGCCTCGAGCACCGCGACCCGGGTCGAACCGTCCTCGGCGAGCCGGCGCGCCACGGCCGCCCCGGCCGAGCCCGCACCGACCACGACATAGTCGAAGGTCTCGGTGACGGCGTCCCCGGCTGCGGCCGGCGACCGCGACGCGGGGCTATGATCCGGTTCGGTCGACGGCATCGCGCGGGCTCCGGGGGTCGCGCATCAGCTTGCACCGAGCCGCCCGACCGGACTGTCCGGAACCGGACAGAGACACACGGGGCGGCCATGGCGACCGGCGAGGCGATCCGCAACGAGGAGGACTCACCCACCGCGGGGGCCCCGCCGTCGGACGCCGCAGGCGCGCTCGCCGACCGGCTGCGCGCGATCACCGCCGTGCCCTGGCTGCGCGAGTGCGCGCCGGCCACCCTCACGATCCTGCTGCGCCGCGCGAGGCTGCGCAGCCTCGCGCCCGGCGCCGCGGTGACGCGGCGCGGCGCGCGCGACGGGCACCTGACGGTGATCGTCTCGGGGCGGGTCGAGCTCACCCGCACGAGCGCCGCGGGCCGCCGCTTCGTGGTGTCCTACCTCGGGCCCGGCCAGGTGCTCGGGGTCGCGCCGGCACTCGACCGCGAAGGCGCGATCCACGACAGCATCGCCCGCGAGCCGGTGCGCGTGCTCACCGTGCACGGCGACGACCTGCGGATCGCGATCGACGCCGACCGCGGCCTGCGCTGGCGGGTGATCGACCTGCTCGTGCGCCGTTCGCGGCAGCTGCACGAGACGCTGAGCGACGCCTCGGTGATGCCGTTGCCGGTACGCCTGGCGCGCATGCTGCTGTCGCTGCGCACGACCCGCGAAGGCGGCGCGCTTCGGCTGTCGCAGGAGGCGCTCGCGTGCATGCTCGGCGTGCCGCGGCAGCGGGTGAACCGGGTGCTGAAGTCGCTCGAACGCGCCGGCGTGCTGCGGATGGGCTACCGGTGCATCGTGGTGGTCGACGCGGCGGCCCTGAAGGCGCGGGCCGAGGAGCCGTCCGGCTGAGCGCGCCGGGCCCGCTTGAGCCGACGTCAATCTCGTGAGACAGTGCATGCCGTCACTTCGGGATGACACTGCCATGTCCGACCTCGTGATCCTGCTGTTCCTCGTCACCGGCCTGGTCTTCGGTCTGCTCACCTACTCCCGGCGCCACCTCTTCGGGGAAGGTCACCCCGATCGCTACGCCGACCCCCAAGACGGGTTGCACGGGCGGCTGTTCTGGGTCACGGTCTGCACCTTCCTGTGGCCGCTGCAGCTCGTGAGCGGGCTGCACGGGCTGTGGCGGGTGCGCTCGTCGCGCCGGCCGTGAGCCGGGTGCGGGCGTCGCTCGGGCACGCCCGCCGCGCGTCGCCGGCCCGATCGCAGGGGACGGCCCCGGCGTGACCCCCGAGCGCCCGCGCCGCCACGTGTTCTTCGTGGGTGCGACCGGCACCATCGGTCGCGCGACCGTACACGCGCTGCGCGCGCGCGGGCACCGGGTGACCTGCCTCGTGAGGGCGCGGCCCGGCCGAGCGCCGCAAGCCGCCGCGCTCGGACTGCCCGACGACGTGGCGCTGCGCGCGGGCGACCTGACCGAGCCCGCGTCGATCGAGCGCGACGGCTTCCGCGGCGAACGCTTCGACGCGCTGGTCTCGTGTCTCGCCTCGCGCACCGGGGAACCGCGCGACGCCTGGGCGATCGACCACCGGGCGCAGTGCGACGTGCTCGCCGCCGCGCGGCGCGCCGGGGTCTCGCAGGTCGTTGCGCTGTCGGCGATCTGCGTGCAGAAGCCGATGCTCGCCTTCCAACACGCCAAGCTCGCGTTCGAGCGCGAACTGGCGGGCTGCGGCGTCGACTGGACGGTGGTGCGGCCGACCGCGTTCTTCAAATCGCTGTCCGGCCAGGTCGAGCGGGTGCGCCGTGGCGCGCCCTTCGTGGTCTTCGGCGACGGTACGCTCACCGCCTGCAAGCCGATCGCCGACGCTGACCTCGCGGCCTACCTCGCCGACTGCCTGGACGAGCCCGAGCGGCGCAACCGGGTGCTGCCGATCGGCGGACCCGGCCCGGCGATCACGCCCCGCGAACAGGGCGAACGGCTTTTCGAGCTGCTCGGGCGCCGGCCGCGCTTCAGGCGGGTGCCGGTCGGCGTACTCGATGCGGCCATCGCGGTGCTCGGCGCCGGCGGGCGCTGGGCGCCCGGGCTCGCCGCCCGGGCCGAACTCGCGCGGATCGGCCGCTACTACGCGACCGAGTCGATGCTGGTGCTCGATCCGGTCACCGGCCGCTACGACGCGTGCGCGACGCCGTCGACCGGCACCCGCACCCTGACCGAGCACTACGCGCAGCTGCTCGCCGGACAGGCGTCGGCCGACCTCGGCGAGCACGCGGTGTTCGACGCACGCCGCAGCGCGCGCCCGCGACGGCAGACCGCTCCATGACCCGACCGCGTCGACATGCGCACGGGGCACGCAGCGCCGCGGCCGGTCGGGCGATCGCTCACCTGCGCGACGGACGGCTGAAGGCGCGCGCGGTGACCCGCGATCGCCGCCACCGGCCGCTCGCCGGGGTGCCGCCCGTGTCACCATCGGGGCTTCGCCCGACCCCGTCGCGTCAGTGAGCACCAACCCGCTGCCCGATCTCAGCGCCACCGAACTGGTGGCCGCGTACGCCGCCCGACGGCTCTCGCCGGTGGAGGTGACCCGCGCGGTGCTCGCCCGCATCGATGCGCTCAATCCGATGCTGAACGCGTTCGTGCTGGTCGATCACGAGGCCGCGCTGCGCGATGCGCGCGCCGCCGAGGCGCGCTGGCTGCGCGGCGAGCCGGCCGGACCGATCGACGGCGTACCCGCCTCGGTCAAGGACCTGATCCTCGCACGCGGCTGGCCGACCCGGCGCGGTTCGCGCACGGTCGACCCGGCCGGCCCGTGGGACGCGGACGCCCCGTCGACCGCACGGCTGCGCGAGGCCGGCGCGGTGCTGCTCGGCAAGACCGCCACGCCCGAGTTCGGCTGGCGCGGCACCACCGACGGGCCGCTCACCGGCATCACCCGCAACCCCTGGGATCCATCGAAGACGCCCGGCGGTTCGTCGGGCGGTGCGGTCGCAGCGATCGCCGCCGGCCTGGGCGCGCTCGCCACCGGCACCGACGGCGGGGGCTCGATCCGCATTCCGGCCGCCTTCACCGGCACGGTCGGGCTGAAGGCGCACTTCGGCCGCGTGCCCGCGTGGCCGCTGTCGCCGATGGGCACGGTCGCGCACGTCGGGCCGCAGACCCGCACGGTGCGCGATTGCGCGCTGATGCTCGACGTGATCGCCCAGCCCGACCGGCGCGACTGGACCGCGCTGCCGGCGCCCGCGGGCTCGTGGCTCGCCGCGCTCGACGGCGACCGCGAGCGTGCCGGCGCGATCCCCGCCGGCCGCGACGTGCGCGGGCTGCGCATCGCCTACAGCCCGCGGCTGGGCTACGTGCCATGGGTGGACCCCGAGATCGAGGCCGCGGTGGCCGAGGCCGCACGGGTGTTCGAGCAGCTCGGCGCGACCGTCGAACGGATCGACCCGGGCATCCCCGACAGCGCCGGCATCTTCGCGGCGCACTGGTTCGCCTCGGCACGCAACCTGCTGCACCGCTTGCCGTCCGCGCAGCTCGCGCTGCTCGACCCCGGACTGCGCTCGGCGATCGAATTCGCGGCGCGCTACACGGTCGATGACTTCCTCGATGCGCAGAAGGCGCGCGGCGAGCTCGCGGTGCGTCTGCAGCACTTCCACGCCGACTGGGACCTGCTGCTCACCCCGGCGACTGCGGTGCAGCCGTTCGAGGTCGGCCGCGTGATGCCCGATCCGCCGCCCGGCGTGACCCCGATCCACGAGAGCGACTGGACCTGGTGGACGCCGTTCTCGTTCCCGTTCAACCTGACCCAGCAGCCGGCGCTGGTGCTCGGCTGCGGCTTCTCGGCGGGGGGCCTGCCGCTCGCGCTGCAGCTGGTCGCGCCCAACCACCGCGAGGACCTGTGCCTGCGCGCCGCGCTCGCCTACGAGCAGGTCACGCCCTGGGGCGCGATGAGCCCGCCCACCGAGGTGGACTGACCGGGACCGTCCAGGCGCCGGGCGCGGCATGACCCCGGGCCCGTCCCCAGTGATCGCTTGCCTTCGCGGCGGTCCACGAGCTAACGTCCCGCTCTCGGACGCGGCCGCTCGCCGCCCCGAAGGCCAACACATCCTCTCGAGGAGCCCCGCCGTGTCCTTGCCATCACCGTCGAAGCGCCAGTCCGCGAAGTCGCTTCTCGCGCTCGGTACCGCCGCCGTGACCGCGCCCGCGATCGCCCAGCAGCAGACCGTGCTGCGCGTCGTGCCGCACTCCAACCTCGCGGTGCTCGACCCGATCTGGACCACCGCGTACATGAGCCGCAACCACGGCTACATGATCTACGACACGCTGTTCGGCACCGACGAGAAGGGCGTGGTCAAGCCGCAGATGGTCGACACCTGGTCGGTGAGCCCGGACAACCGCCTGTGGACCTTCACGCTGAGGAAGGGCCTGGAGTTCCACGACGGGCAGCCGGTGACCTCCGAGGACGTGGTCGCGTCGCTCGAGCGCTGGGGCAAGCGCGACGCGATGGGCTCGGCGCTGATGCAGTTCGTCGCCCGGATGGACACGCCGTCGGCGAACACCTTCCGGATCTTCCTCGGCGAGGCCTGCGGCTTCGTGCTCGAGGCGCTCGGCAAACCCTCGTCGTCGGTGCCGTTCATCATGCCGCGACGCATCGCGGCGACCGACCCGTTCAAGCAGATCGACGAGCACATCGGCTCGGGCCCGTTCGTGTTCAAGCGCGACGAGTTCAAGCCGGGCGACCGCGCGGTCTACCTGAAGAACACCAAGTACGTGCCGCGCAGCGAGCCGCCGTCGGGCACCACCGGCGGCAAGCGGGTCTACGTCGACCGGGTCGAGTGGAACCTCGCGCTGCGCGACGCGCAGGCGCAGGTCAACGCGCTGCAGAAGGGCGAGGTCGACGTGATCGAGTCGCTCGGGTTCGACCACTTCGACACGGTGCGCAAGGATTCGAGCCTGCAGATCCCCTCGTGGGCGAACCTCGGGCTGCAGTACATCGCCCGCTTCAACCATCTGCACAAGCCGTTCGACAACCCGCAGGTACGCCGGGCGGTGATCGCGGCGTTCTCGCAGGAGGCGTTCCTGCGCGCCCAGGTGGGCGTGAAGGAGCTCTACCGCCCCTGCTTCTCCATGCTCTACTGCAACACGCCCTACGGCAGCACCGCGGGCAGCGAGATCCAGTCGAAGTCCAACATGCGCCGGGCGCAGGAGCTCCTGAAGGCGTCCGGCTACGACGGCACCCCGATCGTCGTGCTCAAGCCGACCGACCTGGCCTCGATCCAGAAGCTGCCCGACGTGGCCGCTCAACTGATGCGCCAGGCCGGCTTCAAGGTGGACCTGCAGGCGATGGACTGGCAGACCCTGGTCGGTCGGCGTGCGAAGCGCGATGCGCCGGCCGCCGGCGGCTGGCACATGTTCCTCACCGCGTGGCAGGCCTTCGACGTGTCCAGCCCGATCGCCAACCCGATGTTCGACGGCCGGGGGGAGAAATCGGTGTGGTTCGGCTGGGCCACCGACGACAAGCTGGTCGAGCTGCGCAACCAGTTCATGCGGGCGACCGACCCCGCGCAGAAGAGGAAGCTCGCGGACGCGTTGCATGCACGCGCATTCGAGGTCGGCACGCACGTGCCGCTGGGCGAGTACGACCAGCCGGTGGCCGCGCGCAAGAACATCAGCGGCTTCTTCGTGCACAACAGCAACATCTACTGGAACCTGAAGAAGGCCTGAGGCCCCGCCGGGCCGACCGGGCCGGCCACCGTGCCGGCCCCATCCACCCACGCCTTCGCAATGCTCGCGTTCCTCGGCCGCCGGCTGCTGTCGACGATCCCGGTGCTGGTGATCGTCTCGGTACTGGTCTTCCTGATGCTGCGGCTGACGCCGGGCGATCCGGCGGCGGTGATCGCCGGCGACCAGGCGAGCCCCGATCAGATCGCGCAGATCCGCACCCACCTCGGCCTGGACCGCTCGATCGTCGAGCAGTACGTGATCTGGGCAGGGCAGATGCTGCGCGGCGACCTCGGCGAGAGCTTCTTCTACAAGACCGAGGTCGCCACGCTGATCGCCCAGCGGCTGGAGCCCACGCTGTCGCTCGCGCTGGTGACGATCCTGCTCGCGGTCGCGGTCGCGGTGCCGCTGGGGGTGCTCGCCGCGTGGCGCTCGGGCGGCTGGCTCGACCGTGCGCTGATGGGCTTCTCGGTGCTCGGCTTCTCGGTGCCGGTGTTCGTGCTCGCCTACCTGCTGATCTGGCTGGTGTCGCTCAAGCTCGGCTGGCTGCCGGTGCAGGGCTACCAGCGGCTGTCGGGCGGCGTCGGACCCTGGCTCAGGCACCTCGCGCTGCCCGCGCTCACGCTGTCGGTGATCTACGTGGCGCTGATCGCGCGCGTCACGCGGGCGTCGGTGCTCGAGACCCTGGGCGAGGACTACATCCGCACCGCGCGTGCCAAGGGGCTGCCCGAAGCGAAGGTGCTGATGCGCCACGCGCTCGCCAACGCCGCGGTGCCGATCGCGACCGTCATCGGCATCGGCATCGCGCTGCTGATCGGTGGTGTGGTGGTGACCGAGAGCGTCTACGCGATCCCGGGCCTGGGCCGGCTGACGGTCGACGCGGTGCTCGCGCGCGACTTCCCGACGATCCAGGGCGTGATCCTGTTCTTCTCCTTCGTGTACGTGCTGGTCAACCTGCTGGTGGACCTGTCGTACGTGTTCTTCGACCCCCGGATCCGGTACTGACATGGCCGCCGACGCGCCCGACTTCGAGCGGCTGTCGGTCGAGTCGGCGACCGTGGCACGCCACCAGAGCGCATGGGCACGCGTGCGCGGCAACGGCTCGGTGCGGATCGGCGGCGGCGTGCTCGCGGTGCTGGTGCTGATCGCGCTGCTCGCGCCCTGGCTCGGGACCGTGGATCCGTCGCTCTTCGACCCGGCCAGCCGCGACCTGCTGCCGGGCCGGGCGGGCGAGATCACGACGCTCGACGGCGACGCGGTGGCGCACACGTTCTGGATGGGCTCCGATTCGTTCGGCCGCGACATCTACAGCCGCGTGATCTACGGCACGCGGGTGTCGCTGATCGTCGGCCTCGCCACCGCGGTGGTGTCGGTGGCCTTCGGCGTGCTGTTCGGCCTGCTCGCGGGTTACGTGCGCTGGCTCGACGGACCGCTGATGCGCGTGATGGACGGCGTGATGTCGATCCCCGCGATCCTGATCGCGATCTCGCTGGTTGCGCTCTGGAAGGGCAGCCTGCTGACGGTCGTGGTCGCGATCGCGATCCCGGAGATCCCGCGGGTCACGCGGCTGGTGCGTTCACTCGTGCTCACCGTGCGCGAGGAGCCGTACGTCGAGGCCGCGGTGTCGCTGGGCACGCCCACCTGGAAGATCATGCTGCGGCACATCCTGCCCAACACGGTGGCGCCCCTGATCGTGCAGGGCACCTTCATCGCCGCCAGCGGCATCCTGGTCGAGGCGATCCTGTCGTTCCTGGGGGTCGGGCTGCCGCCCGACATCCCCACCTGGGGCAACGTGATGGCCGAGGGCCGCGCGCAGTTCAACGACTTCCCGCACAACATCTTCTTCCCCGGCATCTTCCTCGCGGTGACGGTGCTCGCGATCAACATCCTGGGCGACGGGCTGCGCGACACCCTCGACCCGAAGATGGCGCGACGCGGATGAACGCGGCCGCGTCCGACGCACCGATCCTCGAGGTGCGCGACCTCACGATCGCGCTGCCCTCGGGCGCCGACCGCCCGAGCGCGGTGCAGCGCGTGTCCTTCAGCGTGGGGCGCGGCGAGATCGTGTGCCTGGTGGGTGAGTCCGGCTCGGGCAAGAGCGTGATCGCGCAGGCGGTGATGGGCCTGCTGCCCAAGACCCTGCCGGTGACCGGCGGCACGATCCGGCTGCAGGGCGAGGACGTGACGCGCGCGACGCCCGCGCGGCTGCGCGAGCTGCGCGCCACGCGGATGTCGATGATCTTCCAGGAGCCGATGACCGCGTTGAACCCGGTCATGACCTGCGGCGACCAGATCGACGAGGTGCTCGCCGAGCACACGTCGCTGGGGCCCGCCGAGCGGCGGCGCAAGGTGCTGGAAATCGTGCGAGAGGTACTGCTGCCCGACCCCGAGCGGATCGTGGCGAGCTATCCGCACCAGCTCTCGGGCGGGCAACGCCAACGCATCGTGATCGCAATGGCGCTGGTGCTCGACCCGGTGCTGCTGATCGCCGACGAGCCGACCACCGCGCTGGACGTGACCACGCAGGCGCAGATCCTCAAGCTGGTGATCGAGCTGCAGAAGCGCCACGGCACCGGCGTGCTGTTCATCACGCACGACTTCGGGGTGGTCGCCGAGGTGGCGCACCGGGTGGCGGTGCTGCGGCTCGGCGACCTGGTGGAGATCGGCCCGAAGCACGACGTGCTGCAGCGGCCGACCCACGACTACACACGGATGCTGATGGCATCGGTGCCGACGATGACCGTACCCGAGCGCCGACTGGACGACGCGGCACCCGTGGTGCTCGAGGTGCGCGGGCTGCAGAAGGTCTACCGCGACGCGCGGTGGTTCGGCAAGACGCGGACGGTGCACGCCGCGCAGGACGTGTCGCTCGCGATCCGCCGCGGGCGCACGCTGGGCATCGTCGGCGAGTCCGGCTCGGGCAAGAGCACGGTGGCGCGCTGCATCGTACGACTGATCGACCCCACCGGCGGGCAGGTGCTGCTGTCCGGCGCGGACATCGCGTCGGCGAAGGCCGGCGCGCTGCGGCCGCTGCGCAACCGCGTGCAGATCGTGTTCCAGGACCCGTACCGCTCGCTCAATCCGCGCCGCACGATCGCCGACGCGCTGATCGAGGGGCCGATGAACTACGGGCTGCCGCGCGACGCCGCGCTCGAGCGCGCACACGGGCTGCTGCAGACCGTGCGCCTCGATGCGTCGGCGCTCGAGCGCTATCCGCACCAGTTCTCGGGCGGCCAGCGCCAGCGGCTGTGCATCGCGCGCGCGCTGATGATGGAGCCCGAGCTGCTGGTGGCCGACGAGGCGGTCTCCGCGCTCGACGTGTCGGTCCAGGCCCAGGTGCTGCGACTGCTGTCGGACATCCGCGACCGGCTGAACCTCGCGATGCTGTTCATCACCCACGACCTGCGGGTGGCCGCGCAGGTCTGCGACGACGTGGCCGTGATGTCGAAGGGCCGGGTGGTCGAATACGGATCCGCGCACCAGGTGTTCGGCGCGCCCGCGCACGAGTACACGCGTTCGCTGTTCGACGCCGCGCCGGGCAAGGGGTTCGAGTTCGGGGCGGCGCGCGCCGCCTGAGCCGGCGCGGATCGCCGCGCGGCCCGGGCGTGCGGCGAGGCTGCGGCGCTGCGGGCGTCAGGTGTGGATGTAGCGGCTGAACACGTCGTCGAAGTCTCGCCGGGTGTGCTCGACGAACAGCGTCCGGTTCACGTTCTTCAGCAGCGCGTCGTACAGGCCGATCACCGCCTCCTCCGAGGACACGGTACCGATCTTGTACATGCTCGCCGTGGCCTCCAACACCCGCAGCGCGTTCTCGCGGCACGCGTGATCGAGCTGCTGGCGGCGGCCGATCGTCACCAGCGCCTTGTAGATGTCCTTGAGCTGCTCGGCGTACTTCTTGCGCACGTCGATCGAGAACGCCACGCCGCCGATGCTGAACTTCAGCTCGATGTCCAGATCGATCGTTCCGGCGGTCTCGAGGCTGACGTTCTCGATACGATGATTGGTGTATTCGTAGCGGCGGATCGCGCGCTTGGAGGACACCGCCGACTCGCCGTCGACGTGGATCAGCGCGATGTTCGTGAAGCAGTACTCGTCCTTCTTGCTCTTGATGAGGAAGACGATCTTCTCGCCGTCCTCGTGGAACAGGAAGTCGTCGGCATCGACGCTGCCGTAGTCCTTGGGTTCGACGATGGAGCCGATGTCGCTCAGCCCCAAGGCCTCGGATGCGAACTTCTTGAGCATGGTGAGGTCCGATCGTGGGTGGTGGGTCAGGCCGCGCGCATGGGCCGCCGCGCGCAGTCCCGGCGGCGCGGCCTTGCGATGGTGCGCGGCTGGGCGCGGCGTGTCACGAAGCCCGGACGACGCGACGGGGCAAGCGTGGGGCTCGGGGCGGCCGCGGCCGGCGAGGCCCCGCTCGCACCCGTCCACCGTCGAACCCGGACGCCCGCAGATCGCCGACCGCGCCGACCCTCGTGAATGGGGGGTGGCTGGGATACCGTTCCGAACGATGGCCTCACCACGTCCCCATCTGGTCGGGCGACGCGAAGTCGACGTCCCAGACCCCCACTCCGGACGTGCGTTCCGGATGCGGATTCGGTTGCATGACGTCGAACGTGACCGGCAGTCGGGCGATCAGTCGCCGAGCCTCGTCGATCAGCTGGCGCCGGTCCCGTTGGATCGCCTCGGTGGCGCGCACCGAGTCCGGACGATCGGGCGTGAGCTGCCTCGCGCGCGACGCGAGTGCCTTCCATCGGGCCAGCAGCGCGTCGAGTTCGTTGACGATCGCCGATCGCCGCTCCGAGGACAGGCGGTGCCAGCCCTCGCCAACCCCGATCCGTACCGCAACCCCGTTGTCGTAGGTCATGTCCGGCTGGCCGAGACTCAGGGCCACGATCAGATCCTGCAGGGACGGACCGAGCAACCGATCGTCGTTCGCCGACGGTCGCGGGAGCTGGGGCAGCTGCGGGCCCGGGCTCGGTGGCGCCGCCCGCACGGCCGGCGGCGCATCCAGCGTCGGATGGGTGTGCAGCGACGTGCTGCCCAGACCCGAGGGCGTTCCCGCATCGAACTCGCGGCCGAGGGAGAAGTGATGAACCGACCGATCGTCGCCGATCGCACCGAACCCGACGCCCCATGAGCGGCCATCGCGGGTGGCGGCGAAGACATGGAAGTTCATCTCCGCCGGAAACCCGTTGGGCGACCGTGACTCCATCCGTCTCAGCGTCTCGACCAGGTCCCTGGCCGCCGCGTCATGGCTCGGATGACGACGCGTCAGCAGCGCCTCGAGCTCCGGGCGGAGTTCGAACAGGTGCCGCATCAGCGCCCGCTGCCTCGGGTCAGGCACCCAGGAGTCGTCCTCGCCCGGCCGCTCGACCGGCAGCTCGCGCATCAGGCGGTCCAACGTCAGCGTCGGGTCGAAGAAGTTCGACGGGAGCCCGAGATTGCGGGTGGCGTTGGGCAGCCGCCACTCGGCCCAGGGATCGGTCGGACCGGTCGGATCGGCCCGCGCGGGCCCGGACCTCCCAGGCAGGCGGATCTCGATCCGGCCATCCTGCAGCGGCAGCCGGTGTTCGACGGCAACCTCGATCGCGGACAGGCCCCGCTGCTTGAAGTAGGGGAGGCTCCGCGTGAGCGCCTCCGTGCTGAGGGCCGGATGCAGCCGAGCCTGCACCACCACCTGCCCCGGTTCCCGACGGACCGTGATCGACACCGGCATCGGCGGCATCCCGGCGGGCGCGCCCGGAAGCGACACGGTGCCTTGATGGACCCACTCCCCGAATCGGTTCGCCAGCAATCGGCCCAGGTTCTCCTGGCCCGTCGCGGTGTCCGGCGAGTACTGCGCTTCGATCGTCCGGTACACGAGCGTGTTGATCCGCAGCGTGAGGGCTTTGAGCGTGCGATTGCCCGCGCCCGCCCGGGGCGCTCGGCCCGCGCCCGGGCCGTCCGGCATGCGCAGCTCGGGCCCGGCCTGGAGCAGATCACGTACCCACGGATCGGCGATCCGGGCCGTGCGATCGGCCTGCTCCGCATCGG
>JBIKMO010000389.1:0-3678 GCA_044359175.1 Burkholderiaceae bacterium | reverse complement strand
GGCTTCAGGCGCTGGTGACGAGGCCCACGAGCGGGCCAGTCCCCAACAACTGGAAGTCGTACCTGGACAAGGTGCCCAACGACCCCTGGGGGCGTCCGTACCAGTACCTGGCCCCCGGCGTGCGCGGTGAGATCGACGTGTTCAGCTTCGGGGCCGACGGCCAGTCGGGCGGAACAGGTGTCGAGGCCGACGTCGGTTCGTGGGACCTCTGAGCGGAGCCGTTCGCGCGGCCGCTGCGCCGAGGCAGCGGTCACACCGCCGGACACCGCGCGTCGCCGCGGGCGGGTTCACGCTCATCGAGCTGCTGGTGGTGCTGATGATCGCCGCGGTCATCGTGGGCATGGTCACGGTCTCGGGCACCCCGAGCCCGGAGCGGGCGCTGCGCTACGACGCCGAGCGGCTGGCGCTGCTGCTGTCGCTCGCGCGCGAGGAGGCTCAGCTGCGCGGGGCGCCGATCCGCTTCGAGACCGACGACGAGGGCTATCGCTTCGTGATCTTTCGCGAACGGCAGTGGCGTCCGATCGGCGACGACGCCGACCTGCGGCCCCGGCCCTGGCCGGACGCGACCCAGGTGACGATCGAGCGGGCAGATGGTACGAGCGTGCTGGAGTTCGGGCGCGACCTCGTCGAACCGCCCTACCGGGTGCGGCTGGCACGGGCCGGTGCCGCGGTGACCATCGACGCCAACGGGCTGGGCCGCTTTGAAGTCAGGGACTGACGGGCGGGGGTTCACCCTGGTCGAGGTGCTGGTCGCGCTGACCATCGTCGCGGTCGCGCTGATGGCGTCGCTGCGTGCCGTCGGGTCGCTGTCCGGGAGCGCCGCCGAGCTGAGGGCGCGCACGCTCGCGCAGTGGTCCGCCGACAATCGCCTGACCCAGATCCGCGTGCAGCGCGAGTGGCCCAATCTGGGGCGGCTGGAGAGCGACTGCTCGCAGGCCGAGCTGCGTCTGGTCTGCGAGGAGCAGGTGTTCGCAACGCCCAACGCGCAGTTCCGCCGGGTCGAGATCACGGTCTTCGCAGCCGAGGGGACTCGGGTGCAGCTCGCGAAGCTGATCGGCTTCGCGACCACGGGGTCGTGAGGCTGCGGCACGCCGCCTCGCGCGGCTTCACGCTGATCGAGCTGCTGGTGGCCGCAACGCTGCTGGCGGTGCTCGCCGTGCTCTCGTGGCGGGGTCTGGACACGGTGCTCGCATCGCGCGATCGCCTGGCGGCGGCCTCCGATGAGCTGCGTTCGCTCACGCTTGCCTTCGCACAGCTGGACGAGGACCTTCGGCGCTCCTGGCCGGTACGACTGCTTCGGCTGCCGGTGCCCGCGATCGGATTTTCGGTCGCCGGCGAGCGTGCGGTGCCGACGCTGGAGATCGTTCGCGAGACCACCGGCGCGCTGCTGCCCACGCAGGTGCAGCGGGTGGCCTGGCGGCTGCGCGACGGGGTGCTGGAGCGCGGTTTCGGCGCGTGGGTCTCGCCCGATGGCGGAGCGTCGGTCACGGTCGCCGCTGCGCGCTCGCTCGGGCCTGCAGGCGGGGTGGCGGGTCGGGCGCCCGACGTACCGGCCGACACGCTGGTATGGCAACCGGTGCTCGCCAACGTGAGCGCCCTGCAGATGCAGGGGTGGATCGACGGGCAGGGCTGGATCGCCGCCGAGGCGCTTGCCGGCCAGCTGCGAGGTACCGCATCGGCCACGGGTTCAGGGCCGGCGGCCGGCGGCGGTGCGCCCCCGCCGGCGAGCAGCGGCGCGTCGGCGGTCGCCCCGGGGGGCGCAGCGGGCCAGGCGACGGCTGCTGGGGCGGCGGTCGCGTCGCCGCCAGCGGTCACCGGTCTGCTCGTGCGGGTGGTGCGCTCCGACGGCACCGTGCTGCAGCGCATCCTGCCGGTGCGGGACTGAACGTGCGTGCCGGCCGGCGTTCGGTGCGTGGGGCGGCGATCATCACGGCGATGCTCGTGGTGGCGCTCGCCGCCACCGTGGTCTCTGCGATGTTCTGGCGACAGCAGGTCGCGGTCCGGTCGGTCGAGAACCGTCTTGCGCTGTCGCAGGCGCGCTGGGTGGAGCGCGCGGTGCTCGACTGGTCCCGGGTGATCCTGCGGGTGGATCAGCGACAGACCACCGTGGACCATCTTGGGGAGGTCTGGGCGGTGCCGGTCCTGGATACCCGACTGGATGCGACCGTGACCGCCGGTGCATCCTTCGAGGAAGGGGCCAAGACCGCGGTGCTCGCCGGGCAAATCGTCGATGCACAGTCGAAGTTCAACCTCGCCTCGCTGGTCGACCCCGCCGGCGCGATCTCGGAGCGGCATCTCGCGGCGTTGCGCAAGCTGCTCACACTCATCGGCCAGTCCGAAGGGATCGCGGAGCGCGCCGCCGAGCGCGTGCAGCAGTCGGTGCCGCGCGTGATCGACAACCGGGTCGTGCCGGCTCAGCGTCCGCCGATGACGCGGCTCGCCGACCTCGCCGACCTGCCCGGTATCGAGCCGTCCGCCGTGCTGGCGCTGGAGCCCTACGCGATCGTGCTGCCGCGTGCCACCGGCGTGAACGTGAACACCGCGCCGCCCGAGGTGATCGCGGCGATGATCGAGGGTGTGGACCTGTCCGTCGCCCGGCGATTCGTCGCCCGGCGCGAACGCACGTTCTATCGTACGGTCGACCAGGCAGCCGCGGATCTCGACGGCCGTCCCACGCTGTCCGCCGGGCTGCTCGGCGTCAACTCCGCGTTCTTCCTGGTGACCGGGGTGTTACGCTACGACCGTGTGGAATCGAACAGCGAGACCCTGCTGGAGCGCATGGCCGACCGCATCGAGGTGATATGGCAGCTGCGGCGCTGAGGCGCGGCGAGGCGATCGTCTGGCTGCCACCGCGCAGCCAGGGCGAGCGCGCCTTCGGCGGCGAGGCGCAGCTGCTCGCGATGCGTGGCGGCGGGTCCGAGGCTCGGATCGAGCGCGTGTCGCTCGAGGGCTTGTCCGGTACGACCGCAGTGCGGCTGGTGTTCGACGCGCGCGACGTGACGCTGCTGTCGCCGGCGGTGCCGGCGCTGTCGGGCGCGAGACTTGCTCAGGCGCTGCCCAACCTGGTCGAGGATGCGCTGCTGCAGGATGCGGGCGCGTGCGCGATCGTCGCGGGTCCGGTGCTCGACGGCGGTCGCCGCCTGGTCGCGGTGGTCGATCGGGCGTGGCTCGAGTTCACCGTCGGCGCGTTCGAGCGCCGCGGCATCCGCGTCCGGTCTGCATGGGCAGCACCGCTGTCGCTGCCGTGGGCGCCGCCCGACTGGTCGCTCGGCTGCGTGCGCGGCGGCCTCGCACTGCGCTGTGGTGCGGTCGAGGGCATGGGCTGGACCGCGGGCGAGGACGACGTTTTCCGCACCGAGGCGATCGTCGCGCTGGTCGAGTCGGCGGCCGCCGGGCGCGAGCGCCCGGCCGGGCTTCTGGCGTGCGCCGACGACCCGTCTGCCTGGCGCGCGCCCCTCGAGCGCGCCGCAGAGCGGCTCGGCGTGTCGGTGCGCATCCTGCCCCTGCCGCTGCCGGCCGACGGGCGCATCGACCTGCTCGCCGGTCGCGCAGCCGCGGGGCGCCGGATGCTCGCCGCGTTCGATCCGCGCGCCTGGCGGCTGCCGGCTGCGCTCGCCGCGCTGTGTGTCGTCGCGTCGCTGGTCGGCCTGAACCTGCACTGGGCGCAACTCGCCCGCG
>JBIKMO010000119.1:0-12793 GCA_044359175.1 Burkholderiaceae bacterium | reverse complement strand
CAACCTACCAAATCGCCCTTACCCTGTCAGGCATCCAACGCTCTGCCGCCCAGACTCCTAGTCCTCCTTGACGTTCGCGCGCCGTGCGACGTCGCCCCACTTCGCGACCTCGGCGTCGACGAACGCCGACCATTCGCGCGGCCCGCGCGGATCGGGCACGATGCCCAGGTCGAGCATCCGCTTCTGGATCGAGGGGTCCTTGATGATCCGCGCGACCTCGGTGCCGATCCGTTCGACGATGTCGGCCGGCGTGCCGCGGGGCACCGCGATGCCGCCCCAGCCCTCGGCCTCGGCGCCCGGCACGCCGGCCTCGGCCACTGTGGGCACGTCGGGCAGCAGCGGCACGCGGCGCGCGCCGAGCGTGGCGAGCGGCTTCATCCGTCCGGCGCGGATATGCGGCAGCGTCGCGGCCACCGTGTCGATCAGCAGCGGCACGTGCCCGCCGACCAGGTCCGTGGTCGCCGGCCCGCTGCCCTTGTAGGCGACGCCTGCGATCTGCGCGCCGCTGCGCAGCTTGAACAGCTCGGCGCCCAGCTGGAGCGACGTCGACCCGTAGCCCCACTGCACCTTGCCGGGCGCACTCTTCGCCGCGGTGACCATGTCGCTCAAGGTCGCGAACGGTGCGCCCGGGTGCGCGACGATGATCCACGGCACCGAGAACATCCCGTAGACCATCGTGAAGTCCTTCGGCGGGTCGTACGGCAGCTTCGACTTGACCGCGGGATTCACCGCGAACGAGCTGCTGGTGCCGAACGTGATCGTGTAGCCGTCGGCGGCTGCGTTGCGTCCAGCCATCGTGCCGGGGATGCTGTCGCCGCCGGCCCGGTTCTCGACCACAACCGGCTGCGACCAGGTCTTCGCCAGCTCGTCGGCGACCAGCCGCGCGATGATGTCGGTCGCCTGGCCCGGCGGGAACGCGACGATCATCTTCACGGGGCGCGTCGGATACGCGGCCTGCGCGAGCGCGTCGCCGGCGGCGGCCAGCGCGGCGAGCGCGCACAGCGCCGACGCCGTGGCGCGCCGTCGCGGGCGGACGGACTGGATCGACTCGGTGGGCATGGTCTCGTTCCTCGGTGTCGGTGTCGGTGCGTTGATCAACGGCGCGCGGCCGCAAGCCGTGTGCGCCAGTCGGCGGGCGTGTGCACACGCTTAGTCGTCGGCACGGTGTGCCCGCCCTCGAACGACATCAGGCGGTTGCGGTTCGGATCGCCGCAGACGACCACGTGCACGACGTCGGGGCTCTTCAGGATCCGCACGAGATCGTCGGGCGCGCCCATGAACTCGGGCGGCAGCACGCCGGCCTGCGCCTTCTGCCGGACCGTGACGCCGCGCGGGAACGTGTGGTGGGTGATCCACTCGAACTCGCGCAGCGGCATCCGCGCGTGCTCGTGCACGTGCTCGCGCACCGCGCGCTTCGAGTAGCCCGCATCGGCCAGCAGCTTCGCGACCGGCGGCGACAGCACCAGCGTCACCATCACCGTCTCGGCCTTCGGGCCGATCGTCGGGAAGTCGTAGAGCCGGAACTTCTTCGGGATCTCGCGGCACAGCAGCTCGAGCGCGACCTCGGCGGCGCTCATGTCGGGCGTCGCCGACGGCTCGGACGACGCGCCCCAGTTGTTGGTCACGCCCACTGTCACCGTGCTGTCGTGCTCGTCGAAGCCCTGCTCGACGTGGAACGACGGCCAAGGGTTCGTCGACGGATCCTCGGCGAGCACAAACGGCAGCGGATAGCCGAACGTGCCCATGTAGTTGCGCGCCGGCCGGAAGCCCGCGAGGTTGCGCACGATCAGGCCGAGCGCCCGGCCGAGCGCCGGATTGGGTCCGCGCGAGATCAGCTGCCCGCCGAACTCGATGCCGAGCTCGCGCACGATCGGACCGTTGACGACCAGGAACGGCACCAGCCCCGACGTGCTGCCGATGTTGTACAGGTTGCAGCGCTCGTCGGCGAGCGCCTCGACCGCGGCGACCAGCAGCGGCATGTGCTCGGGCCGGCAGCCGGCCATTACCGCGTTGGCGGCGACGTTCAGCGGCACCGCGCGCAGGTTCGCCGCCGGCAGGATGCCGATCTGTGCATCGGGCGCGAGGTCGGTGTACGCGAGGAAGCGCTCGATGCGCGCCATCGTCGGCGGCACGATCGGCAGGCCGTCGGTCCACTCCTGCTCGGCGAAGTGGCGCTCGATCTCGTCGGCGTCACCGCGGAACACGACGTCGGCCGGCGAGCCCGCCGCCGGCGCCGCCGACGCGCCGGGCTCGTCGCGCAGCAGGCCGTCGGCGACCGCCGCGACGATGTGCGCGACGATCTTGTCGTGCACCGTCGCCGGCGTGTCGATGCCCATCGGGCCCGGGTACTCGGCGATGCGCAGGCGGTCGATGCCGCTCGACTTGGCGAGCGTGCGCGCGAGCACGGTGAAGCCCGAGGTGGCGATCGTCACCGTGGGCAGGCCGAGCTTCTCGGCCTCGACAGCCGGCCGCACCGCGGCCGGTGTGCAGGTTCCTCAGGCGCCGTTGCCCGAGATCAGCGCGTCGCAGCCCTTCGCTTTCGCCGCAGCGGCGATCTCGCGCGCGGCCGCCTGCTGGGCGTGCGGCCGGTCGTCGCCGGGGAAGAACGGGAACTCGGTGTACGGCAAGATGCGCACGCCCGGGTATCGGCGCTGCAGCTCGGCGCGCAGCACCGGGAACGTCTCGTCGCCGCGGAACACGCCGTTCCAGACCTCGCCCACCGTCTTGCCGTCCAGCGTCGGCAGCCGCGGCGACGCCGCGCGCTGCTCGACGAGCCGCACGCCGGCCGGGCCGATCACCTCGAGGCGCTGCATGTCGTCTCCCTGTCCGATCGCGACCGCGATCATTCGAAGCGGATTTCCCGAGCATAGCTCACGCTCGGGAACGCGACCAGCCGCTCGAGCAGCGCGCGGGTGGACGCTTCAGACATCGCCGGGCACGCCGTAGCTCGGTGCGGCGGCCGGGTCGAGCGCCCGGTTCAGGTAATCCTGCACCTGTGAGCGGTAGGCCTGCCACAGCGCGTCCAGTGCGGCGATCGGATCGTCGTCGGTCCAGTCGAGGCGCAGGTCGACGATCGGCCAGTCGACGTCGCCGGCCACGCGCAACGCCGCTGAGTGGACCGGACCGGCGAGGATAGGAGTCTTAACCGCCCTCACCAACGCCCAGGTGAGCCCTGGGGACCGTGCTGCGGCCGCCTGAAGTGCCGAGATTGGGTGCCGACGACCTCGCATGAGCTGATCCGGCAGGTGATTGACCGTTTGCATGGGGTGGGCACGGAGCGGCAAAGAGCGCTTTCGACCTCGAGCAGAGGGTTGACCCTTGGTCTTTCGGCATCGGGCCGCCCAGTCGCGCAGCGCCCCCTGCGGGTTGGCAAGGCAGCCCATGATGATGTGTTCTTTTTCCGGCGAGTCCCTTGAAGACGCAGTTCCGTGGATCCGCCTTTTGCGTGGCTCGGTAGATCACCGCCCGGGCGCCGTGGATCAGCATCGTTCTCAGATAGGCGTCACCGCGCTTGCTCATGCCCAGCAAGTTCTGCTTGCCGCCGCTGCAATGCTGTCTTGGAACCACACCGAGCCATGCGGCGAGCTGGCGGCCGTTGTCGAAGTTCGTCGCGTCGCCCACGGTCGCAACCAGAGCGCTCGCCGTGATCGGACCAATCCCCGGCACCCTCTCCAGACGTCGTCTAGCCCCCCGGACCAGCGGCGCGACGGCCGGATCACGATTGTCGCGAGCGAGGCTGCTCGCCAGCAGCGTGAGTGCGTGCATCGGCTGGCGCAGGTCGTGGCTGGCCGACGCGAAGAAGCGCGACTTGGCGATGTTGGCGCGCTCCGCGACATCGCGCGCCCGCGCGAGATCGGCGCTCAGCCGCTGGAGTTCGAAACGCTGCGCTATCTGTTCGATCATCGCCCGCGAGAGGTCGCGGGCGAACGCGCTGGTGCCCACCAGGTGCAGGCCGAGCAGAACGGCGATCGCGTGCTGCTCGATGCCGTCGCGCGTCGCGAAGTGAACGGCCAGCGGCCCCAGCAGCATCAGCCCCAGCGCGGTCGTCGCGAAGTGCAGGCAGATATCCTTGATCACCAGTGCGAGATGGATCATCAGCACCCCGACGACGACGAACAGCGTGGTCTCCGGTCGCACCGCGATGAGGTACACCGCCACCAGGCCCACGGTCAGCGCATAGCCGAGGTCGAACGCCAGGACGCGCGCGAGCCAGCCCGGCGCGGCCTGCAGCAGCAGCGGCGACTCCTCGCCATGCCTGCGCATCAGCGCGCCCCACCGCAGCGCGTGGAGCATGGGCGGCACCGTCGTCAGCAGCAACGCGAGCACCAGTGGCCCGAGCAGTCGCCAGTCGGCCGCGGCGCCGTAGAGCCAGACCACCAGCCCGATCCCGACCAGATTGACCGGCAGCGAGACCCATTCGCCCGCGTAGGTGGTGGTGACGAAGACCCGCTGCGCGCGCGGGTCGGCGAGAGAAGGCTGAAGCCTGGGCAGGTGTCGCGCGAGCGAACGCAGCGGCGCGGAAGGCGTGCAGCCGCTCATCGGTGGCCGTCACCGCGGGCGGTGCGCGAGCCCGGCCCGGATTCAGCCGCGCAAGCGCGCTATCAGCTGCGCGCGGGACTCGACGTCGAACAGGCCGAGGATCATCGACACGTAGTTCTTGACCGTCCCGACCGAGAGCCCCAGCTGCTCGGCGATCCGCGAGTTCGGCTGCCCGTCGAGCAGCAGTTCAAGTACCGCGCGCTGCTGCGACCCGAGCCGTCCCGCGAGCGCCCGGTAGGGTGCCGGCAGCGAATCGCCCGGGTCGCCCGAGCCCGCCTGCGGGGGGGCGCAGGTGGCGACGTACCCAGTCGAGCACGGGCTCGAGGCTCTCCATCTTGGTGAACCATGCATCGGCACCGAGCGCGCGCAGCCTCGCGGGCGGCGGCACGGTCCCGCTGCCCGACACGACGGCCAACGGTATCGTCCCGCACAGCACGCGCAATCGCCTCAGGGTCTCGAGCCCCTCGGAGTCGGTCAAGTTCAGGTCGATCAGCGCGAGGTCCACCCGATGGGCGTTGACCAGCGCACGGGCTGCATCGACGCCGGTCGCC
The DNA here is from genome assembly GCA_044359175.1 of Burkholderiaceae bacterium. Taxonomy (GTDB): domain Bacteria; phylum Pseudomonadota; class Gammaproteobacteria; order Burkholderiales; family Burkholderiaceae_E; genus UBA4615. The sequence continues at coordinate 7,703 of JBIKMO010000119.1, read as the reverse complement.
TCCAGGATCAGGCCGATGCTGCCACGCGCAGCCGGACCGCGCAGCAGGGTCGCCATGCCGAACCGGACGAGCTCGTGGTCGTCGACCAGCAGGATGTTGCGGGGCGGCGGCGTGGGCGACGGCATCGGGGGTCGAAGCGAGGAACGCCCGCTTTGTCGGTGCCACCCTCCAGCCGCGCAAGAGCCGGCCCCACCCGTCTGCCGACCTCGCAGACCGAGCACGCCAGCCCGGACAGACCGCGATCCGCCGCACCGCGTGGTCGCCGGGCACGACGTTCCCCGTCTGCGCGTGGAAGTCGACGCCGCAGTCGCCGCCGTCGCGCCGCGCGGCCTCGATCTTCGCGAGCCCGGCCGGCGGCATCCGTCCGGTCTCGAGCAGCCGTTCGACCCACACCGTGTATCGGATGTCCAGGTTCGTGACTGACGACCCGCTCCTGCTCGCACACATCGAGGCCCTGCGAGCACTGGATCGTTGCGTCAGCACGATCTCGATGCGCCTGTCGTCGGCGTGGCGCGTCAGGCCGGGCCAGCACGGTTACGCGCGCTGCACGTCGACCTGCAGGCGCGGATCTCGCAGGTCCGGCGCATCGGCCAACGGGTCGGCACGCTGCGCGACCGCAGCCACCGCGACCCGCTGACCGGACCGCGCGCCTCAGAGCGCGAGCTTCCCCGCGATCAGCACGTGTACCTGCCCGCCGATCCAGACCGCGTCGCCGTCGGGCGTCACGCCGACCCGACCGGTCCGTCCGATCGCCGTGCCCTGCGCGACGCGCGTCGCGCAGGGCAGCCGTCCCTCGGCGTGCCGCCACCGCGCGATCGCCGCGTTCAGCGAACCGGTGATCGGATCCTCGCTCATCCCGCTCGAGGGCGCGAGCATCCGGACCTCCCAATCGGTATCCGCCCCCGGTCGCTGCGGGCCGATCACGCCGATCGAGCGGAAGGCCGGCCAGCGCACCCGCGACGCGTCGAGCGCGAGCACGTCGGTCGCCGATGCGAGTTCGAAAGCCTGCCAGACCGGGCCGTTCTCGAGTTCGGCCGCGCGGACGATCGCGGCGGGCGGGATCGACAGCGCTGCGACGATCGCTTCGCGGGTGGTCGCCTGCATCGGTCGCACGCGCGTGGGCGGCGCATCGAAGGCGAAGCACCCGCCGCCCTCGTCGCGCACGGGCACGATCCCCACGCCGCACTGCTGCCGCACGAGACCGGACGTGCGCGGCCCGCCGCCCCCGGGCAGCCCGGCCCCGCCGCTGACCCCCGGCGGATGGCCGGCGAAGGGCATCTCGCGGGCGGGCGTGAAGATCCGGACCCGGTAGTCGGCGACGGGATCGGTCGGCGGCAGCAGGAAGGTCGTCTCGGCGAGGTTCGTCCACGCGGCAAAGCGCTGCATCGCGTCCTCGGACAGACCCTCGGCGTCGACGACCACGGCCAGTCCGTTGCCCTGGGCGGGCACGGCGCTGAAGACGTCGACCTGCAGGAAGCGGCGCACGGTCATCGGGATCTCCCGTGAGTTCGGCCACCGAGGCCCGCTCGGGACGCCCGAGGCCCGCGGGCAGCGCGCCTCCGACAGCGGACCCCTCAGGAGGTTTTCACCGGGTCATCACAAGACAGCGCCAGCGAGCAGCAGCAGGCCGATCGTCAGTTCGAGAGCGGCGCCGCCGAGGGCTCGAGGGAAGCTGCCTTTATCCAGGATCAGCGAGGGAAAGCGGAGCAGCCCAGCGCCGAGCCATGATGCGCCAGCGATCAGGTAGGCGTCGGGCGACTGGACCACAAGGCAGGTCACCCCCATTGCGACAAAGAGACCGCCATAGGTCGCCCTGATCTCCGATACGCCGAGACCCCCGACGGGCTCGATCGACACGAGCCTCGCTGCTCGGTCTGGTGCGAGGACTCCCAGGAGACCCATCGCTGTGCAAAGCACGGCTCCGATGATTGAAAGCATGGATGTGACGAGCGGCGGTGAGCGATCGGTGAAGTCATCTTATCCCGAGCCGAAGAGCCGAGGATGCTCGTGTCCGGCGAAATCCGCCATGAACCCGAGTCGGCGAGGTGTGTGTGCGGCTGTGCGATGAAGCGCATCGGCGAGCACGTCGCCGAACGGGTGTCCCGGCCTCGGCCTGACCATGCAGGAACGCGGTCGGCTTCTCGCTGAAGCTGCTCTCTTTCATCGCTTCGCCTCGAGCGCAAAGCGACGGCGCGCGCTACCGTGCAGGCCCGGTCACGTTCGGTCCCCGACGCATGCATCGCACGATCTTCGACACCCCCGTCGTCAACACCCTGCTGCGCGCCGGTTCCCGCGCCTTCCTTCGGCTCAACGGCTGGAAGGTGGAAGGCAGCCTGCCCCCGGGCGCCCGCAAGAGCGTCCTCATCGCAGCCCCGCACACCAGCAACTGGGACCTGCCATACACGCTGATGGTGGCGTTCGGGCTGCGCCTGAACGTGTACTGGATGGACAAGCACAGCCTGTTCGCCTTTCCGTTCGGCCCGGTGATGCGCTGGCTCGGCGGTATCGCGGCCGACCGCAGCCGCAGCGGCAACCTGGTCGCGGCCTCGGCCGCCGCGCTGCAAGCCGCCGACGGCCCGGTGCAGCTGGTGGTGCCACCGGAGGGCACGCGTGGCCGGACCACCCACTGGAAGACCGGCTTCTACTACATCGCGCTCGAGGCGAGCGTGCCGATCGTCCTGGCGTACATGGACTATTCGCGCAAGGTCTCGGGACTCGGTCCGGTGTTCACGCCCACTGGCGACGTGGACGCCGACATGGCCGAGATCAAGCGCTTCTACAGCGGCATCAAGGGGCGGCACCCTCAGCAGTTCGAGGCGAGCTGAACGTTCCGTCGAACATCGCCTCGACCACGTAGCTCCCATCGGTCTCACGTCGTGCGCAGCAGCACCCCGGGTGGTGTGCCATGGGCAACGGCATGACCTCGGGGTTCAACGCGATCCCGGCCGAGATCGTCGGGGGACGCTTCCCCGGCGTGGTGTTCGCCACACCGGTCCTGGCGGGCGTCGCCGGGCAAGGTGCGCGATCGCGGGCGCGGTCGGACGCAGGCCCTCGGCTGTGTAAACTCGGCCGCGCGGAGGGGCGTCGGCGGGTACCGAAAGCCCTGCCCGCGCTAGCGCCTGGAGGCTGGGGCATGAAGCGTCGTCTCGATTGCGACCTCGTTCTTGAAGGGGCGGTCACCAGCGCCGTCGTCTATCTGGCCCTGGTCGCGGGCCTGTCCCGGCGCTACTGGTTCCGCTCGCTGGCAGGCGCTTCGTCGGGTGCCGCGGTGGCCGCGGCCATCGCGGAAGCGTCGCGCATCGCGTCCGGCAAGGACGAAGGCTTTCGCGGCGTGTTCCGCTTCGCGCTGTAGCTGGGTCGCGGACAGTCAGGGCGCAGCCATCTGCTGCGCATGTTCCAGCCGGCGCCCGCGCTGCGTCTGCCCTTTCGGGTGCTGGTCAGACTCTTCGCGCCGAGTTCCCGGTCGGCCTCGCTTGCGCGGGTCCTGCGTTTCGTCGCGATCGCTCTTGCGGCCTCGGTGATGCTGGCGCTGTTCGGCCAGTTCTGCGAGCACGTCGCCGAGATCTCGCGGTCGTATCTGCTGGTCATCTTCCAGTTCTGCCTCGCCGTCGTGCTGCTCGGAGGGCTGGCGCTGTGGCTCTGGCTGCGGGCCCTGGCCGACCAGCACTTCGGCCTGTGCACTGGCATGCCTGCCGGGCCTGCGGACGGGGACGGACGGGCCCTCACGCCGGTACTGCACGATCTGTTCAACCGGCTGCTGGGTCGCAGCGGGTCCGACCGGCCGGTGGTCTTCGCCGAACTCTGGCGCTGCGATGCCAGCGAGCCCGACACCGAGCGCGCCATCGACCTCCAGGTGGTCACCACGGTGCTGCAGCAGCAGCGGTCATTGCATCTCCCGGGGCAGCCGGGCGACGATCCGCTGCGCGACTACTTCTACGACCCCGAAGAATGGCGGCGGCTGTTTCCGGAGCCCGTCATGGACTGGCTCAGGCGCCACGCGCGCCAGACCATGCCCGTCGAGACCGTGCGCGGGACCGGGGTGCGCACCGAGGTGCGACGCCTGCTCGCGCTGCCCGAGCCCGCGCATCTGCCGGTCATCGTCGCCGTGCGCCTGAGCGTGAGCTTTCCCGGGTTGCTGTCGGCGATTCCCGTCTACACGCTGGGCCAGGTTTAGGGGTTGTCGCCGCACACGGCCGACGAGCCCGCGCGGTTCAGGCCCGCCAGGGTCTACTTCACCGATGGTGGCCTGACGAGCAACCTGCCCATCCACTTCTTCGACGAGGCCCTGCCGCGTTGGCCGACCTTCGCGGTCAACCTCTTCGAGCGCGACTCCGGCGAGCCCCCGAACCCCGACGAGCGGACGGTGTTCTTCGAGGCCGGTCAAGACCAGCCCGAGACCCGTCCGCAGGGGCTGGCCGCGCGCCCCGGCGGCCGGCCGGGCCTCGTGGCCTTCCTGATGCAGCTGGTGTGGACCGCCAAGGACTGGCGCGACACCAACCAGCGTACCCTGGTGGGTTTTCGCGAGCGTGTGCTGCATATCGGCCTGCCCCCGGGCCATGGTTCGCTCAACCTCGGGATGTCGCGCAGGCACGTGCTCGATCTGGTCCGGATGGGAGCGCGCGCGGCGCGATGCGTGGCCGCCGACTTCAGCCTGCCGGCGGCGGCCGGGCAACCCTCGCGCTGGGACCAGCACCGCTGGATGCGGCTGCGGGCCGCGCTGGCCGCGGCGCAAGGCTGGCTGCGGCCCCTGACCGAGGCGACCGCGGCACGCGGCATCCATCGCGAGCTCGGCTATCGCGATCTGCTCAGGCATCCGCGTCCGCCCGGCCCGCCATTTCCCGACGACGAGAACACTCTCCGGCAGGCCGAAGCGCTGCTCGATGCCCTCGATGCCACGGGACGCGCGGTTGCCACGGGACCCGATCTCGGCGCCAATCTGCCGGAGGCGACACCCGGGCTGCGCATGGGGCCGGCGCCATGATCCGCGCCGGACGCGGTCGCGCCGCCCCCTCGTCGATTCCTCACCCCCGGAGCTCACGCATGAACCGGCCGTATCGGACGACCCAGCTCGGCGGGATCACCGACCTGACCCTCATCGCCCCGATCAAGCCCGGACTCATCGTGGGCAGCCTCGAGGCGGAAAGCTACACCGAGCGGCTGCGCCGCACGCTCGCGATCCTCGATGCGGTGCGCAAACGAGGGCGCGAGTCGCGACTGGCGCCCAGTCCCTTTCCCGATCCGGTGGGCCGCCTGCGCGACATCCACTTCTTCCGCTACGCGATCCTGCCGGCGCGGCAGGCGCCGCTGGGTCTGCCCGAGCCCGACCGGCTGATCCTGAACGTCACGTTCGACGGCGGCTGGGAACCCTACAAGCGCGTGACCTGGGGCCCGATCGGCGCGCTGCTCGACCTCATCTTCTGACACTGCGTCGACTATCCCCTGGCCCACGCCAGCCGTTCCGACGACTACACGCGCTGGGTTCGCAGGCACGAGATCCCGGCCGACTTCTTCTACGCCGACGGCCCGGCCACGGTGGGCGATCGTCGTTATCACGCGGCGCTGCAAGCGCTCGTCGATCGCGAGGCCCACCGGCCCGACGTCGCGGTCGAGATCGCCCGACTCGCGGTGCCGCCGACCACCCCCGAAACCCCCGCCAGCGAACTGGCGGCACGCAGCGGGCTGGCGCTGCTCGCGTCGCTGGAGTCGCTCAGGCCGCTCTACCCGGAGGCCAACGACGACGCCGGCGTGCTGCTGCGCTTCGCCCAGGATCTGCTGCGCGAGCTGCGCGACTGGGTGCGCGACGGACTGTTCGATCCGAACGGGATCCACGCCAGCCTGCGACCTCCATACGCCGGTCCGGTTGGATGGCTGATGGCCCCCAGAGTGCCAGCGCCCGCGCAGGACCGCCTGTGGTTCGACCCCGCCCGGGTGCAGGCGGGCATCGCCGATCCCCTGCAGGGGGCCGCCTACGGCTGCCTGGGTCTGTTCGCGGTGGCCGATCGGGCCCGCGTCCTGTCATGGCTCGAGACGGTGCCCGTGACCCCGGGCAATGTCACGGCGCTGCCCGAGGGCGACAACGATCACTACCTGACGCTGGCGCTGACGTTCGCAGGGCTGCGCGCCATCGGCGTGCCAGCCTGGCGCCTGAAGCGTCTGCCGCAGGAGTTCACCGACGGCATGGAGGCTCGCGCCAGCGTGCTGGGCGATGTCCGCGTCAATCATCCCGAGCAAAGGACGCGGCCCAGGATGGCCGACGGCACCGTGCTCGATCTGCGGCTCGTGCACCTGACGGTGCAACTGCGCACCGGGGCGCGCCCGGACGAGACCGAAGCGTGCGTGCATCCGCGGCTGCGGCAGGCGCTGGCGCGCCTCCGGGCCCACGGACTGATCCTGCTCGCAACCCAGGACATGACCTCGCGCGCCGATGCCAGCCAGGTACCGCGTGGCCACCTCGGATTCGCCGATGGCATCAGCCAGCCCAGGCTCGCCGACGATCCGGTGCCCAAGGTCTACGGGAGCGACACGGTGCGACCGGGCGAACTCTTCAGCGGACACCGCAACGCGCGCGACCGGCAGCCCGCCGAAGCGATCGACGGCGACAGCGTCGATCTGCTGATGGACGACGGCAGCTTCGTGGTGGTACGCAAGCTGCGCCAGCACCTCGAGCGGATGCATGCCCGGCTCGAGCAGCAGGCGCGTGCCGCGCTGCCCCCGGCGATCCCGGCGTCGCGGCACTCGCCGAGACGTACCTGCAGCTGATGATGGGCCGCCAGCGCAATGGCACGCCGCTTGCCGCGCGGCGCGCCGACGACCGCAACGATTTCGACTACCGCGCCGACCCGAAAGGCGACCAGTGCCCGTTCGCCTCGCACGTGCGGCGGCTGAATCCGCGCGAGTCCACCTGCATTGCCTGGTGTTGGACGGGGTGTACCGCAGTGACGCCGAGGGGGTCGCCGAGTTCATCGAGGCGGCTGCACCCACCGAGGAGGAACTTCGCGCGCTGCTGCACACCGTCATCGCGCGACTGATGAAGATGCTCACGCGCAGAGGCGTGCTGATTGAAGACACGGGCCAGAGCTGGCTGGCCGAGGCGGATGGCGACTGTGAGGAAGCACGCACGCTGCGGCCGCTGCAGGCGGCGGCGATCACGTACCGAATCGCCTTCGGACCGCGCGCCGGACAGAAGGTACTGACGCTGCGAGGCGCGATGACGCGCGAGGTCGCCGCGCGCCAGGCGCTGTGTGCCGACATCGCCGGCTTCAGCCTGCACGCGGCGGTGCGCATCGAAGCCCACGAGCGCAGGCGGCTGGAGCGGCTGTGCCGCACCATCACCCGGCCCGCGTGGTCGGACGAGCGCATCCAGGCGAACGCGGCAGGGCAGGTGGAGTTGGAGCTGTAGACGCCGTGGCGAGATGGCACGACGCATCGGGTGATGAGTCCGCTGGAGTTCATGCAGCGGCTGGCGGCGCCGGTGCCGCGGCCGCGGCTGCACCTGATCCGGTACCACGGGGTGCAGGCGCCCCACGCGAAGCTGCGGGCGCGGGGGACGCCGCAGGGGCCCGAGGTGGCCGGATCGGCGAGCGAGGCCGCAGCCGCTGCACGCCAGGCCGAGCCGGTGCGGGCGCGCGCGCAGCGCATGGGCCGGGCGGGGCTGTTGAAGCAGGTGTTCGACATCGACATGCAGCGCTGCCCGAGGTGCGGCG
>JBIKMO010000388.1:0-3683 GCA_044359175.1 Burkholderiaceae bacterium | reverse complement strand
ACCGGGGCGAGACGATCCGCAACGTGCCGCTCGCCTCGTACGCCGGCCCCGACTGGGCGCGTCGCGCGTCGGCGCGCTACTACGAGGCCGACGCCCCGCGCGAGTACCCGGTGGACACCGCGCTCGCAATGCACCTGGTGGACGCGCTCGTCGAGCGCGAGTTCGACCTGGCGGTGGCCGACTCGATCCCCGCCGGCCAGGGCGAGGGGCACGCGTTCGGCTTCGTGCACACGCGGCTGCTGCAGCGGCGCGCGCTCCCGGTGGTGCCGGTGTTCCTCAACACGTACTTCCCGCCGAACCAGCCGACGCCGCGGCGCTGCTATCGGCTGGGCCAGGCGATCCGCGCGGCGGTCGAGTCGTTCCCGACCGACGCGCGGGTCGGCATCGTGGCCTCGGGCGGGCTCAGCCATTTCACGGTCGACGAGGCGCTCGACGGCGAGGTGATCCGCGCGCTGCGCGAGAACGACGCCCAGGCGCTCGGGTCGCTGCCTCGCGAGAAGCTCAATTCGGGGGCCTCCGAGATCCGCAACTGGATCTGCCTGGCGGGCGCGGTCGAGACGCTGACGCTCGCCCGCATCGAGTACATCCCGGCCTATCGCACGCCCGCGGGTACCGGCACGGGGCTGTGCTTCGCCGACTGGCACTGAGCGCACCGCGCGATGGCCGCGACCCCGACGCCGGACGCGCGTCCGGCCGCAGCCGGCGACGCCCGGATCCGCGTGCGGCTCGACGCCGTGCGCCGGGTCGCCGAAGCCGTGCACACCTTCGAGCTGCGGCGGCCCGACGGTGCGCCGCTGCCCGCGTGGGCGCCCGGCGCGCACATCGACCTGCACCTGCCCAACGGCCTGACACGCCAGTACTCGCTGTGCGGCGACCCGGACGACCTATCGTGCTGGACCGTCGGCGTCAAGCGCGACCCGGCGAGTCGCGGCGGCTCGGCGTGGCTGTTCGAGCGGCTGCGCGTGGGTGAGGCGCTCGACGCCGGCGGGCCGCGCAACCTGTTTCCCCTGGACGAGGAGGCTCGCTCCTCAGTGCTGATCGCGGGCGGCATCGGCGTCACGCCGATCGTCGCGATGGCCGAGCGGCTGGCCGCGCTCGGGCGCGACTGGTCGATGACCTACGCGGTCCGGCGTCCTGACGAGGCCGCCTTCACCGAGCGGCTGACCCGCCACGGCGCGCGTGTGCGCCTGCACGTCGACGCGGCCCACGGCGGCCGCCCGCTCGACGTCGCCGCGCTGGTCGCGGCGGCCCCGGCGGACGCGCAGCTCTACTGCTGCGGGCCCGCGCCGATGCTGGACGCGTTCGAGTCGGCCGCGGCGGCGCGCCCGCGCGAGCGCGTGCACGTCGAGCGCTTCACCGCGGCGGCTGCGCCCGCCACCGCGGGCGGCTTCCTGGTCGAGCTCGCGCGCTCGGGCCGGCGCGTGAGCGTGTCGCCCGGACAGACGATCGTCGAGGCGCTGCGCACCCTGGGCGTCGACGTGGCGGTGTCGTGCGCGCAAGGCATCTGCGGCACCTGCGAGACGCGCGTGCTGGCCGGCGTGCCCGACCACCGCGACTCGCTCTTGTCCGATGCCGAGCGCGCAGCGAACGACGTGATGATGATCTGCTGCTCGGGCAGCCGCACCGCCACGCTCACGCTGGACCTCTGAGGGTGGCGTGCGCGCCCGCACGATCGGCTACCATACCGCGCGACCCCAGCCCCCTGAGGAACGTCCTTGGCACGTCCCGCACGCGACGAACGGGCCGCGATGCCCGACTACGCCGAAGCGCTCGAGGTCAAGACCAGCGATCCGGACACCCGCTTCAACAATGCGCTGGCGCGCGGCCTCGCGATCCTGCGCTGCTTCCAGCTCGACGACCGGATGATGGGCAACGCCGAGATCGCCGAGCGCACCGGCATTCCCAAACCCACGGTCTCGCGGCTCACGTTCACGCTGACCACGCTCGGCTACCTGCGCTACCGCGCCGAGTATGGCCAGTACGAGCTCGCCGCGGGCGTGGTCGGGCTGGCCTACCCCTACCTGGTGAACGAGCCGGTGCCGCCGGTGGCGCGGCCGCTGATGCAGCAGCTCGCGGTCGAAACGCGCAGCAATGTCGGTCTGGGCGTGCAGGACGGGCTCAGCGTGCTCTACCTCGAGTACGCGCTCGGAGAGGCGACGATGAACCGCCGCCAGCGGGTCGGCTTTCGCGTGCCGCTCGTGCGTACCGCGATGGGCCGGGCCTGCATCGCTGCGATGACGCCGGCCGGCCGCGACGAGGTCTTCCGGCGGATCGCCGAGTACTACCCGGATGAATGGCGCCAGATCCGCACGGGCGTCGACGACGCGGTGGCGCACGTGCAGTCACACGGCTGGTGCACTGCGGTCGGCACGTTCGACCGTTCGACCGCGACCGTGGCGGTGCCGTTCGTGCACCCCGACGGCCGCAGCGTGCTCGCATTCAACGCATCGGCGAATGTCGCGCACCACACGCCGATGCGCATGGCCCGCACCGGCCGGCGGCTGCTGGACCTGTCCGACGAGGTGCGCCGCCAGCTCGCGGCCGGCGGTCGCGGCCCGTCGCTCGGACGCGCCTGATCCGCATCGTCGGTCGCTGCTGCAGCGCACGGCGCGACGTCGGCTCGACGCTCACTCGGCAGGCGACCGGTTGCGTCACCGACGGAACGGCGGGGCATCAGACCCCGACCCCCTCGCCGCCCACCGGCACCCGGACCGCCGCCGCCAGCCGCTCGGCGTACGCGGCCTGCCAGTCGACGCCGCTCGCCGTGTGGAAGGCGCCGCTGCGCGCGCGCCAGAACACCTCGGGCTCGGCCGCACCCGGCGGCGAGGTACCCGCATCGCGCAACGCGCGCGCGGCGCGGACCAGCCGCCGGCGCGTACGCGCGATCATCTGGTCGCTCGGGCCGAGGTGCTCGAATGCATGGTCGCTGATCCCGCCCATGCTCTCGGTGACCGCCTGGTCCTGCATGAACACCATCCGGATCCCGGTGTAGATCTCGTTGCGCCGCTGCGCGTCGCGGTCGATCCGCCAGTCGTTCTCCTCGCACTGCACCGCACGGAACCGGTCGGTCCAGCCGGTGCCGTTGGGCAGCAGCTCGGCCTTCGCCGCGAAACCCGGCAGCGGCTTGCCGTTCTTCAGCGGCATGCCCGAGTACACCGTGCGGTGCTTCGTCCAGCCGAGCATCACCACCATGGTGTGCTCGTCGTCCATCGGCACCCACGCGCGGATACCCACGTGGGACTCGAAGTCCGCATTGGGCGCCTGCGTCCAGAACGGGAACAGGAAGTTCGCGACCCGCCACGACACGCCCCCATCGCCCGCGGCCCGGTAGGCGCCGTAGCTCGTGCCCCAGTCGGTATCGGCCACCCGGTACTCGGGCGCGCGGTCGGTCACCGTGTGCCGCATCGGATGGTCGGGCTGGAAGTCGTCGGGGCCGACATGCCCGGCGTGCAGGAACCCGAAGTGCGAGGTGTCGATGTCGCCCTCCAGCGCCTGCAGCCAGTTGCAGCGCCGCTGCACGAACGCGATGCTGGTCTCGGCCTGCGGCGTCATCGCCGCCTCGATCATCGGCAGCGGCGGGGGCTCGGCCTCGGGGCCCATGTAGACCCAGACCAGGCCGTTGCGCTCGAGCGCCGGGTAGGCCTTGGCGCGGACCCGGTCCTTGAAGTCCTGGTGGGCGGGCA
>JBIKMO010000007.1:0-37959 GCA_044359175.1 Burkholderiaceae bacterium | reverse complement strand
AGACCTCGCCCTCGCCCACGACCGGGCGGCCGTCGACGAAATGACCCAGCGGCTCGGCCGCGAAGCGCGCGAGCGCCTGTTCGGCCCGGGCGAGCTGCGACGACAGCGACGCGCTCATTCGGCAACCTCCCGGACATTGACGTTGCCGAAGCGAGGTGCTGCGGTAGCGATCCGACTTCCGTGCCCCCGCCGTGACTGCCTGTAGCGCTTGTCCTTCGAGGACTCGCATGAGACCTGCAGCCGGCGGGGTGCCGGAAGACCCAGACGGGCAACAGGGTGATGCGCCAAGGCGGTTGCGACGCCAGAGCGCCAGTGAATGAGCGACCCGCAGGGCCTTCCGGCACGGACAGTCTTAACCGAACCGACCGGAGGTTGTCCATGGCCACGTACTTCGCCGCGATCGACTGGGCCAGCCGCGTGCACGCGCTGTGCGTCGTCGACGAACGCGGCACCATCCGCCTCGCCTGCGAGATCGAGCACACCGCAGACGGTCTGGCCCGGCTGCTGCGCGAGCTCAGGCGTTTCGACCGCGGCGAGCCGCGCCTGCGTGTCGCCATCGAGCGCCCCAGCGGCCTGCTCGTCGACACGCTCGTCGAAGCAGGCCTCACCGTCGTGCCCGTTCATCCGAACATCCTCAAGGCCGCCCGCCCGCGCTACCGCAGCCACGGCGGCAAGTCCGACGCCTCGGACGCCTACATGCTCGCCGACCTGCTGCGCACCGACGGCCATCGGCTGCGCCCGCTCGCACCGCAGTCCGACGCGATCCGCGCGCTGCGCTCGCTCGTGCGCGCCCGCGAAGACCTGCAGCGCACCCGCACCCGGCTCACCAACCAGCTGCGCGACCTGCTGCTGTCGTTCTGGCCGGCCGCCGCCGAACTGTTCCACGAACTCGACTCGCCGATCGCGCTCGCATTCCTCGAGCGCTACCCCGGCCCGCAGGCCGCCTCGCGTCTGGGCCCCAAGCGCATGGCCGCCTTCCTCGCCACGCAACGCTACAGCGGCCGCAAGACGCCCGAGGCACTGCTGGCGCGCCTGCACGAGGGCGCCCCGGGTCACGCTGGAGAGCTGCTCGCCGAGGCCAACGCCGAGCTCGTACAGCACCTGGTGGTCTTGCTCGGCTCGCTCGCCGCACGCATGAAGCTGCTCGACGCGCGCATCGAGCACACCGTGGCCGATGCCCCCGACGGCCCAGTGATCATGAGCTTCCCGCGCGCGGGCCGACTCTGCGCCGCACAGATCCTCGCCGAGCTCGGCGACGTCCGCGAGCGCTTCCCCGACGATGCGCAGCTCGCCGCCGAGGCCGGTGTCACCCCGGTCACCCATGCCTCGGGCAAGCACCGAGCCGTCGTCTGGCGCTGGGCCTGCAACAAGCGCCTGCGACACGCCATCACCATCCTCGCGGACAACTCGCGCCACGACAGTCCATGGGCCGCCGCCGTCTACTCCCGCGCACGAGCCAGAGGTGCTCGCCATACCCACGCCGTACGCATCCTCGCCCGCGCTTGGATCCGCGTGATCTGGCGCGCCTGGACCGACCGCAAACCCTACGACCCAGCGCTCCACAACAGCGCTCGGCTCGTCATTCAAGCACCGGGGGGTTGACACAGGGTGTCTCATGCTGCGATCTCGCGGCGGGCCTCGCCGAGGCCGGGCACCTCCCAGGTCGCCGGGTCGGCGGCCGGACGTGGCAGCGCGCGGAACACGTCGGCGTAGAGCCGATAGAACATCCGGGCGGCATGGACGATCGCCTCGCGGTCGCCCTCCTCGTCCAACGCGTCGATCAGGTCGGCGAAGTGCCGTGTGTGCTCCAGATCGAGCGTACCGTGGGATCGCAGGTAGGAAAACGCTGCGTCCGGCAGGCCGAGCCCGGTCTGGATCCGGTCGGCGGCCGCGAGCGCAAGGGCCACGCTGGTGCCCTCGAGCACGTGAACCATGCCCAGGAACCCGATCGGATTTCCGCGTGCGATCGTGTCGTACGCATAGGCGACCATCACCTCGGTGGCCGGCGCCGGGCGGCTCGCGCGGACCCGGTCGGAGTCGATCCCGCACGCCGCGAGATCCGCGAGGATCCAGTCGTCGTGGCCCGCTTCCTCGGCCACGTACTCGTCGAACGCGCCGCGCAACCACGCGAGCCGTCCGGGCAGCGCGTCGCGGGCGGCCCGCAGCAGCGGCACCGTGTGTCGCACGTGATGCCAGGCCTGGGCGAGGAACGCTCCGTAGGCGGGCATGGACACCCGCCCTGCAAGCGCGTCGCCGATGATCGGCACGTTCATCAGCTCGGCCCGTTCGCGGGCGGTGTGCGCCTGCAGGCGCTCAGCGAAACGTGTCATCGAGGTGTTCTCCCGAGTCGTGTGCCACCGCAACGGCAGCGTGAAATCGGCGAGCGATCGCTTCCCGAAGCGGGCGCCCGTTGGCCGTGGCCATGCCGGCGGCCGCGTCGAACGGCACGTCGGCGACGATCCAGTGCCCGACGCGCGCGTAGTCCGGAAGGGTCGTGTTCGCCGCCTCGACCGCGGCCGCCAGCGCGGCGTCGCGTGCGCGTTGCGGAAGGTCGTCACGGGTCGGCCACAGCACCGCATGCAGTGCGGGTTCGCCGGCGCCCGAGACCACCGCATGCGCGACCGCGGGTTGCGACTGCAGCGCGGTCTCGACCCACTCGGGCGAGACGTTGCGGCCGAACGCCGTAACGATCAACGCGTCGCGGCGGCCGTCTACATGGACGAAGCCGTCCGGGTCGATCCTTCCGACGTCTCCGGTCGCCCACCACGCCCGCGGTGTGATCGCCGGTTGACTCAGGTAGCCGAGCATCGGCGCCCCGCTCACTTCGATCTCGCCGCTGCCGGACAGACGCACGCGGGCGTGAGGCAACGCGCGACCCACGCTGCCCGGGCGGTCCGCCCCTGGCAGGTTCAGCGTCTGCACCGACCCCCCCTCGGTCAGCCCGTAGCCCTCGTACGCGGGGATACCCGCCGCGCGCGCGCGGGCGATCGTGCTCGCGCCCACCGCCGCGCCGCCCACCGCCACGAAGCGCGGTGCCGGATCGTCCGGTCGCCGGCGCGCCGCCCACGCACGCAGCATCTGCGGCAGCACGATCACGCTGTCGGGCTGCCATGCGTGCACCGCGCGCTGCAGCACGTCGGGATCGAAACGGGACGATCCGTGTAGACCCACCTCGGCCGAGGCAGGCAGCACCACCGCGGCCCCCGCCGCGAGCGGCGCGTACAGCCCGGCGACGTTCTCGAGCAGCACCGGCAGCGGCAGCACGGCCAGATGGCGCCTGATGCCGATCGGTCCGAGGGCCGCGGCAATGCCCTCGGCGACCGCCGCAAGGGTCTCGCCGGACAGACAGGCGCCGCGAGGCTGACCAGTGCTGCCGGACGTGAAGCTCACCTTCGCGGTGCCGTCGTGCGGCTTGACCGGCGTCGTGGCGCGCCGGGTGAGGCGAGTGCCCGCGGGCAGACCGCCGATGGACCCGTCACCACCGGCCTCGAGCAGCGCATCGGCGCCGGTCGCTGCGAGCACATGCGCGAGCTGAGACGCCGTGAAGAATGCCGGGAGCGGCACGTGGACGATGCCCGCGTGCCAGGCGGCCAGGTCGGTGATCGCCCAGGCCGGTCCGTTGTCCAGCCGCGTCGCGATCACCCGAACGTTCTCGGCGCGCAACGTGTCGGCCGCGCGCTCGCCCGCCTCGGCGAGTTCGACTGCGGACACGCGTGTGCCCGCGCCGAGCAGCACGTCGCGGACCGGATCGCCCCGGCGCAGCCAGCGCAGCGGCGGGCTCACCGCAGCACCCGCGGCAGGGTCCGCGCCAAGTTGGGCAGCAGCTCCCCGGCGATCACCGACGCGCCGCCGGCGTAATAGGTCCCCCAGGCCTCGCCGTCGGCACCTGCAGCCTCGCGGGTCGCCGGACCGAGCTCGACGCCGTGCACCCCCGCACGCTCGAACGTCGCACGGACGCCGGGCGTCGCAGTGCTCGCCACCCACCGGTATCCGATCGACGCGAGGTGCAGCCCCAGGCGGACCATCAGCCGCCGGCCCTCGCCCGCCCGGACCGTAGCGAGGTGGCCGACCTCGACGATCCGCGCCCGTTCGGGGCGCGCGCCCCCGCACCGACGTGCGATGCAGTCCTCGATCGGGCCGTCGAGATAGCGCTCCAGGTAGAGCCGGTCCCTCGCGTTGCGCCAGCCGGCGGCGGCCACGATGCCGTGCTCGTCGACCACGCTGACCAGCATCGGTGCGAACCTGGGGATGCGTGCGCCGAAGGCGCGCCGGTAGACCTCCGAGACGAAGTGCTCGACCGCGGTGCGCGCCGGGTCTCCGCTCGGATGCAGGCGCAGCACGAGCGAGCGGGGGGTGTCGAGCGCGGGGTGCCGACGGGACGAACCCACGGGTAGCCGCTGAGGGGCGAAGGCGGTGGCGTGTTGCATGGCACCATCTTCGCGACCCGCGCTTAACGGCGCCTTAACGAGGCGGGCCGCCCCCTCGTGCTGCGCGGCCGTCCGTCGGCCGGGTCAGCCGCCCGCGAAGCGCTGCGCGAGCGCCAACCGTTGCAACCCGCGCAGGTCTCGCTCGCCGGCGGGCACCTGGGCGAGCAGCCGTACGAACAGCATCGCGGTCGCGAACGCGTCGGCGCTCGCGTGGTGGCGCTGGGTGACCACGATGCCGAAGTGATCCAGCCATTCGTCCAGGGCCTTCGCGCGTAGCCCGGGGTTCAGCGCCGGGGCGAGCGCCGCGAGGTCGAGCCAGTCGGCGCCCAGCATCCGGCCGAGGTGGGTCTGCACCGCGCGCTCGAGGAACGCCCGGTCGAAGCTCGCGTGGAAGCCGACCAGCGGGGCGCTGCCCGCGTAGTCGAGGAACTCCCCGCAGGCCTGCCGCGGGCCGACGCCGTCGCGCTGCGCCTGCACTCCGATGCCGTGGATCAGGATGTTCGACCGGTCGCTGACGGTCGGCGAGCGGACCACCCGCTCGAAGCTGTCCTCGATCGACACGCGTCGCCCACGGACCGCGACCGCACCGATCGACAGCAGCCGGTCGTTGCGCTGATCCAGGCCGCTGGTCTCGACGTCGAGCACGACCCAGCGCTGATCGTCGAGCCGGCGCAACCGGTCCTCGACCCGTTCGGCTCGGCCCAGGAACGTCCGCAGCCAGCGCACGGCTCAGCCCGGGTAGTCGAGCGCGAGCCGCTGCCGCAGCGTGCGAGCCTGGCGGAACGCTTCCTTGAGGATCCGGCGGTCGAGGTCGGAGAGCGTACGGGTGTCGAGCAGGTTGGGGTTCTCCGCCGGGGCGGAGCGCGGCACGTGCTGGACGCGCAGCCGCAGGCTCTGCAGGAACTGGAACGCGTCGACCCAGCTGCGCGCCTCGTTGGCCGGGAGCGCGCCAGCCGCCGCGAGGGCCTCCAGGCGCTCGGCGGTGCCGGTCGCGGCGATGCGATGCGCGAGCGCGAGCAGGCGCGCCGCATCGACGAACGGGGCGGTGCCCGACAGTTTCAGGTCGATCTCGGCAGCCTCGGTCGCGAACAGCGTGTCCAGCAGGCCGCCGGTCCAGGACGCGGGCGGCCCGCTGCGCAGCGCGTTGTCGCTCATCTGCTTCAGGAACCGGGGGTTGGTCGCAGCGCGTTCGGTCACGTGCGTGCGCAGCGCGGCCGCGAGCGAAGCGTCGCCGGCGAGCGGCCGGAAGTCGAAGAAGATGTTGGCAGCAAGCAGACTCTCCGGGTCGCCGCGCTCGATCCACCCGTCGAACAGGCCGCGCCACTCGCTCGCGGTCAGACACCAGCGCGGGTTGCCGGCCATGATGCCGCCCTTGCACAGCGGGTAGCCGCAGGCGTCCAGTGCCCGGTTGACCGCGTCGGCGAATTCGCACAGGGCATCGCGCCGGGGTTTCTGCGTGCCGTCGGGCAAGATCAGGCCATTGTCCTGATCGGTCGCGATCGTCTGTTCCTCGCGCCCCTCGCTGCCCAGCGCAAGCCAGCAGCAGCCGTCGATCGATGCACCGCGCTGGTTCGAGACCAGCACGATCGCGCGGACGGTCAGCTGGTCGTTCAGCCGGCTGATCAGTCGCGTCACGAACGCTGCGGACACGCCCTGAGC
Source organism: Burkholderiaceae bacterium (assembly GCA_044359175.1). Lineage (GTDB taxonomy): Bacteria > Pseudomonadota > Gammaproteobacteria > Burkholderiales > Burkholderiaceae_E > UBA4615. Next base: position 31,873 of record JBIKMO010000007.1, on the reverse strand, counting down.
GACCAGCGCCGACGACCAGCTGCGCAGGTCGTCGCCGGCGCGGGCGAGCGCCGCGATCGATCCAGCCGCCGCGATCGCCTCGGAAATGCCACGCAGGGTCTGGCGCTGCAGCACGAACAGGTCGCGTTCGGTCACCACGCCGGCGAGCCGTCCGTCTCGCTTGACCGGAACGTGGCGGATCGTGCGCTCGGCCATCAGCAGTACGGCCTCGGCAACCGTCGCGTGTGTCTCCAGGCTGATCAGCGGAGCGGTCATCACCTCGGCGATCGGCGTGTCGAGCGCCACGCCGGGCAGCACGACTCGGCCGATCACGTCCTGGCGAGTGAAGATCCCCTCCCCGTCGCCGACGATCACCGATCCGACCCGATCGGCCTCCATCCGCTCGAACGCCTCGCGCAGCGTTGCGTGCCGGGGCACGGTCACCGGCGCCCGGCGGATCAGGTCGCCAAGGGGGGTTGCCATCGATCGCCATTGGGTGGCCTGGCGTGCATAACTCGCCTGCAGCGCCTGGTTCGAGAGGTCGAGCAGAGCGCCGATCCGGCGCTTGCAGAAATCGAGGAACACCGGACTGCGTTGCAGCAGCTCGTCGAAGTCTGACTTCTTCAAAGCCCAGCAGAACACGTCGCCGACCGCGCGGTAGTCGCTGCCGACCGAACGCTCGGCCATCAGTGCACCGACCGGGAAGGTCTCTCCTGGAGTCAGCTGGGCGTTCGCCTGCCCGGACCCGCCGTCCGAGTCCGGCCGATGGGCCTCGACCAGCCCCTGCCGGACGATCCAGCACCACGCGGGCGGCCCCGAGGCGGGGCCGACGATCCGTTCGCCGGGCGCGAAGTAGGCGAGCTCGGCACGACGCGCGACCAGTTCGAGGTCTTCATCGCGCATCAGCGAGAACGGCGGGTGCGCGGCGAGCGCCTGGCGGACCCCAGCGACGACCGTGGGCGACGCCATCGCTGCGACACGCCTCAGGTGCGCGGCGTCGGCGGCGTACCGGCCTCGGTGCCGCGGACCACGGTCAGCGCGCTCGTGATCAGGGTCGACAGATCGGCGAGGTTCGCGGGCACGATCAGCGTGTTGCCCTGCTTGGCGAGCTGGCCGAACGCCTGAACGTACTGCTCGGCGACCTTCAGGTTCACCGCGCGCGCCCCGCCCGGCCGCTCGACCGCCAGCGCGATCCGCTCGATCGCGGCGGCGGTCGCGGCGGCCACGGTGGTGATCGCGGCCGCCTCGCCCTCGGCCTTGTTGATCTCCGCCTGCTTGTCGCCCTCGGAGCGCTGGATCGCGGCCTCGCGCTCGCCCGTGGCGATGTTGATCTGCTCCTGCTTGCGGCCTTCGGACGCCGCGATCAGCGCCCGCTTCTCGCGCTCGGCGGTGATCTGCGCCTGCATCGAGCGCAGGATCTCGGCCGGCGGCGTCAGGTCCTTGATCTCGTAGCGCAGCACCTTGACGCCCCAACTCATCGCGGCCTCGTCGAGCGCCGAGACCACGCTGCTGTTGATGAAGTCGCGCTCCTCGAAGGTACGGTCGAGCTCGAGCTTGCCGACGACCGAGCGCAGCGTCGTCTGAGCGAGCTGCGTGATCGCGACGATGAAGTTCGACGAACCGTACGAGGCACGGACCGGATCGGTGACCTGGAAGTACAGCACCCCGTCCACGGTCAGCTGGGTGTTGTCCTTCGTGATGCAGACCTGGCTGGGGACGTCCATCGGGATTTCCTTCAGCAGGTGCCGATAGGCGACCCGGTCGATGAAGGGGACGATGAACGACAGCCCGGGCGTGAGGGTGCGGTGGTATTTGCCCAGCCGCTCGACCACCCAGGCGTGCTGCTGGGGCACCACCTTGAGCGTCTGGATGACGAATACGACCGCGAGCACGAGGATCACGGCGGCGACTACGCTGGTTCCGATCATCGGACCTCCGCTGGCGTCAGGAACGGGCGACGATCAGCCGGTTGCCGGCGACCTCGCGGATCACGTACTCGCCGGCGAGCGCGGGCTCTCCCGCAGCGAGCTCGACGGTCCACTGGGTACCACGGTACTGGATGCGCGCTCTACCGTCGGGTCCCCAGGCATCGACCCGCACCCGCTCGCCGATGTCGGCGACCACGTCACGGTTGCGCTGGGCGGGCGCGATCGGCCCGTCGCGCCGCCCCCACCGGCGAACCGCCGCCGCCCCGGCGACGCTCAGCGCTGCCGCGGTAATGCACTGCAGCCATAGCGGCCCGCCGCCGGCCGCGACCAAGCCGCCGGCCGCGGCACCACCGGCGATCACCAGCAAATAGAACGTGCCCGACACCAGTTCGAGGATGCCGAGCAGCAGGGCAAGGACCCACCACCAATACTGAAGCGCCATCGTGAGGGGAGGATGGCGTGCCACGCCCGCCCGGTCAACCGTCGCCGGCGCCCCTGCGGGACGGCGCGCAGCGCATTCGTTGCCGCTCCTGTCCGTTCCGGCTACGATGCTCGGCCAGCGAGGGGCCGAGGCAGGGACCCCCGTCCGACAACGAACACCCAGCCTGCACTCATTCTCTAGGAGAGAAGTCGATGAGGTTCCATCCGAAGGTTCTGAGCCTGGCGGTCGCCGCAGCATGCTCGCTTGCAGCAGGCACGGTCTCGGCGCAGACGGTCGTGAGAATCGGCCACGTCGGCCCGCTGACCGGTGGCATCGCCCACCTGGGCAAGGACAACGAGCTCGGCGCCAAGCTCGCGATCGAGGACCTGAACGCCAAGGGCATCAAGATCGGCGGTCAGGCGGTCAAGTGGGAGCTGCTGTCCGAGGACGACGCAGCCGATCCGAAGCAGGGCACCGCCGCCGCGACCAAGCTGGTCGATGCGAAGGTGAACGGAGTGATCGGGCATCTGAATTCGGGCACTACGATCCCGGCCTCGAAGATCTACCACGACGCCGGCATCGCGCAGATCTCGCCGTCGGCGACCAACCCGAAGTACACGCAGCAGGGGTTCAAGACCGCGTTCCGGGTCGTCGCCCACGACGGGCAGCTCGGCGGGACGCTCGGCCGCTACGCGGTCCAGCAGGTGAAGGCGAAGAGCATCGCGATCATCGACGACCGCACCGCCTACGGCCAGGGCGTTGCCGACGAGTTCCAGAAGGCGGTCAAGGCCGCCGGCGGCAAGATCGTCGGTCGAGAGTTCACGAACGACAAGGCGACCGACTTCAATGCGATCCTGACCAAGCTCAAGGGCCAGAAGCCCGACCTGATCTTCTACGGCGGGATGGACGCGGTTGCCGGTCCGATGCTGCGCCAGATGAAGCAGCTCGGCATCAACGCGCGGTTCATGGGCGGCGACGGCATCTGCTCGAACGAGCTGATCAAGCTGGCGGGCGATGCGATGGCCGACAAGCAGGTCATCTGTGCCGAGGCGGGCGGCGTCACCAAGGACAAGGAAGCTGCGCTCAACGCCTGGAAGCAGCGCTTCAAGGAGAAGACAGGACAGGAGGTGCAGATCTACGCGCCTTACGTCTACGACGCGGTGATGACCATGGTTGCGGCGATGCAAAAGGCGAACTCGGCCGATCCGAAGCGCTACCTGCCCGAGCTGGCGAAGATCAGTTACGACGGCGTGACCGGACGCATCGCGTTCGATGCGAAGGGCGACATCAAGGACGGCACGCTCACGCTGTACACGTACAGCGGCGGGAAACGCACGACGATGATGGTCGTCAAGTAAGCCGGCGCCTCGGTTCCCCGGCGCCGGCGGGGAACGGTGGGCAACCGAGGGGGCGCTGCAGAATGGCGCCCCCTTTCCTTTCACCGCAGCCGACCCACACGACCCGAGATGTTCGATTCGATCAGGAAGCGGGTGCAGCCGGACCCCCGAGCGATCGCGAGAGCGGTGGCCTTCGCGGTGATGCTGGCGGTCGCGGGATGCGCGGCGCCTCCGGGCCCTGGACCCGACTCCGGGCGCGGACCGATCCGGGACGTACCGCCGTCCGGTGTGCCATCCGTACCCGCGGCGCCACCCGTGCCCGCGCTCGCCGGCTCGAGCTGGTACTGGCTGGGCACGCTGACGCCGGCCGGGCTCGCCGCGCCGGCCGACCCGGGCCAGTACAACCTGGAGTTCCTCGACGGCGGTCAGCTCGCGGTTCAGGTCGCCTGCAACAAGGGCGGAGCAACCTGGCGCCAGGCTGGCCGCAGCCTGACGATCGGCCCGCTGACGCTCGGGCGCACCCTGTGTCCGGGCGGCTCGGACGCCGAGCGGTTCTCACGCCAGCTCGCGCTCGTGCGGACCGTGACGCCCTCGCCCGAGATGCTGGACCTGGGTCTGGGCGACGCCGGCACGATGCTGCTGTCGCGCGATCCGGACTGGCGACTGCGCAACTTCGACTGCCCGAACGGGGTGCCGCTGACGGTCGCGTTCGGGCGCGACCAGGCGGTTGCTCGCTGGCGTACGGACAGCTGGCTGCTGCGTCAGCAGAGCACCGGCTCGGGCACCCGCTACGCGGCCGGCAACACGATCCTGCTCACCCGCGGTAGCGAGGCGGCGCTGATCCACGAAGGCCGGCAGGTCGCCGGCCCCTGCACTGCGCGCCGCTGAACCCGCTGGGCGGCCTCAGCGGGGCGTGAGCCCGCCCAGCCGCTGCCAGGTAGCGACCACCGTGTCAGGGTTCAGCGAGATCGAGTTGATACCGTGGGTCATCAGCCACTCGGCGAGGTCCGGGTGATCGGACGGCCCCTGGCCGCAGATGCCCACGTACTTCCCCGCGTCGCGGCACGCGGCGATCGCCCGCTCGAGCAGCGCCTTGACCGCGGGATCGCGCTCGTCGAACCCCTCGGCGACCAGGCCGGAGTCGCGGTCCAGTCCGAGGGTGAGCTGGGTCAAGTCGTTCGAGCCGATCGAAAAGCCGTCGAAGTGCTGCAGGAACTGATCGGCGAGGATCGCGTTGGACGGGATTTCGCACATCATGATCAGTCGCAGCCCGCCGGTACCGTCGGGCTGGCCACCCTCGCCCCGGACCAGACCGTGGCGCGCCAGCAGGGACACCACCTGTTCGGCCTCCCGAACGGTGCGCACGAAGGGGACCATCAGCTCGACGTTGGTCAGCCCCATCTGCTCGCGCACGCGCTTCATTGCGCGGCACTCCATCTCGAAGCATTCGGCGAAGTCCGCCGAGATGTAGCGTGACGCGCCGCGGAACCCGAGCATCGGGTTCTCCTCCTCGGGCTCGTAGCGGGAACCACCGATCAGCTTGCGGTACTCGTTCGATTTGAAGTCGGATAGCCGCACGATCACCGGATTCGGCCAAAACGCGGCGGCGATGGTTGCCACGCCCTCGGCGAGCTTGTCGACGTAGAAGGCACGCGGGCTGGTGTGGCCGCGGGCAATACTCTCCACCGCCTTCTTCAGGTCGGGGTCGACGTTCGGGTAGTCGAGGATCGCCTTCGGGTGCACCCCGATGTTGTTGTTGATGATGAACTCCAGGCGCGCCAGGCCGACGCCCTGGTTCGGCAGCTGCGCGAACTCGAACGCGAGCTGCGGATTGCCGACGTTCATCATGATCTTCACCGGGAGCGCGGGCAGCGCGCCAGTCGAGACCTCGCTGACTTCGGTCTCCAGCATCCCGTCGTAGATGTAGCCGGTGTCGCCCTCGGCGCACGAGACGGTGACCAACGCGCCGTCCGGCAGCCGGTCGGTCGCGTCGCCGCAGCCGACCACGGCCGGAATGCCGAGCTCGCGCGCGATGATCGCCGCGTGACAGGTGCGGCCGCCGCGGTTGGTGACGATTGCCGACGCCCGCTTCATCACCGGCTCCCAGTTCGGATCGGTCATGTCGGTGACCAGCACGTCGCCCGGCTGCACTCGGGCCATCTCGCTTGCATCGGCCACCACCCGGACCGGTCCGGCCCCCACCTTCTGGCCGATCGCCCGGCCGCTGGCGAGCACGTCCGACGTGGCCTTCAGTCGGAACTTCAGGTGCTTGCCGTCGACCGCGTTCGATTTCACGGTCTCAGGCCGGGCCTGCAGGATGTACAGCTTGCCGTCGCGGCCGTCCTTGCCCCATTCGATGTCCATCGGCCGGCCATAGTGGCGCTCGATGATGGTTGCGTAGCGGGCGAGCTCGACCACCTCGTCATCGACGAGCGAGTACCGGCTGCGCAGCTCGGCCGGCGTGTCGACGGTGCGCACCGAGCGGCCGTTGCCGCCACCCGGCTCGAACTCCATGCGCAGCAGCTTCGAGCCGAGCTGACGCCGGATGATCGGCATCCGCCCGGCTGCCAGCATCGGCTTGTGCACGTAGAACTCGTCCGGGTTCACCGCGCCCTGCACGACGGTCTCACCCAAGCCGTAGGCGCTGGTGATGAACACCACGTCGGGAAACCCGGACTCGGTGTCGATGGTGAACATCACCCCGGCGGCGCCCAAGTCGCTGCGGACCATCCGCTGCACGCCGGCCGACAGCGCGACCTCGGCGTGCGCGAAGCCCTTGTGCACCCGGTAGGAAATCGCCCGGTCGTTGTAGAGCGATGCGAAGACGTGCCGGATGCGGTCGAGCACCGCATCGATGCCGACCACGTTCAGGTAGGTCTCCTGCTGGCCGGCGAACGAGGCATCCGGCAGGTCCTCGGCGGTGGCAGATGAACGGACCGCAACCGAGATTTCACTTTCGGATTCTCTTTGAAGCTCTTGAAAATGCTGCCTTATCTCAGTCTCGAGCTTCTCGGGCAGCGGTGCCTCCGACACCCAGCGGCGGATCTCGGCGCCGCAGCGCGCGAGCGCCTTGACGTCGTCGACGTCGAGCGCGTCCAGCGCCTCGCGGATCCGGGCAGTCAGACGGTTCTGGTCCAGGAAGTCACGGAACGCGTGGGCCGTGGTCGCGAAGCCGCCGGGTACGCGCACGCCCGCGTGTTCGAGCTGGCTGATCATCTCGCCGAGCGAGGCGTTCTTGCCGCCGACCGAGTCGACGTCGGTCATCCTCAGCTCGTCGAACGGTACGACGTAGCGTCCATGGTGCGTGGTCATCGGAGGCGTCCTGATCGGGAGGGAAATCGGGTGTACGCGGCACCGCTGAGCGGCGGCGAGCGCTGGAGTCGGGGCGCTGGACGTCGCCTGGGGGGCGGCGCCAACGGCGCGGCTGCAACACTCGGACGGTTTCCCTGACGCCGTCGCGGATTCTACTTCGCGGCCTGCTCCGGCGCCGAGGAGAATACCCTCCCCGACCGCGCCTCGCCGCCTCCCGAGGCGGGCGCGGACACCGGTCGTCCCAGGGACGGCCGCAGCCGCAGAGGACCGCATGCCAGACGCCGCCAAGCCCAGTCCCGACCGTACGGTCTTCTTCGTGTCCGACGGGACCGGCATCACCGCGGAGACCTTCGGTCACTCGGTGCTGTCGCAGTTCGAAGGGCTGAATCTGCGGCAGGTCCGGCTGCCGTTCATCGACAGCCGCGAGAAGGCGGACGAGGCGCTGACCCGAATCCGGCACCAGGGGCGGGTGGACGGCCAGCGCCCGATCGTCTTCAGCACGCTGGTCGATCCGCGGATCAATGAGATCGTCCGCACCGCCGACGCACTGTTCCTCGACCTGATCGCGACCTTCGTCGGGCCGCTCGAGACCGAGTTCGGGATCAAGTCCACGCACACCATCGGCCGATTCCACGCGGTGGCCGAGTCGGAGACCTACAAGCTTCGGATCGAGGCGATCCACTTCGCGATGGCGCACGACGACGGGCAGCAGCACAGGGAGCTCGATCAGGCCGACGTGATCCTGGTCGGCGTCTCTCGCTGCGGCAAGACCCCGACCAGCCTGTACCTTGCGGTGCAGCACGGCGTGAAGGCGGCGAATTATCCGTTGATCCCCGAGGACTTCAACCGCGGCCGACTGCCCGACGTGCTGTACGGTTACCGCGCCAAGCTGTTCGGCCTGACGATCGCCCCCGAGCGGCTGGCCGAGGTCCGCAACGAACGACGGCCAGGCAGCCGCTACGCCGCGCTGGAGACCTGCCGAATGGAGGTCAACGAGGCCGAGGCGATGATGCGGCGCGAGGGCATCCCCTGCCTGTCGTCCACCACCAAGTCGATCGAGGAGATTGCGACCACGGTGCTGACCATGCTCGAGCTCGGCTGAGCGCCGCGCGCTCAGCCCCGCGAGGCGCGTTGGCGTCGCTGCTCGAACAGGCAGACCGCGGCGGCCGCGGCGACGTTGAGCGAATCGACGCCGCCCTCCTGCGGGATTCGCACCCAGCGGCGTACGTCCGCCGCGAGGTCGGCGGACAGGCCCTCGCCCTCATTGCCGAACAGCCAGAGCGTGTCTTCGCGCAGATCGCAGTCCCATAGCGTCTGCGCAAGCGCCGGACGGGTCCCGATCGTCGGGACCGCGAGCCGTGCGCGAACCGTCGGCCAGGGCACCGCCTCGTGGATCGCAAGCGCGAAGTGCGCACCCATCCCCGCCCGCAGTACTTTCGGAGACCAGCACCAGGCGGTGCCCGGGGCGGTGATCACCCGCCCGACGCCGGCGGCCGCCGCGCTGCGCAGCAGCGTCCCGACGTTGCCCGGGTCCTGGATCCGATCCAGGTACAGCGCGTCAGCATCGATCGCCGCCGGAAGCGCTGGCCGCGGCGTGTCGACGACGAACGCGATGCCGACGCCGTGCTGGAGCGTCGACAGTTCGGCGAACAGCGCGTCGGCGAGCACGGTCGGCCTCAGCCGGTGGCGGCCCAGCAGCGCGGCGACCTCGGGGTGGGCGAGCGCGGAGTCGCTCGCGAGCGCGGAGCGCGGTGCGTCGCAGTGCGCAAGCCAGCTCTCGCACAGGTGCACCCCCTCGAGCACCGAGCGGCCGTGACGGCGTCGCTCGCGGGCCGAATGGGCGAGGTCGCGGACCGCGCGGAACTCCGGGTTGTCCGTCGAGGTGATGCGCCGAGGCGCGCTCATCGCGATGCCGCCGTCCCGAGGGCCTCGAGCGTCGCGCGCACCGGGGCGAAGCTGCGCCGATGCGCCGCGCACGGGCCGAGCCGCCGCAGCGCCGCCAGGTGCTCGGCGGTCGGATAGCCCTTGTGGCGGTCGAACCCGTAACCGGGGAAGCGCCGGTTGAGCCGCAGCATCGCGGCGTCGCGCGCGGTCTTGGCGAGGATCGATGCCGCCGAGATGCAGGGATCGATGGCATCGCCCCGAACGATCGTCTGCACATCGCAGGACAGCGGCGGGACGCGGTCACCGTCGACGCGCGCGAGCTCCGGCATCCGCGGCAGTCCCGCCACCGCCCGGTGCATCGCGAGCATCGTCGCCTGCAACACGTTCAGGCGGTCGATCTCCGAGACGCTCGCGCGCCCGAGCGCCCAGGCGATCGCCCGCACCCGGATCGCCGCGGCGAGCGCATCCCGCCGGGCCGGACTCAGCTGCTTGGAGTCCCGCAGCCCCGCGATCGGCCATGTCGGATCGAGGATCACCGCAGCCGCGAACACCGGCCCGGCGAGCGGGCCGCGTCCGGCCTCATCGACCCCGCAGACCCGGTCCACAGCCACGGCGGTCGTCGGATGCGCCAGCGCGTTCGGCTGGGGACGGTTTCGGTTCATCGCGTCGCAGCGGGGCGGGCGCGCAGCTCGAGGAGGGTCTCTGCAGCGCGCTCGCCGCAGTCGCGGCGCAGCGTCTCGTGCAACTGGGCGAAGCGCTCGCCCAGACGGCGCGCGCCGGCTGCGTCCTCGAGCAGCGCGAGCAGCGCGGCGCCCATCGCCGGCGGCGTCGCGGCGTCCTGCACGAACTCCGGGACGACCGCGTCGTTGCACAGGATGTTCGGCAGTCCGATCCAGGGCAGCATCGCCATCCGACGCATGATCCGGTAGCTGAGCGCCGCCATCCGGTACGCGATGACCATCGGGCGCCGGAACAGCGCGACCTCGAGCGTGGCCGTGCCGCTGGCGACCAGCACCGCGTCGGCAGCCGCGATCGCATCGTGCGAACGGCCCTGGACCAGTCGGCAGTCGATGCCCTCGGGCAGCGCGGCCGCGGCGATGACCTGGCGCAGCCGGGCGAAGAGCGTGTCGGTGGCCGCCGGCACCACGAAGACCAGCTCGGGGCGGCGCCTGGCCAGCCATGCGATCGTATCGACGAAGGCGGGCGCGATGTACCGGATCTCGCTTGCGCGGCTGCCGGGCATCACCGCGACCACCGGGCGGTCGGCGGGCAGACCGAGCCTGCGGCGCGCCGCGCCGGGCTCGACCTGGGTCGGGATCAGATCGGCCAGAGGGTGGCCGACGTAGGTGGCCGGGATACCGGCGCGATCGTAGATCGGCTGTTCGAACGGAAACACCAGCAGCATGTGGTCGACCGACGCGCGAATCCGCTCGATCCGCCGCGGCCGCCAGGCCCAGACCGACGGGCCGACGAAGTGGGCCACGCGGATGCCGCGGCCGCGCAGCTGTCGTTCGAGGTCCAGGTTGAAGTCGGGCGCGTCCACACCGACGAAGACCTCGGGGCGCCAATCGAGCAGGCGCCCCAAGAGCCGCGTGCGGATCGCGCGGAGTGCCGCATACTCGCGCAGCACCTCGACATAGCCGCGGACCGCGAGCCGCTCGGCCGGCCACCAGGCCTCGAAACCCTGCCGGACCATCGCCGGCCCGCCGATTCCCGCAGCGAGCAGCCCCGCCGTACCGGTGCGGGCGGACAGTCCGGCCAGCACCGAGGAGGCGAGCAGATCGCCGGAAGTCTCGCCGGCCACCATCGCGAGCCGCATGGGGGCGGCCGTCACCGTGCAGGCCTCAGCGGACGATGCCGCGCTCGACGCGGCCGAGGAAGTCGGTCAGCAGCCGCAGGGCGTCGGGGGCTGCGAGCGCTGCAGTCCCGGTCGGCGGCGGCAGTGGTGGGCCGTCGAGCCGCTCGCGCAGCTCCGTGTCCAGCGCCGAGCGGGCCTGCTGCAGGGTGAGTCCGGAGCGGTACAGCGTCCGGTAGGCGCGCCGCAGCATCGCGATCGTCTCGGGCTCGAAGCCGCGACGGCGCAGTCCCTCCGTGTTCAGGCCGTGGGCAGCCGAAGGATTACCGGCGGCCATCACGTACGGCGGCAGGTCGTGGAGCACGATCGTCCCCGTGCCGGTCATCGCGTGCGGGCCGATCTTGCAGAACTGATGGACCTGGGTGCATCCGCCCAGGATCACCCAGTCGCCGAGCTCGACATGCCCGCCGAGATTCGTGGTGTTCGCCAGGATCGTGTCCGATCCGATCAGGCAATCGTGGGCGACGTGCACGTAGGCCATGACCCAGTTACGGTGGCCGATCCGGGTGATCCCTGAATCCTGAGCGGTGCCGCGGTTCACCGTCACGCACTCGCGAAACGTGTTGCCGTCGCCGATCTCGAGCGACGTGGGTTCGCCCCGGTATTTCTTGTCCTGCGGCGGCCCGCCGATCACGGCGTGCGGGTGGACGACATTGTCGCGGCCGAGCGTGGCGGGTCCGTCGATCGTGGCGTGCGCAAGGATGCGGCAGCCCGCGCCCAGGCGCACGCGCGGGCCGATCACCGCGTACGGGCCGATCTCGACGTCGTCGTCGAGCTGCGCGGTCGGATCGACGATCGCCGTGGGATGGATGCGCGCCACCTCAATCGCTCCGCGCTGAGGACGGCGCCGCACCGTCGGCTCGCTGCGGCGGATCGATCGTGCGCAGCGTGCACATCAGTTCGGCCTCCGCGGCGACCGCTCCGTCGACGGTCGCGACACCCCGAAACTTCGAGATCGAGCGGGCAAAGCGCAGGATCTCGACCTCGAGCCGCAACTGGTCGCCGGGCCCTACGGGTCGCTTGAAGCGGGCGCCGTCGATCCCGACGAAGTAGAAGACCGAGCTCGGGTCCGACGCGCGACCGAGCGTGCGGAACGAAAGCACCCCCGCCGCCTGGGCCAGCGCCTCGATCATCAGCACGCCCGGCATCACCGGAATGTGCGGGAAGTGACCGACGAAGTAAGGCTCGTTGATCGTCACGTTCTTCACTGCGACGATCCGCTTGCCCGGCTCGAGTTCCAGGACCCGGTCGAGCAACAGGAACGGGTAGCGGTGCGGCAACAGCTCCAGGATGCCACGGATGTCGATCGCGTTCATTCGGTGTCCTCGTGCGGGGCTCGACCCGCCGACAGCGCGCGCACCTGACGGCGCAGTTCCGGCAATCGCTTCAGCGTCGCCGCCGTCCGCTCCCACTGGGCATGGCCCTGCAGCGGCCACGCGCCGGTGTAGAACCCGGGTTCGGTGACCGACCGCTCGACCAGCGAGAACCCGCCGATCACCGCGCCGTCGCAGATCTCGATGTGTCCTGCGATGCCGACCCCGCCGCCGATCCGGCAGTCCGACCCGATCACCGCGCTGCCGGCGATGCCGGTGCATCCGGCGATCACCGTGTGCCGCCCGATGCGCACGTTGTGCCCGATCTGGACGAGGTTGTCGATCTTGCAGCCGTCTCCGATCACGGTGTCGTCGAGCGCGCCCCGGTCGATCGCGCAGTTCGCGCCGATCTCGACGTCGTCGCCGATGCGCACCGAGCCGAGCTGCGCGATCTTCTCCCAGCCCGAGGGCGACGGCGCGAAACCGAAGCCGTCAGCACCGATCACCGTGCCGGCATGCACGATCGCCCGCGCGCCAATCGACACGCCGGCGTACACGGTGACGTTGGGATGCAGCCGCGCATCGGCCCCGACCGTCGCCTCGGCACCGACCACGCAGTGCGGGCCGACCACGGTGCGATCCCCGAGGCGCGCGCCCGCGGCGATCGTCGCGCAGGCCCCGACCTCGACCCCGGATCCGAGTCGAGCCGCAGGGTGGATGACCGCGCTCGGGTGGATCCGCGGCCCTCGATCGAGCGGCGCGAGCATCGATTCGAACCACCGCGACAGGCGGGCGTACGCAACGTACGCATCGTCGACGATCACCCGGACCGCACGCGGGGGAGCCTCAGCGGCCAGCGCCGGCGCCACGAGGATCGCCCCAACCGCGCTCTCGCGAGCAAGGCGAGCGTGCCGGCGCGAGACCAGGAACCCGATCGCCGAACCGTCGCCGGACTCGAGCGATGCAAGTCGCGTGACGCGCCGGGAACCGTCGCCTTCGACGCGACCGCCGACCCGGGCGGCGACGTCGTCCAGCGTGACCGGCTCGGGCAGGGCCGCGCGCACGGTCGTCGCCTACTTCTGCGTCGCGGCGTTCAGCGCGCGCAGCACCTTCTCGGTCATGTCCAGGCGGGGCGACGCGTAGACCGTCTCCTGACCCTGGAGGATCAGGTCGAACCGCTCCTGCTCGGCGATCTGCCTGATCACGCGGTTGGCGCGTTCGACCACCGACGCCAGCTCCTCGTTGCGACGCTGGTTCAGATCCTCGCGGAACTCGCGCTGACGCCGCTGGAACTCGCGGTCGAGGTCGGCGATCTCGCGCTGACGCCGACTGCGATCGGCGTCCGAGAGCACGGACACATCACGCTCCAGCCGCTCGCCGAGTTGCTTGATGCGGGCGGCGGTGTCCTGCAGTTCCTTCTCGCGCCGGGAGAACTCCTGCTCGAGTCGCTGCTGCGCGGCCTTCGCCGCCGTGGACTCGCGCAGGATCCGCTCGCTGTTCACGACGCCGATTCGAAGCTGACTCTCTTGCGCGAACGACGGCCCGCCCAGTGCGACGATTGCGGCTGCGACGACGGTCCGTACTCGCATGGTCATCCGATCGCGTCCCTCGGGGCCGACGCCCGCGCTAGCCGCGTGGCGGCCGAATTCTCGCACAGAATGGCCCATCGTCAGCCGGTGGAGCGCGGCTAGAACCCCGTGCCGATCTGGAACTGGAAGCGCTGCAGCCGGTCGGTCGGCTCGCGGTTCAACGGGTAGCCGACCGACAGCTTCAGCGGGCCGAGCGGCGACAGCCAGTTCAGGCCGAACCCGACCGAGGTGCGCAGATCGTTGAGGCGGATCTCCTCGACGAAGACGTTGCCGACGTCCAGGAACCCGAACAGACGCACCGACTGGTCGTTGCCCGCACCCGGCAGAGGGAACAGGAACTCCACGCTGCCGATGAACTTGGACTGTCCGCCGCGCGGAAAGCCGTCGTTGTCGCGCGGCCCGAGGCTCGCCGCCTCGAATCCACGGACCGAGCCGATACCGCCCGCGTAGTAGTTCTTGAAGATCGGGTACAGGGTCCCGTCCAGCGCCCAGCCCCGGGCGACCTGTCCGTACAGTCCGATCGTGTAGTCCTTGGTGAGCGGTCGATACCACTGGACCGAGAAGTCGGCACGCGTGTAGCGCAGATCACCGACCGGCAGCGTGAACTCGACGTTCGCCGCGGTATACAGGCCGCGCGTGGGGGTGATCGGGCTGTCCCGCTCGTCCCGGAGCCACCCGAGGGTGCCCAGCAGCGCCCAGCTGGACGGGCCATACGCGTCGACGTACTCGACGTAACGCTGCGGCGGGTTCGCACCGAGTGCGAGCTTGTTGCGGTCGTAGGCCAGACCGAAACTGATGCGATCCACTTCGGTGTACGGAATGCCGAAGCGAAGCGATGCGCCCTGGGTGTCCAGACGGTAGTCGCCCAGCCCGAGTTCGATCGCGTTCAACCGGCGGCTGAACACGTCGACGGTTCGGGAGATTCCGTCGTCGGTGAAATAAGGATCGATGCTGCGCAGATCGACCAGCTGTTGTGTGCGGCCGGTGTTCAGGTTCAGCGCGAGGGACTTGCCGGTTCCGAGGAAGTTCTGCTGCGCCACCTGCGCGGTCAACACCAGTTTGTCGGTACTCGAGAATCCCACGCCGATCAGGAACGTGCCGGTCGAGCGCTCGTTGACGTTGACGTTCAGGTCGACCTGGTCGGGGGCGTCTGCGACCGGTACGGTGTCGATCGTGACGTCGGTGAAGTACCCGAGACGAGTCAGCCGCTCGCGTGACAGCCGGATCTTGTCGGTGTCGTACCAGGCGCTCTCGAACTGCCGGAGCTCGCGTCGCACCACCTCGTCGCGGCTGCGGGCGTTGCCCGAGATGTTGATTCGCCGCACGTACGCCCGTCGGCCCGGGTCCACGCCGATCGTGAAGGCGACCGTCCGCTGGGCGCGGTCGACCTCGGGAATCGCATTCACGTTCGCGAACGCGTAGCCGATCGATCCGTACACCTCCGTCATCGATCGCGTCGACTCGGCCAGCAGCTGACCGTTGAACACGTCGCCCGGCTTGAGCAGCATCAGCCGATCGAGGTCGCCGTCGCGGCCCAACGTGTTGCCGGCGAACGTGTACCCGGTGACCGTGTAACGCTCGCCCTCGACGATGTTGATCGTGATGTAGACGCCCTCGCGATCGGGGTCGATCGACACCTGGGTCGACTCGATCGAGAACTCCAGGTAGCCACGGTTCAGGTAGAACGAGCGCAGCCGCTCGAGGTCTCCGGCCAGCTTCTCACGCGAGTACTGGTCGGTCTTCGTGTACCAGGACATCCAGGTGGGCGTGCTCAGCAGCAGCTGGTCGAGCAGCGTACGCTCGGTGAACGCCCGGTTGCCCACGATACGGATCTGCGCGATGTGCGCGTTCTCGCCCTCCTCGATCGCGAGCGCCACGGACACCCGGTTGCGCTCGAGCGGCGTGACCGTGAACGTGACCTTGGCGGCGTACTTGCCGCGTGCAAGGTACTGCCGCTTGACCTCCTGCTCGGCGCGCTCCAGCAGCGCGCGCTCGAAGATCCGCGACTCGGCCATGCCCAGGTCGGCGAGCCCCTTGAGCAGCGCCTCGCTCGAGATGTCCTTCGCGCCGCTGATCTCGACCGAGGCGATCGCGGGGCGCTCCTCGAGCAGAACGACCAGCACGTCGCCCTCGACCTCGAGCCGAACGTCGTTGAACAGCCCGGTGCCGTACAGCGCGCGGATCGCGGCCGAGGCACGCTGGTCGTCGATGCGCTCGCCGACCTTGATCGGCAGGTAGCCGAACACCGTGCCCGGCTCGATGCGCTGGACGCCGACCAGCCGGATGTCCCGAATGACGAAGGGATCGAACGCCCAGGCGAGCGGGGCCAGCATGCTCGCGACGAGCGCGACCACGGTTTTCGCGAACGGACGCATGGGACTCCCGGTTGGGCGCGCCGGCCCGTCCGGCCCTTCACCCGCCGAACAGCCTGCTCAGGTCGTTGAAGAGCGCGACGGCCATCAGGCCCACGATGGCCGCGAGCCCCGCCCGTTGCGTGATCTGCATGAACCGCTCGGACAGCGGCCGACCCTTGATCGCCTCGAGGCCGTAATATACCAAATGACCTCCGTCCAGCACGGGCACGGGCAACAGGTTGAGCACGCCCAGGCTCACCGAGATCAGCGCGAGGAAGGCCACGTACGCGGCCCATCCCACCTTGGCCGACTGGCCGGCGTAATCGGCGATCGCTACCGGCCCGCTCAGGTTGCGCCACGACAGGTCGCCGACCACCATCTTGCCGAGCATCCGCAACGAGAACCAGGACATCTCCCAGGTCTGAGCCGCGCCGTAACCGAGCGCCTCGATCGGACCGTAACGGTGCTCCACCATCTTCACGCGGTTCTGCAGCGCGGCGCCGATACGGCCGATCGGGCGGTCGCCGTCCTCGGCCCGATCCGACGGCTGGGGCTGGGGCACGACCACGATGCGCTGCTCGACCTGTCCGCGCCGGATGGTGAGCGTGACCTCGCGGCCGGGGCTCGCCCGCAGGATCTCGATCAGTTCGCCGACCCGGCCGATCGGGCGGGCATCCGCGGCCAGCACGACGTCGCCGGCGAGCAGCCCAGCCCTCGCGGCGCTGCCGTCGGGAGTCACCGAGCCGATCGACACCGTGGTGCCCGCGATCTCCAGTCCGAGCGTGCGCATGAAGTCGCGCTCGATCTCCCCGGACGGCAGGCCTGCGGTGTCCAGCCGAAGCGTGCGCCGGCTGCCCTCCGACTGCACCGTGAGCTGGACGGGCCGGCGCTCGACGATCGCATCGAGCATCCGCAGCCGCAGGTCGACCATCGAGCGGACCTCACGGCCGTCGATCGCCACCACCTGGTCCGCCTCGCGGACCCCGGCGGCGGCGGCCTGCGTGCCGCGCGGCGGCTCAGCCAGAACCGCGGCGGGTTCGTCGATCCCACCGACCGCCAGCCCGGCGTACAGCACGATTGCGAGTAGGAAGTTGGCGAGCGGCCCGGCCACGACGATCGCCGATCGAGCCTTCAGGGACTGGCGGTTGAATGCGCGGTGCACCTCGTGCGCCGCAACCGAGCCGGGCCCCTCCTCGCGCTCATCGAGCATCCGCACGTAGCCGCCCAGCGGGATCGGGGAGATCGTCCACTCGGTCCGGTCAGGGCCCACGCTCCAACGCACCAGCGGCTTGCCGAAGCCGATCGAGAAGCGCAGCACCTTCACGTCGAACCAGCGGGCAACCGCGTAGTGGCCGAGTTCGTGCACGAAGATCAGCAGCGCCAGCGCGAACAGGAAGGCGAGCAGAGTCGTCATGCCACATGCTCCTGCAGATCGGCACGCGCACGGCGGCGGGCACGCGCATCGAGCTCGTGGACCGCACCGATATCCTCGGGCGCGCCCCCGTCGCCCAATGCGTCCAGCGCCCGCTGGTTGATCCGCGCGATGTCGGTGAAACGGATCCGACGCTCGAGGAAGGCGTCGACCGCGATCTCGTTGGCGGCGTTGAGCACGCACGGCGCCGCGGCGCCGGCGATCAGCGCCTCGCGCGCCAGGCGCAGGCACGGAAAGCGGCCTGGGTCGGGACGTTCGAATTCCAGCCGACCGTGCTGGGCGAGGTCGAGCACCGGCACGCCGCTGTCGATGCGATCCGGCCAGCCCATCGCATGAGCGATCGGGGTGCGCATGTCGGGGTGGCCGAGCTGCGCCAGGACTGAACCGTCGACGTACTCGACCATCGAATGGACGATGCTCTGAGGGTGAATGACGACGTCCAGGCACGGGGGCGGCATGTCGAACAGGAAGTGCGCCTCGATCAGCTCCAGCCCCTTGTTCATCATCGTCGCCGAATCGACCGAGATCTTGCGGCCCATGCTCCAGTTCGGGTGGGCGACCGCCTGCTCCGGAGTGACGTCGGCCATCTGCGCGAAGTCCAGCCGCCGAAACGGGCCGCCGGAGGCGGTAAGCACGATCCGCCGGACGCCGCCGCGGGTGCCGTCGGCCGGCAGGCACTGGAACACCGCGTTGTGCTCGCTGTCGATCGGCAGGATCCGCGCACCGCCCTGCCGGACCGCGGCCAGGAAGACCGGCCCCGCCATCACGATCGCTTCCTTGTTCGCGAGCAGCAGCGTCTTGCCGGCTCTCGCGGCCGCCAGCGTGGGCTCGAGCCCGGCGGCGCCGACGATCGCCGCCATGACCAGGTCGGCTTCGGAGGCGCCGGCGACCTCGGCGGCAGCCGCCGCCCCGTCCAGCACCTCGGTGCGGCTGCCGCTGCGCGCGAGCGCCTCGCGTAGCCGGGCGGCCGACTCGCGCTCGGCCAGCACCGCGTAGGCGGGCGCGAACCGCAGGCAGTGCTCGAGCATCCGCGCGTCGCTGCGGCGGGCAGTGAGCGCGAAGACCTGGAAGCGCTCCGGGTGCCGAGACACCACGTCGAGCGTGCTTTCGCCGATCGAGCCGGTGGCTCCGAGGACCGTGATGCGCTTCATCCAGCGATTATCGCAGGACTTGGAGCAGCAGCAGGCAGCCGGGCATCGTCGGGATCAGGGCGTCGATCCGATCGAGCACGCCGCCGTGTCCGGGCAGCAAGCCGCCGCTGTCCTTCGCGCCGGCGAGCCGTTTGAGCAGCGACTCGTGCAGGTCGCCGACCACCGACAGCGCAACCATCGCGACCAGAACCACCGCGGTCGCCACCCATCCGCCGCGCTCGACCATCCAGCCGGAGAACACCTGCTCGCGCCAGAGCGGCGGCACCAGGGCGGCGGTGGCCAGCACCAGCGCGACTCCGCCCGCAACCCCCTCCCAGGTCTTGCCCGGACTGACCCGCGGGGCGAGCTTGCGCCGGCCGAATCCGCGCCCGGCGAAGTACGCGCCGACGTCGGCGAGCCAGACGATCGCCATGCACGACACCAGCATCACGGCTCCGGCGACGCGGAGCTCGTACAACGCGATCCAGCAGGCGCCGAGGGCGAGCGCGGCAACCGCCCACGGCGGCCCGACGCGGCGAACGCGTGCCAGGGCGAGCGGGCCCGCGGTGACCCAGAACGCGAGGCTGGCGACGGCAAAGCCCGCAGCGAGCGGCGGCGCGCCCGCCGCGGGGACGGCTCCGCGCCACGCCAGGTAGGCGATCCCCGCGACCACGAGCGCCCCGCCCAGCGCCCAGCCGCCGCGCTCCGAGCCCAGCAGCCGGCCCCATTCCCGGCCGGCCGCCGCGAGCACCGCGAGCGAGAGCGCACCCCAGACCCAGGGCGGGGCGAGGAAGATGGCAGGCAGGAAGAGCGCCAGCAGGACGAGGGCGGTCGCGACGCGCTTGGCGAGCATCGCGACGCCAGCCTCAGGCCCGCGGGGCGTCCACGGCGTCGACGACCTGCGCGCTGGTGCGCCCGAACCGCCGTTCGCGCGCACGGAACGACGCGAATGCCCGATCGAGCTCGGCCGCGCCGAAGTCCGGCCAGAAGGCTTCGGTGAAATACAGCTCGGTGTAGGCGAGCTGCCACAGCAGGAAGTTGCTGATCCGCTGCTCGCCGCCGGTGCGGATGAACAAGTCGGGCTCGGGCGCGTAGCTCATGGCGAGGTACGGCGTCAGGTCCTCTTCGCGAATGCGATCCGGATCGGCCGCGAGCGACGGGTGCTCGGTCAGCATCCGGCGCATCGCCTGCAGCAGGTCCCAGCGGCCGCCGTAATTGGCGCAGACGGTCAGCGTGAGCCGCGAGTTGCCCGCGGTGCGCGTCTGCGCCTGGTTGATCAGCGTCTGCAGCCGAGGTTCGAACGCGGACACGTCGCCCACGATCCGAAGACGGATGCCGTTGGCGCGCAGCTGCGCGATCTCGCGCTGGAGTGCGGCGATGAACAGCCGCATCAGCAGCGAGACCTCGTCGGGCGGCCGCCGCCAGTTCTCCGAGCTGAAGGCGAACAGCGTCAGGTACTCCACTCCGCGCACGACGCACGCCTCGACCGTCGCACGGACCGCCTCGACGCCCTTCGTATGCCCAGCCACGCGCGGGAGCCGTCGCGTGGTCGCCCAGCGCCCGTTGCCGTCCATGATGATGGCGACATGCCGCGGCACGTCCTGCGTTGCGGGCACCGACTGTGTCGTGCTTTCGTGGGTCATCGTGCGGCGTGGGGACGGTCCGCGTCCGACGGGGCGGCCGGGCTCAGACGGTCATGATCTCCTGCTCCTTCGCCTGGAGCAGCCTGTCGATCTCGTGCACGTAGCGGTCTGTGAGCTTTTGGACGTCGTCCTGCGCACGCCGCTCGTCATCCTCGGACGCCGTCTTGGAGCGGACCAGGTCCTTGAACTGGGCGTTGGCGTCGCGGCGCAGATTGCGCACCGCAACCTTGGCGTCCTCGCCTTCGCTGCGTACCACCTTGGTCAGCTCCTTGCGGCGCTCCTCGGACAGCGGGGGCATCGGCACACGGATCAGTTCGCCGAGCAGCGTGGGGTTCAGCCCGAGGCCGGATTCCCGGATCGCCTTGTCGATCACCGGCGCCATCTTCTTCTCCCAGGGCGAGACCCCGATCGTCCGCGCGTCGATCAGGGTCACGTTCGCGACTTGGCTGATCGGCACCTGGCTGCCGTAGTACTCGACCTGGACGTGATCCAGCAACCCGGCGTGCGCCCGACCGGTGCGGATGCGCGCGAGTGCGGTCTTCAGCGATTCGATCGACCGCTGCATCTTCTGCTCGGTGGACTTGCGGATCTCGGGGATCGTGGGGGCGGCCATCGGAGCGTCTCCGGAGTCACACGTGCACGAGGGTGCCCTCGTCCTCGCCGAGCAGCACCCGTCTGAGGGCTCCGGCCTTGAAGATCGAGAACACCTTGATCGGAAGCTTCTGATCGCGACACAGCGCGAACGCAGTCGCGTCCATCACCCTGAGATCGCGCGCGATCACCTCATCGAAACTGATGCTGCGGTACCGCGTGGCGGTCGGGTCCTTCTTCGGATCCGCACTGTACACCCCGTCCACCTTGGTCGCCTTCAGCACCACCTGCGCACCGATCTCCGCGCCGCGCAGCGCCGCCGCGGTGTCGGTCGTGAAGAACGGGTTGCCCGTCCCGGCGGCGAAGATCACCACCTTACCCTCTTCCAGGTAGCGCAGTGCCTTAGGGCGGATGTAGGGCTCGACCACCTGCTCGATCTTCAGCGCCGACTGCACCCGCGCCTGCACGCCGGCCGCACGCAGCGCGTCCTGCAGCGCGAGCGAGTTCATCACCGTGGCCAGCATGCCCATGTAGTCGGCGGTCGCGCGGTCCATGCCGGCCGCGCCCAGCGCGACCCCACGGAAGATGTTGCCGCCGCCGATCACGATCGCCAGCTCGACCCCCATCCGAACCGCCTCGGCAACCTGCGCGACCATGCTTTCGATCGTGCCCCGGTTGATACCGTACGCATCACCGCCCATCAGGGCCTCGCCGGACAGCTTGAGCAGGACTCGGGAATAAGGCTTGGCGTCGGTCGGAGTCATCGCGCGTGGTGTCGGGCAGGCGGGGCGGGACGCACGGTCCGGACGCGCGCCCCGCGGGGACGCGTCCGGGCGCCGATCAGCGGGCCGCAGCGGCGGCCGCCTGTGCGACCTCGGCCGCGAAGTCGGTCTGCTTCCTCTCGATACCTTCGCCGACGACGTACAGCGTGAACCGGTGCACCTTCGCCTGCCGCGCCTTGAGCAGCTGCTCGATGGTCTGCTTGTCGTCCTTGACGAACGGCTGGCCAAGGAGGGTCACCTCCTTCAGGTACTTCTGCACCGAGCCTTCGACCATCTTCGCGACGATTTCCGCCGGCTTGCCCGACTCGGCCGCCTTCTGGGTCGCGATCGAGCGCTCCCGCTCGACCAGTTCGGCCGGCACGCCGCTGCGGTCGAGCGCCACCGGCTTGCTCGCGGCGATCTGCATCGCCAGGTCCTTCGCGAGCGCCGCATCGCCACCCTCGACGTCCACCAGCACGCCGATCTTGGCCCCGCCATGCACGTAGGCCGCGACGCGTCCCCCAGCCGCCAGGCGCACGAAGCGGCGCACGGTCATGTTCTCGCCGATGCGCCCGATCAGCGCCTTGCGGCGCTCCTCGACCGTCGCCCCGTCCAGCGCCAGCGCCGACAGCGCTCCGACGTCGGCCGGCGCGTGCTGCGCGACCAGCTCGGCGAGCGACCGCGCGAACGCCTGGAAGTCGTCGTTCTTGGCGACGAAGTCGGTCTCGCAGTTGAGCTCGACCATCGCCGCGGTCTTCGCGTCGGGGGCCAGCCACACGCCGACGATGCCCTCGGCGGTGACCCGCGACGCAGCTTTGCCGGCCTTGCTGCCGAGCTTCACGCGAAGGATTTCCTCAGCCTTGGCCAGGTCGCCGTCGGCCTCGGTGAGCGCCTTCTTGCACTCCATCATCGGAGCGTCGGTCTTCTCCCGAAGCTCCTTCACCATGCCTGCGGTGATTTCCGCCATCGCCTGCTCCTCAGGATGCCTCGGACTCGACTTCGACGAACTCGTCGCCGCTGCCGCCCTTGGCGGCGTCGGCCAGCGCGGCCGCCCGCCCCTCCAGGATCGCGTCGGCCGCCCCCTGGGCATACAGAGCGATCGCCTTACCCGAGTCGTCGTTGCCCGGGATCACGTAGTCGATACCCTCGGGCGAATGGTTGGTGTCGACCACGCCGACCACCGGGACGCCGAGTTTCACCGCCTCGGTGACCGCGATCTTGTGGTAACCGACGTCGATGACGAAGATCGCATCGGGCAAGCCGTTCATGTCCTTGATGCCGCCGATCGAGCGGTTGAGCTTCTCGAGTTCGCGGCTGAAGAGCAGCCCTTCCTTCTTCGACATCCGCTCGAGCGCGCCCTCGCCCGTCTGCGCCTCCATGTCGCGCAGCCGCTTGATCGAGGTCTTCACGGTCTTGAAGTTGGTCAGCATGCCGCCGAGCCAGCGTTCGTCGACGTAGGGCATGCCGGCCCGTCGCGCCTCCTGGGCGACGATCTCGCGCGCCTGCCGCTTGGTGCCGACGAACAGCACGGTGCCGCGGTTGCCGGCGAGCTGCCGCAGGTAACGCATGGCCTCCTGGTACATGACCAGGGTCTTTTCCAGGTTGACGATGTGGATCTTGTTGCGATGGCCGAAGATGTACGGGGCCATCTTGGGGTTCCAGAAGCGCGTCTGGTGCCCGAAATGGACACCCGCTTCCAGCATCTGGCGCATGGTCGTCACGGCGTTCTCTCCGTTCAGGGTTGAGTGTCGCGGCCCCCCGGGCGTCCGAACGCGGCGCCCACCGGCACCGCGCACCCTCGGAACGTCCCTTGAGCCCACCTCGGTGCCCCGGCACGCTGAGCGCGTGCAGGGCGGGAAGGCCGCGTCGATTTCGCCTTCTCTCCAACCGGAGCTTGAAGGCAAGCCTATAATGATAGCGCGAACAACGAGTTACCGACAAGTTCCGATGCCCTTCGTCATCAAGAACGAGAGTGAGATCGAGGCGATGCGGGTTGCCGGGCGGCTCGCCGCCGAGGTGCTCGACTTCATCGCGCCGCACGTGCGCGCCGGGGTCACCACCGGCCAGCTCGACCGGCTGTGCCACGACTACATGGTCGACGTGCAGCGCACGACGCCGGCCACGCTGAATTACGCGCCGCCCGGCTATCGGCCCTACCCGGCCTCGATTTGCACTTCGGTCAACCATCAGGTCTGTCACGGCATCCCCGGGGACCGCGTGCTGAAGAACGGGGACGTCCTGAACATCGACGTCACGGTGATCAAGGACGGGTTCCACGGCGACACCAGTCGCATGTTCCTGGTCGGCGAGCCGTCGGTCGCGGCCCGCCGGCTGTGCGAGGTGACCCTCGAGTGCATGTGGCTCGGCATCGACCAGGTCCGCCCCGGGGCCGCGCTCGGCGACATCGGCCACGCGATCCAGCGGCACGCCGAGGCGCGCGGCTACTCGGTGGTTCGGGAGTTCTGCGGGCACGGCATCGGCCGGCGGTTCCACGAGGAGCCGCAGGTACTGCACTACGGCCGCCCGGGCACCGGGCTGCGCCTGGAGCCCGGGTTGATCTTCACGATCGAGCCGATGGTCAACGCAGGCCGACGCGAGGTACGCGAGCTGGCCGACGGCTGGACGATCGTCACGAAGGATCACAGCCTGTCGGCACAGTGGGAGCACACGGTGCTGGTGACCGCTGACGGTTACGAGGTGCTCACGGTGTCCCCGGGCTCGCCGGCGCGCCCGCACGCCCTTCCCGCGGCGGCCTGAGACCGGCCGCGCCCACCGTCGCCCGCGTGAGCGCGCCCGTCGTCACGTCGCCCGGAGCCGAGGCTGCCTCGAGCCGTGCAAGCTTTCGTGCGCGCCGCACCGCGCTGATCGATGCGTTCCGGGCGCGCGCCGACGTGCGCGCGCTGTCGCGCGGGCTGGTGAGGCTCGCCGACGAGGTGCTGCGGCAACTGTGGCGCGAGGCGGGACTGGGCGAGACCTGCTGCCTGGCCGCGGTCGGCGGGTTCGGGCGCGGCGAACTCATGCCGCATTCGGACGTCGACCTGCTTCTCCTGGTTCCGGAGGCTGCGGACGAGGCGCAGGCCGAGCGGATCGAGCGCTTCGTCGGCGCCTGCTGGGACGCTGGGCTGGAGATCGGACACAGCGTCCGGACGGTGGCCCAGTGCCTGAGCGAGTCGGCCCAGGACGTGACCGTCCAGACCAGTCTGCTCGAGCGGCGGTTCCTCGGCGGGCGGCGGACGCTGTACCGTCGGCTCGAGCAGGCGCTGGTCCCGGTGACCGACGCGCGGGCGTTCTACCGCGGCAAGCTGTTCGAGTTGAAGCAGCGCCACGCGAAGTACGAATACACCCCCTACAGCCTGGAGCCGAACGTCAAGGAGAGTCCCGGCGGGCTGCGCGACCTGCAGTCGATCCTGTGGATCGCGCGCACCGCGGGGCTGGGCGCCGACTGGTCGAAGCTCGCCCGGCACGGGCTGGTCACCCGGCAGGAGGCGACGCTGCTCGCCGGCTGCGAACGCAAGCTGAAAACGACGCGGGCATGGCTCCACATCCTGGCGGGCCGGCGCGAAGACCGGCTGGTGTTCGATCTGCAGGCTCAGGTGGCGGGCGCCCAGGGCTTCGACGGTTCGGACGCGCGGCAGGCGAGCGAGCAGCTGATGCAGCGGTACTACTGGACCGCGAAGTCGGTGACCCAGATGTCGACGATGCTGCTGCAGAACCTCGAGGCCGAGCTGTTTCCCGAGAACGCCGGGCAGCCCGAACCGATCGACGCCGAGTTCCGCAACGTGCGCGGGCTGCTCGATGCGGTCGATGAAGGGCTGTTCGAGCGCGAGCCGTCGGCCATCCTGCGTGCGTTCCGGACCCTGCAGCTGCGCGGCGAGCTCACCGGCATCAGTGCGCGGACGCTGCGGGCGATCTGGCGGGCACGTACCCGGATCGACGCGCGTTTCCGGCGCGACCCGGTGAACCGTGCGGCCTTCGTGGCGCTGCTGCAGTCGCCGCGGGGCGTGACTCACGAGCTGCGGCGAATGAACCAGTGGTCGGTGCTCGGGCGCTACCTGCCGGTGTTCCGTCGCATCGTCGGACGCATGCAGCATGACCTGTTCCACGTGTACACCGTGGATCAGCACATCCTCATGGTGGTGCGCAATCTGCGTCGGTTCACGATGGCCGAGCACGCGCACGAGTATCCGTTCTGCAGCCAGCTGATGGCGGGGTTCGATCGGCCGTGGCTGCTGACCGTCGGCGCGCTGTTCCACGACATCGCCAAGGGGCGCGGCGGCGATCACTCGGCGCTCGGCCGGCTCGATGCCCGGCGCTTCTGCCGCGCGCACGGACTCGCCGACGCGGACCGCGAGCTGGTCGAGTTCCTGGTCGAACAGCACCTGACGATGTCCTCGGTCGCACAGAAGCAGGATCTGGGCGACCCCGAGACCATCGCGACGTTCGCCCGGCGGGTTGGCAACGAGCGCCGGCTCACTGCGCTGTACCTGCTCACGGTCGCCGACGTCCGGGGCACCAGCCCGAAGGTCTGGAACGCGTGGAAGGGCAAGCTGCTGGAGGACCTGTACCGCGCGACGCGGCGGGTACTCGAAGGGGAGAGTGCGAGCCAGGACCAGCGCGGCGACGCGTGTCGCCTCGAGGCGGTTCGCCTGATGAATCTGTACGGGCTGCTGCCGAACGCCTACACGGCGCTGTGGAGCCAGCTGGACATCGGCTACTTCCTGCGCAACGACCCCCAGGACATCGCGTGGCAGACCCGGGTGCTGTTCCGGGATCCGGATCCGACCGCACCGATCGTCAAGACCCGCGTCGCCCCATTCGGCGAAGGGTTCCAGGTGCTGGTCTACCTACCCGACCAGCCCGACCTGTTCGCGCGGATCTGCGGGTACTTCGACAGCAAGAACCTGTCGGTGCTCGACGCGCGGATCCACACCACCCGGCACGGGCGCGCGCTCGACAGTTTCCTCGTGGTCGATCCGAACCCAACGCATTCGCAGTACCGCGACATCCTCCCGCTGGTCGAGGTGGAGCTGGCCGACCGCCTCGCACACCCTCGGCCGCTGCAGGCGCCCGTCCGGGCGCGGGCCTCGCGCCGATCGCGCTGGTTCCCGGTCGCACCGCAGGTCGACCTGCGTCCGGACGAGCGCGGCAACCGCTTCCTGCTGTCGGTGGTCGCCAACGACCGGACGGGGCTGCTGTACGGGATTGCCCGCACCCTCGGTCGGCACGGCATCAACCTGCACGCCGCCAGGATCACCACGCTGGGCGAGCGGGCCGAGGACGTGTTCCTGATCGACGGCCCGGCACTCGCCAATGCTCGCCAGCAGATCCAGCTCGAAAACGACCTGCTCGAGGCGCTGCAGGGCTGACCGACGGCATGGCCGTCACGGGGGGTCGGTCCCCCCGCCTGGTCAGTCGTCGCGCACGGGCTCGCCCGGGAACAGCTCCTCCAGGAAGCCGAAGCGGGTCAGATCGCGGATTCGGCGCGGGTAAAGGATGCCGTCGAGGTGGTCGCACTCGTGCTGGACGACGCGGGCGTGGAACCCGCGGACCCGGCGGTCGATCGGAGTGCCGGCCGCGTCGTGGCCGCAGTAGCGGATCGCCGCGGCCCGCGGGACCCAGCCGCGCATCCCGGGCACCGACAAGCACCCCTCCCAGCCGGACTCCTCCAGCTCGCCCAGCGGTTCGATCACCGGGTTGACCAGCACGGTTGGGGGCACCGGCTCGGCGTCTGGGTAGCGCGGGTTGGCATCGAACCCGAAGATCACGACGCGCAGGTCGACGCCGATCTGCGGCGCCGCCAGGCCGGCGCCGTTGCGGGCGGTCATGGTCTCGAACATGTCCGCGACCAGCGCGTGCAGCTCGGGCGTGTCGAAGCGTTCGACCGGCCGTGCCACGCGCAACAGCCGTGGGTCGCCCATCCTCAGCACCGGGTGAATCATGCCGTCCTCACGGGGTGGCGTCGCACAGGTAGGCGGCCAGCACGCGGCGCACGCGGACCATCGCCTCGTCCATCACGCTGCCCATCTGGTCGAGCGAGATCGCCTGCGCGCTGCCGCCGCGGCCGGCGGCGTGGTTGGCGACGACCGCGAGCACCGCGTACGGCAGCGACAGTTCGCGGGCGAGCACGGCCTCGGGCATGCCGGTCATGCCCACCAGATCGCAGCCGTCGGCCGCCATCCGACGAATTTCCGCGGCGGTCTCCAGCCGGGGGCCCTGGGTGCACCCGTACGTGCCGCCCCAGGCCGGCGCCTCGCCGACCGCGTGCGCCGCGCGTCTCAAGCGCTCGCGGATCGGCTCGCTGTACGGCCGGGTGAAGTCGACGTGCGTGACGGGACTGTCCGGACCTTCGAAGAACGTACCGGCCCGCCCGTACGTGTAGTCGATGATCTGGTCGGGTACGGCGAGCGTCCCGGGACCCAGGTCGTCCCGGATACCGCCCACGGTTGCGACCGCCACCACCTCGGTCGCACCCACCTCGCGCAGCGCCCACAGGTTCGCGCGGTAGTTGATCTGATGGGGCGCGATCGTGTGGCCGTAACCGTGGCGGGCGAGGAACACGACCCCGACGCGTTCGATCGAGCCGAACGACAGCGCGCACGACGGATCCCCGAACGGGGTCCGCACGACCTCGCGACGCTCCAGCTTCAGGTCGGCCAGCTTGGCGAGACCGCTGCCGCCGATGATCGCGTGCATGGACTGGACGCTCCCGGCCCGTGAGCCGGGCCGCTGGGGTTCGAACGGCAGCCCGGCAGGCCCGACGGCTCAGCGGTCTTCGCGTCGCCTGAGGAACGTCGCGAAGTCCGAGCCGACCTCGGGATGGCCCAGTGCCAGTTCGACGGTGGCCTGAAGATACCCGATCTTCGAGCCGCAGTCGTAGCGCCGGCCCTGGAACGTGTACGCGAGCACCGGTTCGTCCTGGATCAGCCTGGCGAGGGCGTCGGTGAGCTGCAGTTCACCGCCGGCCCCCGGGCGGATGTCGGCGAGGTGCTCGAACACCAGCGGCGTCAGCACGTAGCGTCCCACGACCGCGAGCGTCGACGGCGCGACCTCGGGCCGAGGCTTCTCGACGATGCCGGTCACGCGGGCGGTGCGCTCCCCCCACGGCGAGCTCGACACGATCCCGTAGGACGAGGTCTCCTCGCGCGCCACCTGCTGAACCGCCAGCACGCTCGAGTGGTGCTTGCAGTACTGCTCGACCATCTGCGCGAGCACGGCGGTCCCATCGGGTCCCGGCTGCATCAGATCGTCGGCGAGCAGGACGGCGAACGGCTCGTCACCGACCACCGATCGTGCGCACAGCACCGCGTGCCCGAGTCCGAGCGGCTCGGCCTGGCGGATGTAGACGCAGTTCACGCCCTCGGGCGTGACCGCTCTGACGGTCTCGAGGAGTGCGTCCTTGCCCTTGACCTTGAGTTCGGCCTCGAGCTCGTACGCCTTGTCGAAGTGGTCCTCGATGCTGCGCTTGTTGCGGCCGGTAATGAAGATCATCTCGGTGATCCCAGCCGCCGCCGCCTCCTCGACCGCGTACTGGATCAGGGGCTTGTCGACGATCGGCAGCATCTCCTTGGGGGACGCCTTGGTCGCCGGCAGGAATCGGGTTCCCAGACCCGCCACCGGGAATACCGCCTTACGAATCCGCTTCGCCATCTCGTTCGATCTTTCTGCACAGTTGTTCGTAGTCCAGGACCGGGATCCCCAGCGCCCTGGCCTTGGCGATCTTGCTGCCCGGATGCTCGCCGGCGACGACGAAGCTGGTCCGCCCGGACACCGATCCGGTCGGCGAACCGCCATGTCGCCGGATCAGGTCTTCCACCTCGTCGCGCGACACGCCCGGCAGCGTTCCGGTCACCACGATCGTGAGGCCGGACAGCGCCGCCGCGGTCCGGCGGCCCGACGGCTGGATCGGTGCGACCCCCTGGACGGCATCGCCGTTGCGCACTCGCGTCGCCGGCCCGGGCGTGACCCCGGCGTCCAGCAGCGACGAGATCACCTCCCGGTTGTGCGGCTCGGCCGTGAACGCCTGGATCGCCATCATGATCTCCGGGCCGACACCCTCCAGCGGCACCGGCTCCAGAGGCTCGCCGCGAGCGCGCGCGCGCAGGTTGTGCTTCTGAGCGGCCGACTTGGCTTCGGCGAGCGCGTTCCAGTCTGCGTCGAGCAACGCCTGGACGCTGCCGAACCCCTCGGCGACGATCCGGGCCACCTCCTCGCCGACGTGCCGGATGCCGAGCGCGAACACGAACCGTTCCAGCGGCATCGTCCGCGAGCGCGCGATCGACCCGATCAGATTCGCCGCGGACTTGGCGCCCATGCGGTCGAGGCCCGCAAGTCGGTCGGCGCTGAGCGCGTACAGGTCTGCGGGCGAGCGGACCAGATCGCGCTCGACCAGCTGGTCGACCAGCCGCTCGCCCAGTCCGTCGATATCCATCGCGCGACGCTGCGCGAAGTGCAGCAGCGCCTGCTTGCGCTGGGCCTTGCAGAACAGCCCGCCCACGCATCGCCACGCCACCTCGCCGGGCTGCCGAACCGCGGCCGAGCCGCACACCGGGCAGCGGGCCGGCATCGCGAACGATCGGGCGTCGGCCGGGCGTCGCTCGGGCAGCGCGCGGACCACCTCGGGGATCACGTCGCCCGCCCGTCTCACCACCACGGCGTCGCCGATCCGCAGGTCCTTGCGGGCGAGTTCATCCTCGTTGTGCAGGGTCGCGTTGGTCACGGTCACCCCGCCGACGAACACCGGACGCAGTCGGGCGACCGGCGTCAGCGCACCGGTCCGACCCACCTGCACCTCGATGTCGAGCAACTCGGTCACCGCCTCCTCGGCCGGGAACTTGTGGGCGATCGCGAAGCGCGGCGCGCGCGCGACGAAGCCGATCGGCTCGTGCCAGGTTCGGGAATCGACCTTGTAGACCACGCCGTCGATGTCGTAAGGCAGGGCTGCACGGCGCGCGGCGACCTCCCGGTAGAAGCCGAGCAGCCCTTCGGCGTTGGCGAAGGTGCCGCGCACCGGGCCCACGGGCAGACCGAGCGTCGCCAGCCAGTCGAGCAGCGCGGCGTGCGAATCGGGCGGGTTGGCATCCGCCACGACCTCGCCCAAGCCGTATGCGAAGAACCGAAGTGGCCGCTGGGCGGTGAGCGAGGGGTCGAGCTGGCGGAGGCTTCCGGCGGCCGCGTTGCGGGGATTCACGAACGGCTTGTCGCCGCGCGCACGCTGCACCTCGTTCAGCCGCTCGAAGTCCGCGCGGAACATCAGCACCTCACCGCGAACCTCGAGCGCCGCCGGGGTCGGCCTGGCCAGCCGCAGCGGGATCGCGCGGACCGTGCGCAGATTGGCGGTAACGTCCTCGCCGACCGCGCCGTCGCCTCGGGTCGCGCCCTGCACCAGCCGTCCGTGCTCGTAACGCAGGCTGACCGCCAGCCCGTCGAACTTCAGCTCGGCACAGTAGCGCAGCCGGCCCGCATCCAGACCGTTCGCGGTTGCGGCCTCGCGAACCCGCCGATCGAACGCGCGGACCTCGTCATCGGTGAACGCGTTCTGGAGCGACAGCATCGGCACCGCGTGCCGCACCTGTCCGAACCCGGCCGCCGGCGCGCCGCCCACCCGCCGCGTCGGTGAGTCCGGCGACGCGAGCTCGGGGTGGTCTGCCTCCAGTCGCTGCAGCTCGGTGAACAGTCGGTCGTATTCGGCGTCGGGAACCGTCGGCGCGTCCAGAACGTAGTACGCGTGGTTGTGGCGCTCCAGCAGCGCGCGCAACGCCTCGATTCGCTGTCGAGTCGCGTCGTCCGCCGCCACTGTCGCCCGCACGCGGTCAGTTGAAGACCCGCAGCGCCGCCGTCGATCCAGCGTCCAGCCCGGCGGTGCCGAGCGCGGCGTATCGCGCTGCGAGCTCACGAGCCACCTCCGCGGCCGCGGCTGAGCTGAACGGCCGGCCGGCGTCGTCGACCACCCGGCCTCCGGTCCGCGCGGCGCAACGCTCGGCACACTCGACCATGCCCTCCCAGGGACGCGCAGCCGCGGGCGCGCGCGGCAGGTCCAACAGCAGCGTCAGCTGCTGCGCTCGCTCGCCGAGCGACAACGAGAACAGCGCATCGCCGTCGGGGCCCACGCGGGTGAATCGGTTGTTGCCGCGCTCGTCCAGGTCCAGGCCGACGGCCAGCACCGCCAGCTCGGCCGGCGACAACGCGGTCGGCGTCTGCACGGTGAGGCCGATCACCGCGTCGAGACGAGCGCACGCCTCGTCCAGCTGGCGCGCATGCTCGAGCACGGCCGCCATCTCTGGCAATTCCGGCGCGGGGGCGCCGATGCCCCGGGCGAGAATCTGGACCGCCTGCCCGAACTCGGAG
>JBIKMO010000118.1:0-12861 GCA_044359175.1 Burkholderiaceae bacterium | reverse complement strand
AGCGCCGACACCACCGGACCGAGCTCGCGCACGAGCGACAGCGCAACCAGCAGCCCGAGCGCCTCGGCCGAGCCGTAGCGCTGCAGCGTGTAGTAGCCCTGCAGTCCGAGCACGAATCCGACGAACAGCCCGGAGACCGCGATGATCGACAGCGACCGGTTGCCGATGAAGTGCAGCTGGTCGAGCACCAGGCGCGGCCGCGCGAGCGCTGCGGGGGCCACCGCCAGCAGCCGCACGAAGAACCGTCCGCCGTGGCCGATCGCCGCGAGGCGAGCGAGTGCACGCGCGCCGATGCGCGCCAGTAGCCCGGTCACCGCCGCAGCCCCAGCTGCTCGGCGATCGGCGGCGCCGGATGGTGGAAGCGCACCGGGCCGTCGCGCGAGCCGTGCAGGAACTGCGCGACGTACGGGTCCTGCGACGCCCGCAGCTCCGCCGGCGTGCCGCCGGCGACCACGCGGCCGTCGCCCAGCAGGTACACGCGGTCGGCGATCGCGAAGGTCTCCGGCACGTCGTGCGTCACCACGATCGAGGTGGCGCCCAGCGCGCGGTTCAGGTCGCGGATCAGGTGGGCGATCGTGCCGAGCGAGATCGGATCGAGTCCGGCGAACGGTTCGTCGTACAGCAGCAGCGGCGGGTCGAGCGCGATCGCGCGCGCGAGCGCGATGCGCCGCGCCATGCCGCCGGAGACCTGCGAGGGCATCAGCGCGGCCGCCCCGCGCAGACCGACCGCATCGAGCTTCATCAGCACCAGGTCGCGGACCATCGACTCGGACAGCCGGGTGTGCTCGCGCAGGGGGAACGCGACGTTGTCGAACACGGACAGGTCGGTGAACAGCGCGCCGAACTGGAACAGCATCCCGATGCGGCGGCGCATCCGGTACAGCGCGTCGCGCGCGAGCCCGCCGACGTCCGCCCCATCGAACACGACTCGTCCGGTGCGGGCGCGAAGCTGGCCACCGAGCAGCCGCAGCAGCGTGGTCTTGCCCGAACCCGAGCCGCCCATCAGCGCGACCACCTCGCCGCGCGGCACGTGCATGGTGACCTCGTGCAGCAGCGGCCGGTCGCCGTAGCCGAAGGACAGGCGGTCGAACGAGACGAAGGGGGCGAGGTCGGGCACGGGGCGGCAGCGGGCTCGAGCCCCGCGGACCGGCTGTGGGCGAGGGGCGAGTGTAGCAAGAGCGGTCGCGACGCCCCGGTGGGCCGGGACGGGCGGCGGCAGGCCTCGCCCGCGCGGCGGCCGCGTCGCAGCGGCGCGACGGCCGCCCGCGCCCGCTCAGGGTCGGCGCGCGAGCAGGCGGAGCTCGGCCGCGCTGACCTGCTCGACCGTGCCCGCCAGCACCAGGGTGTCGCCCGCCGCGATCGGCGTGTCCGCGGGCAGATCGAGCCGGCGCCGGCCATCGCGCACCAGCGCGCTCACCGCGCAGCCCTCCAGCGGCAGCTCCGACAGCGCCCGCCCGACCGCGGCCGCCTCCTCCGGCACGATGACCGCGTGCAGCCGCAGCGGGTCGGATTCGATGGTCTCGCCCTCCTGGTCGTCGGCGCCGTGGAACCAGCCGCGCAGCAGCGAGTAGCGATCCTCCCGGATCGCGCGGACGCGGCGCAGCACGCGAGCAAGCGGCGCGCCGGTGAGCGCGAGCGCGTGCGACGCGAGCATCAGGCTGCCCTCGACCACCTCGGGCACGACCTCGGTCGCGCCGGCCTCGAGCAGCCGCTCCAGGTCGACGTCGGTCGCGGTGCGGACCACGACCGGCAGCCGGGGCGCGAGCGCACGCACCTGGCCCAGCAGACGCAGCGCCGCCCGTGTGTCGTCGAAGGTGACCACCAGGACCGAGGCGCGGTGCACGCCGGCCGCCAGCAGCGTCTCGCGCCGGGACGCGTCGCCGAAGACCACGGCCTCGCCGGCCGACGCGGCCTCACGGACCCGCTCCGGATCCAGGTCGAGCGCGACGAACGGCACCCGCTCGGCCTCGAGCACGTGACCCAGGCTCTGGCCGCTGCGGCCGTAGCCGCAGATGATCACGTGCCGGTCGCGCGACAGGCTGCGTGCGGCCACCTGCTGCAGCTGCAGCGAGCGTTGCAGCCACTCCTGATCGGAGATCCGCAGCGCGAACCAGTCGGCGCGGGCGATCAGCCACGGACTGGCGAGCATCGACAGCAGCATCGCGGCCAGCACCGGCTGCAGCGCCGCCTCCGGCACCAGCGCCGAGTCCGCGGCCAGCGCGAGCAGCACGAAGGCGAACTCGCCCGCCTGCGCGAGCCACACGCCCGAGCGGATCGCGACCGGCGGGCCATCGCCCATCGCGCGCACCAGCAGCACCACCAGCCCGAACTTCAGCACGATCGGCGCGACCGTGAACGCCACGACCTGCGGCCAGGCCGACAACACGACTGCGAGGTCGAGCTTCATGCCGATCGTGATGAAGAAGAGCCCGAGCAGGATGTCGCGAAACGGCTTGATGTCCTCCTCGACCTGGTGGCGGTACTCGGTCTCGGAGATCAGCATGCCGGCGACGAACGCGCCGAGTTCCATCGACAAGCCCGCCTGCTTGGTCGCCCATGCGAAGAACAGCGCCGCGAGCAGGATGTTCAGCGTGAACAGCTCGTGCGAGCGCTGCCGCGCGACCCGCAGGAACCAGCCGTGCATCAGCCGCGGGCCGAAGCGCAGCAGCACGACCAGCACCGCCGCCGCCTTCGCCATCGCCCAGCCGATCGTGATCCACCAGTCCTGATCGCCGCTGCCGAGGGCCGGGATCACGATCAGCATCGGGATCAGCGCGAGGTCCTGGAACAGCAGCACCGCGAACACCCGCCGTCCGTGCTCGGTCTCGAGTTCGTGCCGCTCGGCGAGCAGCTTGCTCACCAGCGCGGTGGACGACATCGCCATCGCCCCGCCCAGCGCCAGCGCCCCGCGCCAGTCGAGTCCGCCGGGGATCGCCCAGGTCGCCCAGGCCGCGGGCAGCACGAGGAAGGCGACCATCACCGCCGCGATCGTCGCGGTCACCTGCGCGGTGCCCAGCCCGAAGACGAAGCGGCGCATCGCGATCAGCTTCGGCAGGCTGAACTCGAGCCCGAGCGTGAACATCAGGAACACCACGCCGAGTTCGGCGAGCGTGTGGATCGCCTCGCCGTTGGCCGCGAGCTCGCCCGCGTACGGACCGATCACGACGCCGACCAGCAGGTAGGCGACCAGCGCGGGCATCCGCAATGCGCGCAGCAGCAGCACGGCCGCGATGCTCGCGGCCAGCAGCAGGAGGGTCACTTCCAGGGCCGAGAGCATCTCGCGGGGTGAGAGGATCCAGGGTGGTCGGCCGCGCCAGGCGAAGCGGGGGCCCGGCGATATACTGGAACGATGAACGGTCTCATTGTAGCCACCCCGGCGGATGCGGACCGGCTGGTCGCGCAGGCGCGCGAGGTGCTGTGCATCGAATCGGACGCGGTGCGCGCACTCGTGCCGCGCATCGGCGCGGCCTTCGCCGACGCGTGCCGTCTGATCCTCGCCTGCCGCGGGCGGGTGGTGGTCAGCGGCATCGGCAAGTCCGGACACGTTGCGCGCAAGATCGCCGCCACGCTCGCATCCACCGGCACCCCGGCATTCTTCGTGCATCCGGCCGAGGCGAGCCACGGCGACCTCGGGATGGTCACCCGCGACGACGTGTTCGTCGCGCTGTCCAACTCGGGGCGCACCGACGAGCTGTTGGCGATCGTGGAGCCGGTGCGCCGGCAGGGCGCGTCGCTGGTGTCGATCACCGGTGACCCGGACTCGCCGCTCGCGCAGCGCGCGGACGTGCATCTGGACGCGCGGGTAGACAAAGAGGCGTGCCCGCTCAACCTCGCGCCCACCGCCAGCACGACCGCCGCGCTCGCGCTCGGCGACGCGCTCGCGGTCGCGCTGCTCGACGCGCGCGGCTTCGGCGCGGCCGACTTCGCGCGCTCGCACCCCGGCGGCTCGCTCGGCCGCAGGCTGCTCACGCTGGTGTCCGACGTCATGCGCACCGGCGACGCGCTGCCGACGGTGCCCGCGGGCGCGCCGCTCGCGGTCGCGCTGCTCGAGGTGACCCGCAAGCGGATGGGCATGACGGTGGTGCTGGACGCGGCGGGACGGGTCGCGGGCATCTTCACCGACGGCGACCTACGGCGGGTCATCGAGCGCGGCGCCGACCTCGGCGCGGTGACGATCGACGAGGTGATGACCCGCCGGCCGGCGTCGATCGGCCCGGACGCGCTCGCGGTCGAGGCGGTGCGCCAGATGGAGGAGCGGCGCATCGCGCAGCTGCCGGTCGTCGCCGAGGACGACCGGCTGGTCGGCGCGCTCCATCTCCACGACCTGCTGGTGGCGCGAGTCGTATGAGCCCGCTCGAACGCGCGCGAACCGTGCGGCTGATGGCCTTCGACGTCGACGGCACGCTCACCGACGGGGGCATCCACATCGGCCCGCAGGGCGAAGTCCACAAGCGCTTCGACGTCCGCG
Source organism: Burkholderiaceae bacterium (assembly GCA_044359175.1). Classification (GTDB taxonomy): domain Bacteria; phylum Pseudomonadota; class Gammaproteobacteria; order Burkholderiales; family Burkholderiaceae_E; genus UBA4615. The sequence continues at coordinate 8,393 of JBIKMO010000118.1, read as the reverse complement.
ACGGGCTGGGGCTCGCGATGCTCGGGCGTGCCGGCATCCGCGTGGCGATCGTCACCGGCCGCAGCTCGCCGATCGTCGAGCATCGCGCGCGCGAGCTGGCGATCGACCTGGTGCTGCAGGGCGTTGCGGACAAGGCCGGCGCGATCCGCGCGCTGTGCGACCGCTGCGGGCTGCCGGCTGCGGCGGCCGGCTACATGGGCGACGATTGGCCGGACCTGCCGGCGATGCGGGCGGTGGGCTTCGCCGCGGCGGTGTCGGACGCGGTCCCCGAGGTGCTGCGCGCAGCGCACTGGGTCGCACGCGCCCCCGGCGGCGGCGGCGCGGCACGCGAGCTCGCCGAGCACCTGCTGCGGGTCCAGGGCCGACTGGACGAGTCGCTGGGCCGCTTCGACGGCCGCGCCGCCTGAACCGCCAACGGGGCCGAACCGATGCAGTCGCGCCTGTACGACCGGATCGCCGCGGTGCTGTCGTTGGTGCTGCTGGTCGCCCTCGGGCTGTTCAGCGTCTATCTGTCCCAGGTCGCCGAACGCGAGCAGGCCGGCCGCGCGGCGGCGCGCCCCGCGTCGAACGAGCCGGACTACTTCGTCGAGCGCCTGGCGCTGCTCACGATGGACGAGCGCGGCCAGCCGTCGTACCGGCTTGAGGCGCAGCAGCTGCAGCATTTCGCGCGAGACGACAGCACGGTGTTCGAGTCGCCGGTGCTGGTGAGCCTCGATCCGTCCCGCCCGCGCGTGACGGTCACCGCCCGCCGCGGCCGGCTGCTCGAGGGCGGCGAGGAGGCGCATCTGCAGGGCGAGGTCCAGGTCACCCGCGCGGCCACCGGCCACGCCGCGCCGCTGCTGGCCGAGACGGACTACGCGGTGGTGCTCCCGTCGCAGGACATCGTCCGGACCGACCGGCCGGTGACCGTGGTGCAGGGGCCGAACCGGCTGTCCGGCGTCGGCATGGAACTGAACAATCGGACCCGCCAATTGCGGTTAGACTCGCGGGTCAGCACGGTCTGGCAGCCGCCGCCCGAGTCCCCGGGAGCCCGGCCCGGCCGCGCGCCCCCCGCCCAGTGAGCGGCCGCCCGACCGGCGGCCCCGTCCGATGCGCCGACGCCCGCCCGGTCCGATCGCCCGCTGTGCCGCACTGTGCGCGATGCTCGCCTGCGCGCCCGCGATCGGCGAGCGGGCCGACCGCTACAAGCCGACCCAGGTCGACGCCGACCGAATGCAGTACGACGACCTCAAGCAGGTCAACGTGTTCACCGGCGCGGTGGTGCTGACCAAGGGCACGATCACGCTGCGCGCCGACCGCCTGGTCCTCGAGCAGGATCCCGAGGGCTACCAGCACGGCACGGCGGTCGGCAAGCTGGCCACCTTCCGGCAGAAGCGCGATGGCCTGGACGAGTGGTTCGAGGGGCAGGCCGAGACCATCGTCTACAACGGCCGCACCGAGACCGTGACGCTCACCGGCCGCGCGAAGGTTCGGCGACTCGAGGGCACTCGGGTGGCCGACGAGATCGACGGCGCGGTCATCGTCTACGACAGCCGCTACGAGCAGTTCGACGTCGACGGCACCAGCGACAAGGCGCGCTCCGGCAGCTCGGGAGGACGCGTGCGGGTCATCATCGCCCCGCGTCTGGGCGAGCCCGGGCCGGCCGGCGCACCTGCGTCCGGCAGCGGCGAGCTGCGTCCGGCCACCGGCCTGGCGGCGCCGCGGACCCCGAGTCCGCGCTGATGGCGACCGCCCGGCCCGAGGCGGCCGCCGGCGCGGACCCGACGGCGCTCACCCCGCCCCGGCCGGACACGGCCGCCGGCGGGGCGAGCCGTCTCAGCGCGCGCAATCTGATGAAGACCTACCACGGCCGTCAGGTCGTGAAGGACGTATCGCTCGAGGTGGGCAGCGGCGAGGTGGTCGGGCTGCTGGGCCGCAACGGGGCGGGCAAGACCACGTGCTTCTACATGATCGCCGGGCTGGTGCCGACCGACGGCGGGCGCATCGAGCTCGACGGCGCGGTGATCAACCGGCTGCCGATCCACAAGCGGGCGCACCGTGGGCTGTCATACCTGCCTCAGGAGGCGTCGGTCTTCCGCAAGCTGACGGTCGAGGAGAACGTGCTCGCGGTGCTCGAGCTGCAGATGGATGACGCCGGCCGGCCGCTGCCTCGGCCGCAGCTGATGCAGCGGCTGGACGCGCTGCTCGACGAGCTGCAGATCGGGCACCTGCGGTCGAACGCCGCGCAGTCGCTGTCCGGCGGCGAACGCCGACGGGTCGAAATCGCCCGCGCACTGGCGACCTCGCCCCGGTTCATCCTGCTCGATGAGCCGTTCGCCGGCGTCGACCCGATCGCGGTGATCGAGATCCAACGGATCGTCCGCTTCCTCAAGGAACGGTCGATCGGCGTGCTGATCACGGATCACAACGTTCGCGAGACGCTGGGAATCTGCGACCGGGCTTACATCATCAATGATGGTATCGTTCTTGCTTTCGGGCGGCCCGACGAAGTGATCCAGGACGATCGCGTGCGCAAGGCCTACCTGGGAGAGGAATTCAGGATGTAGCGGCCCGGACGGGCCACGCGCCGGCCCGCCGATGAAGCAGTCCCTCCAACTCAGGCTCTCGCAGCAGCTCGCGCTCACCCCGCAGCTGCAGCAATCGATCCGGCTGCTTCAGCTGTCGACGCTGGAGCTGAACCAGGAGCTCGAGCAGATCCTCGCCGACAACCCGCTGCTCGAGCGGCTGGACGACCCGCTTGCCGACTGCGTCCGGATCGCGCCGAACGGCGGGCTCGATCGCGCATCCGGCGCAACCGCCGACGACCCGTCGGGCGAGATCGGAGACGCCCCGCGGGCGGCCGCCGACGGCGCCGAGCGCGACGCGGGCGACGGCGGCGACGGCCCGGGCGGGGAGGCCGGTGGGCTGGACTGGAGCGCCGACAGCCGGGGGCCTCGGCCGGAGGGCGACGACGACGACCGCGACTACCCGCAGCTGTCGGGACAGGGCGAGACGCTGCGCGACCACCTGATGCGCCAGCTCGCGGGCACCGGTTGCAGCGCCCGAGACCGGGCTCTGGTCGTCGTGATCGTCGACGAGCTAGACGCCGACGGCTACCTTCGCAGCGACCTGGAGTCGCTGCGGGTCGCACTGCCCGCCGAGCTGGACATCGAGCCCGAGGAGCTGTCCACGGCGCTGCGGCTGCTGCAGAGCTTCGATCCGCCTGGCGTGGCCGCCCGCTCGATCGCCGAATGCCTGCTGCTGCAGCTCGCCGCGCTGCCCGCCGAGGCCCGCCCGCCGGACGCGGTGATGCGGCTGGCCGGCACGATCGTGCACCAGCACCTGGAGCTGCTCGCGCAGCGCGACTTCGCCCGGCTCAAGCGCGTGCTGCGCTGCGACGACGACGGGCTGCGCGCCGCCCAGGCGCTGATCCAGCGGCTGAACCCGCGGCCAGGCAGCGGGTTCGCGGGGGACCCGCCCGCCTACGTGGTGCCGGACGTGACCGTTCGGCGGGGCCGCGGCGGCTGGCAGGCGGTGTTGAACCCGGACGTGATCCCTCGGCTGAGGATCAACGACGTGTACGCGCAGATCCTGAAGCGCAACCGCGGCGGCCCCGGCAGCAGCCTGTCGACGCAGTTGCAGGAGGCTCGCTGGTTGGTCAAGAATGTCCAGCAGCGTTTCGACACCATCCAGAGAGTGGCCCAGGCGATCGTCGAGCGTCAGCGCGCCTTCTTCACCCACGGGGCCGTGGCGATGCGGCCCCTGGTGCTGCGTGAGATCGCCGATGCGCTCGGGCTGCACGAGTCCACCGTGTCGCGGGTGACGACGCAGAAGTACATGCTCACGCCGTTCGGCACCTTCGAGATGAAGTACTTCTTCGGCAGCCATGTGGCCACCGACACCGGCGGCGCGGCGTCCAGCACCGCGATCCGGGCCCTGATCAAGCAACTCGTCACCGCGGAGGACGCCAAGACCCCTTTATCCGACAACCGAATCGCCGAACTCCTCGGTGAACAGGGCATCGTCGTCGCACGTCGCACCGTGGCCAAGTACCGCGAGGCGCTGCAGATACCGCCCGTCGCCCAGCGCAAGACGCTGTAGCGGTTGGCAGGCACGATCGACGGTGCACCCGTTCGCCGCACCGACACGATCACCAGGAGCCTTCATGAATCTCTCGATCAGCGGACACCACCTCGAGGTCACTCCGGCGTTGCGCGACTACGTCACCGGCAAGCTCGAGCGGATCCGACGACACTTCGATCAGGTGATCGACGTCAGCGTGTGCCTGTCGGTGGAGAAGCTTCGACAGAAGGCGGAGATCAACCTTCACGTCCGAGGCAAGGATCTGTTCGCCGAGGCGGTCGACGACGACCTGTACGCGGCGGTCGACGCGCTGGTGGACAAGCTCGACCGCCAGGTCCTCAAGTACAAGGACAAGCGTACCGATCACCCCCACGACGCGCTCAAGCACCAGGTCGAGTCGGAGTCCTGAGACCGCCGAACCGCCAACGGGGCTGTTGCGCAATGCAATAAAACGGCCGATGCCCCGTTGGCATTCGTGTCTATAATCCGCCTGGCTCAGCAGTTGGCCTGGTTCTCGCAGGGATCTTGCACCGCAACACTCCGCCGCGCGCCCCCCGACCGATGAATCGAATCGCCAAGCTGCTGCCTGCGCGAAACGTCCTGCTGGACCTTCCGGCAACCAGCAAGAAACGGGTGTTCGAGCACGCCGCGTTGCTGTTCGAGAACCAGAACGGCCTGGAGCGCGGCAAGGTGTTCGATTCGCTGTTCGCCCGGGAGCGGCTCGGCTCCACCGGCCTGGGGCAGGCGGTCGCGATCCCGCACGGGCGGATCAAGGGACTGAAGGAGGCGGTCGCAGCGGTCGTGCGCGTCGGCACCCCGATCCCGTTCGACGCGCCCGACGGCCAGCCGGTGCGACTGCTGGTGTTCCTGCTGGTGCCCGAGCACGCGACCGAGGAGCACCTGGAGATCCTGTCCGAGCTCGCCGAGCTGCTCAGCGATCCTGCGATCCGCGACACGCTGATGACCGCCGAGCCGGCCGCCATCCACACCGTGCTGGCGACCTGGGAACCCTACCGCCCGGCGGCCTGACGCCGCCCGTCGTGCCGAGGCCGGCACGTTCCGCCGGCGACCGCGCGCACCGCCCGGTGTACAGTCGCCCGATGGCCGAGCCGACCTCCCCCCGCACGCCGTCCGACGCCGAGCCGGTGCCGATCGAGCCGCGCCTGACGGTCGGGGAGCTGATCGACCGCTACGGCGAAGGCCTCTCGCTGCGCTGGCTCGCCGGGCGCTCGGGCGCGAACCGGCCGGCCGCGCTGCCCGCACTGGACACGGTCGACCAGGTCGGCTACCTGAACCTGATCCACCCGCACCGCATCCAGGTCCTGGGACAGGCCGAAGTCGCCTACTTCCTCGGGCTGTCGCCGACGCGGCGCGGACACATCCTGGACGAGCTCGGCCACGCCGTCCCGCCGGCGCTGGTGCTGTGCGAAGGCGTCGACGCCCCGGCCGAGCTCGCGGCGAGCTGCGACGACCACGGGCTGCCGCTGCTGGCGAGTGCACAGCCGAGCCCGCGGACCATCGAGCTGCTGCGGCGCCAGCTCGCCAAGGCGCTCGCACCCGCCTGCACGATGCACGGCGTGCTGATGGACGTGCTCGGGCTGGGCGTGCTGATCACCGGCGAATCCGGCCTGGGTAAGAGCGAGCTCGGACTGGAGCTGATCAGCCGCGGCCACGGACTGGTGGCCGACGACGTGGTCGAGCTGCAGCGTATCGGCCCGGCCACGATCGAGGGGCGCTGCCCGCCGCTGCTGCACGGATTCCTCGAGGTGCGCGGACTCGGGCTGCTGGACATCAAGACCGTGTTCGGCGAAACCTCGGTCCGGCGCAGGATGCGGCTGAAGCTGATCGTGCACCTGGTCCGCCGAAGCACCCACGAGGACGAGTACGAGCGGCTGCCGCTCGAGGACCTGACCCAGGACGTGCTCGGACTGCCGGTGCGCAAGGTGGTGATCCCGGTGGCCGCCGGGCGCAACATCGCGGTGCTGACCGAAGCTGCGGTCCGCGCGACCGTGCTGCGGCTGCGGGGCATCGACACCATGCGGGAGTTCGTCGAGCGTCAGCGCGCGGCGATCGAAGCGGCCTCGAAGGACTGAAACGGATGCGCGTCGTCCTGGTCACCGGCATCTCCGGCTCGGGCAAGTCGATCGCGATCAACGTCCTGGAGGACGAGGGCTTCTTCTGCATCGACAACCTGCCGGCGAAGTTCCTCAGGCAGGTGATCGCCGCGCTGCTCGAGCAGGGCTACGAGCGGGTCGCAGTGTCGATCGACGCGCGCAGCGGCGAGTCGGTGGCCGACCTGAGGCAGATCATCCCCGCGCTGCTGCGCGACGGGCTCGACGTCAAGGTGCTGTTCCTGAACGCGCGGACCGACACGCTCGTGCAGCGCTACTCGGAGACGCGCCGGCGCCATCCGCTCGCAATGCAGCGCGGCACCGACCTGCAGTCGCCGCCCACGCTGCTCGAGTCGATCGAGCACGAGCGCGAGCTGATGAGCCCGGTCGAGGACTCGGGCGTGTCGATCGACACCAGCGACCTGCATCCGAACGTGCTGCGCCAGTGGGTCCGGGACGTGGTCGGCCTGGAGCGCGCGCCCCTCACGCTGCTGTTCGAGTCCTTCGCGTACAAGCACGGCGTGCCGCTGGACGCGGACCTGGTCTTCGATGTGCGCTGCCTGCCCAACCCGTACTACGCCGCCCCGCTGCGTGCGCTGTCCGGGCTGGACGAACCGGTCGCGCAGTTCCTCGACGCGGTGCCGGCGGTCGGACGGATGATCGACCACGTCGGGCACTTCCTCGAAACCTGGCTGCCCTCGTACCTGCAGGAACACCGCAGCTACCTGACCGTGGCGATCGGCTGCACCGGGGGCCAGCACCGCTCGGTGCACGTCGTCGAGCGCCTCGCGCAGCGCTTCCGGCCGCGCGAGCGGGTGCTGGTGCGGCACCGCGCACTCGCCTCGCGCCGCGCACTCGCGTAGCGGAGACCGGGCCGTGCCGGGCGACCTGCCGATCTTCCCGCTGTCGACCGTGCTGTTCCCCGGGGGCGTGCTGCCGCTGCGGGTGTTCGAGGCCCGCTACATGGACATGGTCCGCGACTGCATGCAGCGCGACCTGCCGTTCGGCGTGTGCCTGATCACGCGCGGCGGCGAGGTCGGCGAGCCGGCCGAGCACGAGCCGATCGGCTGCACGGCCCACATCCAGGGGTGGGACATGCAGCAGCTCGGCCTGCTGCAGCTGCGCTGCGTCGGCGGTTCGCGCTTTCGCGTGATCGACCGGCGGGTCGGACGCAACGGACTGGTCCGCGTGACCCCCGACCCGCTGCCCGACGATCCGCGGGTGCCGGTGCCCGACGAGCTCGCCGAGTGCGCGATGCTGGTGCGACGGATCGTCGAGGAGCTGCGCGAACGCGAGCCGGAGGCGGACCGGCGAATGATCGCCGAGCCGTACGACTTCGAATCGGCGGCGTGGATCGGGAACCGGCTGTCGGAGTTCCTGCCGATCCCGGTCGCGGCCAAGCACAAGCTGATGGCGCTCGACGAGCCGCTGGCACGGCTGTCGATCGTCCATCGTTGGCTGCAGCAACAGCAGGTGATCTGAGGAGCGGGGCATGGCGGACGGCGTGCGTTGGGTCGCGGTGGCGCGGCTCTCCGAGCTGCGTGACGGCGACGTGATCGGTCGGCAGGCCGAAGGATTCGAGATCGCGCTCGTGCGTTCCGGCGACCAGGTGTTCGCGGTCGACGACCGCTGCACGCACGGCGACGCCAGGCTGTCGGACGGCTTCGTGCTCGAGCACTGCATCGAGTGCCCGCTGCACCAGGGGCAGTTCGATCTGCGCACCGGCGCGCCGCTGTGCGAGCCGGTGACCGATCCCGTGCGCTGCTATCCGGTGCGGGTCGAGGGCGACCGCGTCCAGGTGGGGCTGCCGGGCTGAGGCGTCGCGACCGCGACCCGGCAGCCCGGCCGCAGCGCGTCGTCCCGACCGCCTGCGAGCACCCCATCGGCCGCCTGCGGGGCAGGCTCAGACCGGGTCGGCCGCCCGCAGCGCCTCGAGCAGCGCACGCACCGGCCGCGGCAGCGGTGCGTCCTCGAGCGCGGCGAGAGCGAGCCACGCGTGCCCGGGCGGCGCCTCGCCGGGATCGCCCGCAAGCGCGCAGCGCCACACGCGGGCCTGCAGCCGGAAATGGGTGAATGCATGCCGTACGCGGGCGTGCGGCGCTGCCGCGCCGGCCTCGCGTCCGATCCGCGCGGCGAGCCAGTCGGACACCGACCGCGGATCGACGATCGGCGCGTGCGCCTGCTCGCCGGCCGGCACCGCACGCGGCGGGACGAACTCGG
>JBIKMO010000387.1:0-3708 GCA_044359175.1 Burkholderiaceae bacterium | reverse complement strand
GTGCGATCCTCGGCCGCCGCACCGGCGCCCGCCGGTGCCCGACGCCGCCGGGGGCGGCGCGGTGCGGCCGGCGTTGCGGGGCTCGGCGCGTCGGCGGACGAATCCGCGCGGCCCGACGCCACCGGAGCCGCCGCCGCGCCCCCCGCCGCCGCGCGGGCTCGCTCGAAGTCCGCGGCGTCGGTCGCCGAGCGCGCCGCCTCGCGCGCCTCGGCCCACAGGTCGCCCGCCTGCTCGCGGACTTGCTCGGCGAGCAGCGCGGCCTGCTCGAGGCCCCGTGCGGCCTGGTGCGCGAGGCGGCCGGCGATGCGCCGAGCCGCCTCCGGGTTTCGGCCGATCGCCACGCCGGCGGCCGCGCCGATCAGCGCGGTCGCCGCGATGCCGGCCACGCCGATCGCGATCAGGCCCGGCAGGCCGATGTCTTCGAGTTTCATCCGTTCGCTCCGGGGGTTGGGGTCGATGACGCGCGGCTCGCGTCGCGTTCGATCCGCAGGCTGTCGAGCAGCAGCAGCGCAGCGAAGCCGTGATGGCCGATCGTGGTGGCCAGCGGCGGTGCCCAGCGGAGCGCAGACGCGGTCATCAGCAGCGCGTTGACCGCCATCGCGCCGGTCTGGTGCCGCTGCAGCCGGCGGTGCACGTCGATCGCCACCCGCCGAGCGGACACCAGGCTCGCGAGTGGATCGCCGAGCAGCACGCCGTGGGCGCCCGCGTCCGCGTCGACCGGACACAGTCCGAGGCCGCCGGGCGGCAGTAGGTCGCGCAGCACCGTGTGCACCAGCACCACCGGCTCGCCGCCGCGGCCGGCGTCGGCGAGCCATGCGGCGCGTGCGGCGCCCGGCGCGGTCACGCGATGCACACCCGGAACCGCCCGCGCGGGCAGGGTGTCCCGGGCCTCCGGCATCAGCGCGATCCGCTCGAACCCGAGTTCGGCGAGCTCGGCCAACCGCACTCGGAGGTCGGCACGCACCGGGCTCGCGACCACGATCCGCGCGACGCACCGCCCGGAGGCCACGAACGCCAGCCGGCGCCGAAGCGCGGGCGGCTCCTCGGGGTCGCCGTCCGCCGTCGGGTCCGGCCCGCCGGATCGCGGCAGCATCCGGTCCGGCACGCGTGCGGGCAGTCGCGCCTCGTCCACGAGCACCGCATCACCTTCGGGCAGCGACAGCAGACCCCCCTCGCGGACCCAGCCGCGCACCTGCCGATCGGACAGGCAGGCCCCGCCGGGCAATTCGCCCGGCCAGCCCGCAAGCGCGGCGAGCCACGCCCGGACCGCGTCCTCGTGACCGGCGGGCTCGCTGCGGATCGACTCGATCCGCCAGCGGCCGGAGCACAGCACGCCGGCGTCCTGAAGCACCAGCACGCGGGCGGTCGCCAGCCGCTCGATCGCCTCGAGGCTGCCGCTGAGCAGCCCGCGGCGCGCGATCGCCACGCGCGCAGCCTCGCGGGCCACGGGCAGCGCGAGATCCAGCCCCTGGGTCGGGTCGGCCTGCAGCATTGCTGCCGATCTCGCGGTGTCTCCGGTCAGGCCGAGCACCAGCGCCGCGCCGGTGACCGGCAGCGCGATCATCCGCTCGAGCCCGGGAAGCCGCCGCGCCGCCGGCGCGTCCGCATCGGCGACGTGGCGCACGTGCGCCCGCATCCGGGCGAGCCGAGACGCATCGAGGGCCGCCTCGACGTGCAGCTCGAGGCGGCCCAGGCACAGACGTTCGCCAGCCGGCACGTGGTCGCCGCGCGCGACCGCGCGTTCGCGAGGAGCTTCGTCATGCGCGGGCGATTGCACGGTCGCCTGACCGGACAGCACCCAGCCGTCGACCGGCACGACGTCGCCGGCCTGTAGCCTCAGCCGGTCACCGGGCACGAGGTCGGCCGGGGGTCGCGGTGCGAAGCGCCGCGCGACGCCGCGTCGCGTCGGGTAAACCGGGGCTTCGATCGGCAGCAGGCGATCGAGCAGTGCGTCGGCCTGGCGTACCATCCGCCCGGCGCTGCGTTCGGCGACCTCGCGCATCAGCACCGACGCGGCCACGACCCGCGGATGGCCATCGACTGCCAGCGCGACCAGGCTCGCGGCGTCCAGCAGCACGGCGGCGGGCTCCGCGGCCAGCCGCCCCGGTCTGGACAGTGCGCGACCGGTCACCAGCGCGACGGCGCCACCGGCGCGCCACGTCGGCGGGAGCAGGGGTACCGCCAGCGCGAGTGCCGACGGGCCCCAGCCGGCGCCGGCCGTGCGCAGCGTGCGCACCGCGATCGCGATCCCCGCGGCGAGCGTGCGCCCGGCGCCGCCGGACGCGCGGTCCGCGGCCGAGACCCGTGCCGGTCGGGGTCGCGCCCGTTCTCGGGGCGCGGGCGTGGGCGACGCGTGCATGCCGCCGCACGCGGCCAGAAGCGCCTCCCAGGCGGCGCGCCGCGACGCGGGGTCACCGTCGTGCTCGATCGCCACACAGCCCAGCCGTTGGTTCGCGCGCACCGTCCTCACCCCAGCGACGCCGGCGATGCGAGCCGCGAGCGTGGCCGGGTCCGCGGCCGCGGGCAGCGCGACCCGAAGCCGCGTGTGTGTCTCGTGCAGCACGCGCAGCGTGCTCATCGACCGGCAGCCTTCAGCAGTTCGCGCACCGCCAGCGGCAAGGTCGCGGTCGCGACCACGATCAGCAGGTCGCCCGCACCGAGCGGTGCGGTGCGCAGCACCGCACGCAGCGGCGGCAGCGCGACCGTGCCCGCCTGCGCGACGAGCGAGAGGACCACCGCGCGGGTGAGTCGCGGATTCGGCGGCAGGCCGCCCGCGGCGATCGGTCGGCGCGAGCGGACCGCGAGCGCGTACAGCAGCTGCGAGGCGGTGAGCGTGCAGAAGGCCATGGTGCGCGCACGCGGCGTCGGGCCGTACCGCATCAGTCCCACACCGAAGCTGGCGAGCGTGGCCGCCGTCATCACGCCCGCGTCCACGCCGACCGCGATCCAGTCGTCGCGCTCGAGCACGCCGCGCGACAGCGACACCGGCGGGCGCTCGAGGATACCGGGCTCGGCGGGCTCGAGTCCGAGCGCGATCGCGGGCCACACATCGGTGACCAGGTTGATCCACAGCAGCGCGAGCGGGTCGAACGGATCCGGCAGCCCGACTGTCACGCACGCCGCGGTCGTGGCGAGCTCGCTGAGGTTGGTCGCGACCAGGTACCGCACCGCCTTGCGTACGTTGACGAACGCGGTCCGCCCCTCCTCGATCGCGACCAGCAGCGCTGCAGGGTGGTCGTCCTTCAGCACGAGGTCGGACATCGCGTGCGCGAAGTCCGTGCCGGTCGCACCCATCGCCACGCCGACGTCGGCAGTGCGCAGCGCCGGCCCGTCGTTGATGCCGTCGCCAGTCATCGCGACCACGTGACCTCGGCTCTGCAGCGCCCGAACGATCTCCAGCTTCATCGCCGGGCTGGTCCGCGCGAAGCCGCCCGCGACCGCGACCGTGCCGGCGATCGCAGCGGCCGACTCGGGCATCGAGCCGGCGTCGGCGATCGGCTGCCCGGCATCCAGTCCGATCGAACGGGCCACCGCGGATGCGGTGCCGTGCTGGTCGCCGGTGATCATCATCGGCCGGATGCCGGCACCTCGGAACCGCCCGATCATCTCGGGCAGCGCATCGCGCAGCGGGTCCGACAGGCCGGCGAGCCCCAGCCAGCAGAGGCCGGCGGTCTCCCCGTACGCGCGCTGCGGTTGCTCCCGCCAGGC
>JBIKMO010000117.1:0-12909 GCA_044359175.1 Burkholderiaceae bacterium | reverse complement strand
GCGTGTAGCCGCGCTCGTGCCGGTAGTAGCCCTGGCACATCCACAGGAAGCGCGCGTGCAGCCGGAAGCGCTCGCCGGTGTCGTGCCGCACGCCCTCGACCGTCCAGCGCCGCTCGGCGGACGACCACTCGGCGCGCTCGATCGCGTGCCGGTAGCGGATGTCGCGGCCGAGGTCGTTCTCGTCGATCACCTCGCCCAGGTAGCGCAGGATCTCCTCGGCGGTGGCGATCGGCGCGCCGATCCAGGGCTTGAAGCGGTAGCCGAAGGTGTACAGGTCGCTGTCCGAGCGGATGCCCGGATAGCGGTGCGTGACCCAGGTGCCGCCGAAGGTGTCCTTGGACTCGAGCACCGCGAAGCGCGTGCCGGGACGCTGCGTGCGCAGGTGGTACGCGGCGCCGATGCCGGAGATCCCGGCGCCGACGACCAGCACGTCGAGCGTGCCGTCGCTCACTGCGCGAACCGGATCACGTTGCGGCCGATGCCGCCGCGCGCGAGCGCGGCGAAGCCCTCGTTGATCTGCTCGAGCCGGATGTGCCCGGACACCAGCGCGTCCAGGTGCAGCCGCCCCTGCCGGTAGAACTCGATCAGCCGCGGCATGTCGACGCGGAAGCGGTTGGAGCCCATCAGCGAGCCCTGGATGCGCCGCTCGCGCAGGAAGTCGAAGCCGTGCAGCTCGATCTTCGTGCCGAAGGGGATCATGCCGACGATGGTCGCGGTGCCGCCCGCGCGCAGCATGCCGAACGCCTGCTCGGCGGTCTGCTTCAGGCCCACGCACTCGAGCGCGTGGTGCACGCCGCCGCCGGTGAGCGCGAGCACCGCCTGCACCGCGTCGCCCGCGGTCGCGCCCACCGTGTCGGTGGCGCCGAAGGTCCTCGCCATCGCGAGCTTGGTCGCGTCGGTGTCCACCGCGACGATCCGCGATGCGCCGGCGATCTGCGCGGCGTTGATCGCCGACAGCCCGATGCCGCCGCAGCCGAGCACCGCGATCGTCTCGCCGGCCGCCAGCTTCGTGGTGTGCACCACCGCGCCGTAGCCGGTGATCACCGCGCAGCCGATCAGCGCCGCGCGGTCCATCGGCACCTCCTGCGGGATCCTCACCAGTGCGTGCTCGTGCACCAGCATCTGCTCGGCGAAGCCCGACAGGTTCAGGATCTGGTTCAGCGGTCGGCCGCGCCACGACAGGCGCTTCGACGGCCCGGGCGGCGTGCGGATCTCGGGCGTCTGGCAGATCGCCATGCGGCCGGTCACGCAGCTCTCGCAGTGGCCGCAGAACACCGACAGGCAGGTGATCACCGCGTCGCCGGGCTTCACGTAGCTCACGTCCTCGCCCACCTGCTCGACGATGCCCGAGCACTCGTGGCCGAGCACCGCCGGCACCGGGCCAGGGTACTTGCCCTCGATGAAGTGCAGGTCGCTGTGGCACAGGCCGGTGGCCGCGGTGCGGATCAGCACCTCGCGCCGGCCGGGCTTCGCGATGTCGACGTCCTCGATCGTGAGCGGCTGGTTCGGTGCGTGGAAGACGGCGGCCTTCATCGGCGGGCTCCTCGGGGGACGGGAAGGGGCGCGCCCGCGCGCTCGCGCGGCGCGGCGGGCGGTGCGCGCATCAGCCGCCGCGCACCAGGTACATCGCGATCCTCGGTTCGATCACCACCAGCGCGAGCGCCAGCAGCATCAGCAGGATGAACGGCACGGCAGCGCGGCACAGCAGGCCGAACGGCTTCTTGAACGCGGTCATCGCGACGATCAGGTTCAGGCCGACCGGCGGCGTGAGGAAACCGATCTCCAGGTTCAGGATCATGATCACGCCGAACACCACCCGGTCGTAGCCGAAGGACTCGGCCACCGGCGCGAGCAGCGGCGCGAGCACGAGGATCGCCTCGCCGGTGGTCATCAGCGCGCCCACGCCCAGCAGCAGCAGGTTGACGCCGAGCATGAACGCCTGCGGGCTGTCGATCCAGCCGCGCACGACCTCCACCATCTGCGAGGGCACGCGATGCTCGATCAGCACCAGGTTCAGGCTGAGCGCCACCGCCAGCACCGGGAACAGCGATCCGCCGAGCTTGGAGGTCTCGAGCACCACGTGCCGGAAATCGGCGAACGCGAAGGTGCGGTGCACGAAGCGCTCGATCAAGAGCGCGTACAGCAGCCCCACCGCCGCGGCCTCGGTGGTGGTGAAGAAGCCCGAGTAGATGCCGCCCAGCAGGATCACCGGCGTGAGCAGCGCCCACACGCCCTCGCGCAGCGCGGTGGCGAGCGCACGCAGGCTGAACGGCTGCGTCGGCATCCGGCGGTTGAACCACATCGCGTACAGCGCGAAGAGCGAGGTGAGCAGCAGCCCCGGGCCGACGCCGGCGAGGAACAGCTCGGTGATCGAGGTCTCGGTCACCAGCCCGTAGAGGATCATCGGGATCGACGGCGGGATGATGATGCCGAGCGTGCCGCCCGCCATCACCGCGCCCAGCGCGAACTTCTCGTCGTAGCCGGCCTGCGTCATCGCCGGGAACATCACCGTGCCCACCGCCAGCATCGTGACGATCGACGAGCCGGAGATCGACGCGAACAGCGCGCACGTGAGCACGCAGGCCACACCCAGCCCGCCGGGCAGCGGCCGCGTGAGCGCCTCCATCACCGCGATCAGCCGGCGCGCGGTGGTGCCGCGGGTCATCACCGAGCCGCACAGCATGAAGAGCGGGATCGACAGGATCAGCTCCTTGTCGAGCGCGACCCACATGTCCTCGACGATGTAGTCGAGCTGGCCGCGGCCCCAGATCAGCTGCACCGCCGCGGCGATCGCGAGCAGGATCACCATCAGCGGCTGGCGCAGCAGCAGCAGCGCCGCCACCAGGCCGACCAGCAGCAGCGCGTTCACCGGCGGCGCCCCGTCATTCCTGGAACTCCGGCGGCGGCGGTTCGAGCCCCGGCCAGACGGCGAACGCCAGGTAGCGGACCGCCGCCGACGCGAACCCGGCCGGGATCGCGAGCTGGAACGGCCACACCTCCCAGCCGAGCACCGGCGCGCGCATGCCGGTCGCCTGCGAACCGAGCGCGAACTGCAGCCCGTACCACGCGACCCCGAACATGAACGCCGCGGTGACCGCATCGCCGATGCGACCGACCGCGTCCGACCAGCGCGCGGGCACCCAGCGGTGGCCGACCCGCGGCACCAGATGCGCATTGGTCGCGGTCGCGATACCCACGCCGCAGAACGAGCCGAGCACCATCGCGTAGACCGCGATCTTCTGGCCGCCGGGAATCGCGGTGGCGCCGATCGGCAGCCCGAGCGCACGCAGCGCCGGCCCGAGCAGCTCTCGACCGACCACGTCGACGATCAGCAGCACCGCGATCAGCGTGAAACAGCCCGAGGCGATCCAGCACTCGACCCGGTGCCACCGGTCGGCGACGGTGCGGACGCCGGCGGGCACCGGCGCGTGGGCGGTGGGCACTTCGGTCGGGCGCGGCGGCAGGAGCGGTGCGGCTCAGCCTCGGCAGGACGCGCGCGCAGCCTCCATCGCGCGGAACATCGCGTCGGCCTCGCCACCCATGCTCTTCACCATCTCCGGCCACGCGGGCGCCACCGCGTTGCGCCATGCGGCGCGCTGCTCGGCGCTGATCTCGACGATCTGTCCGCCGCCCGCCTTGTGCATCTCGCGCAGCTTCGCGTCGAAGCCGCGGATCTCCGCGCGCAGCTTGGCCGCGGGCTCGGCGGCCATCGCGCGCTCGACCCCGGCGCGCTGCTCGGCGCTCAACCGGTCCCAGACCCCCTTGTTCACGACGAGCACGCCCGGCGCGTTCCACATGTTCACCTGCGTGAGCACCGGTGCCACCTTGTTGAGCCCCGAGGGCACGTACAGCGCCATCGGCGAGCCGCCGAGGTCGACCAGCCCGCTCTGCAGCGAGGAGGACCACTCGGGCACCCCCACGAAGGTGCCGTTGACCCCGAGCGCGGTCCACATCATCTGCTGGTTCTTCGTGTACGTGATCGCCTTCAGGCCC
The DNA here is from genome assembly GCA_044359175.1 of Burkholderiaceae bacterium. GTDB lineage: Bacteria > Pseudomonadota > Gammaproteobacteria > Burkholderiales > Burkholderiaceae_E > UBA4615. The sequence goes on along the minus strand of JBIKMO010000117.1, from coordinate 8,916 downwards.
CTGACGTCGGCCGGATTCGGGAAGGGCTTCTTGCCGATCACGTCGATCGTGCCGACGTCGGCCAGCCCCAGCAGCTTCACGCCGCGTGCGGCGAACGCGGCGTCGAACGGCCGGTACAGGTGCCGGTCGAGCATGCAGTCCTGCTCGGCGAACGACGCGAAGTAGAACGGCAGGATCGACAGCTGCACCTCGGGCACGATCAGCGCCGCCGCACCGATCGCGAACAGCCCCAGGTCGATGCGGCCTCGCGCGAGCTGCTGGATCGTGTCCTGCTCGTTGCCGAGCTGGCCGCCGTAGAAGGCCTCGATCTTGACCGTGCCCTTCGTCTCCTCGGCGATCTTCGCAATGATCCGCTCGATCTGCATCGCCCAGGGCGCCTTCGGCGGGCTGTTGGAGGTGAGCCGCAGCGTCACCGGCTTGTCCTGAGCGGCCGCGGGCGTCGGTGCGACCGCAGCGGCGGCTCCCAGCAGCAGCGCGAGCGCGACGACGGCGAACGTGCGCCGCAGGGTCGGGGGGGTCTCCATGTCCAGCTCTCCTTCGCCGTCGCCGGCGTTCGTCGTTGTCCGCCGGACCCTCGATCGGGCCGGCGTGCCCTCGGGTCGGGGCGGTCAGGCACCCGCAGGTCGCCTTCCATCGCCCGTGGGAGCGCGCGCTCCATTCGCCGCTCGGGCCGCTGCAGCCGCCTGGACGCGCCCGGGTGGGAAGTCTGATACCGCAACGCTACGCGGCCGTCTTCCCTGACGATCGGATCAATCTCCGGAAAATGGTACGGACCGTCGCGACGACCGGTCAAGCAGGGCGCTTTGATCGTCCAACGTGCCGCCGGACGACGGCGCTGTTTCGGCGGCTACCGAAACCAGCCAAGCGCGTCGCGGGATCGGATGCGTCCACCCGGCGCCGCGCCGTGGCCGCCTGCACGTTCCTTCCCCACCCCGAGCCGGGCGACGGCGGCGACCACGGCACCGGGTCGTGCTGCCGGGAACGGCCTTCGCCCGGCCACTCGCGGTCACGGAGCTGCAGATCACTCACCCGGAGCGCCTGCGGCGCGCGGTCGATGCCGCACTGCGGGTGGTGTTCATGGTCGCCGAGGACTCGATCGAGGCGCTCTTCGACGAGCGCCGGCGCCGCGGACGACCCACGGTGCACGAAGTGTGGGACGGCTTCCGCGACTTCCCGACGCGCTGCCGCTGGCTGCGTTCTGCAGCGACCCGGCGGTACAGGCGCGACTCGAACGGCGGGCCGCCTCGGCCCCTGGACGAGGCCCGCGAACGTGCCGAGGTGCTGCTCGCGTGGTGCGCCCCGCGCCGGCTCGAACCCGCACCGGGGTCCGCTTCCGCAGGACGTCGCCTTCGTTTGAGCAGGGTCAATCGCCGTCGCCGGCGACCTTTTCGGTCGCCGCAGCCACGCGCACAGTGATGTGATGACACATCCGAAGCTAAAGCGAAGCAGCGGCCCGGCAGCCGCCGTCGGCAACAGCATGGATTGGGGCAGCTGCTGCTGGTGGCTGCTGTGGGTCACGCTGACCATCACGCTGACCCAAGGCGCGGTATCGGCCACGGGTCCCGCGCTTGGCCCGCTGGCCACGGGGGCGACCTCCGTCCCGATGCCCACGGTGGAGGTGTTCGTTCGCGAGGGTTGCCAGCACTGCGCCGATGCCAAGGTGTTCCTCTCGGACGTATCGCGCGATCGCCCCAGCGTGTCGATCGTCTACCGGGACGTCGAACTTGATCCCGACGCGGTCGAGACGTTGATTGCGCATTCACGCCGGCTGGGGCGCACGCCGGCGGTGCCGACCTTCGTGATCGGGGAACAGGTCGTGGTCGGCTTCGTCAGCGCGAAGATCAGTGGACCCGGATTGCTCGAGTTGATCGATGCGATATCGACTCGGACGATCGACGACCCGGCTCGACCGCAACCCGACGCGCCCGGCCTCGCTCAGGCCAAGCGGTTCGGGCTTCCGCTGTTCAGTCTGGCCATGGGCACGCTCGACGGCGTCAATGCATGCGCGATGTGGGCGCTGCTGTTCCTGCTGTCGATGCTCGTGCACCTCGACGACCGGCGCCGAATCGCTCTTCTAGCCGGCACGTTCGTGGCCGCTACAGTGGCGATCCATGCGCTACTGCTGTCCGCATGGTTCAGCGTGGCGAACCTCGTGCGGCTGTCGTCGAAGCTGCAGGCGATGATGGGACTCCTCGGCGTCGTGATCGGTGTGGTCAACGTCAAGGACTTCTTCCTGCCGGGTCGCGGCCCGTCGCTCTCGGTGCCGGCGAACGCGCGTCGCGGCATCGGCTCGCGCCTGCGCAGCTTGATCGGCTTACGCTCGGCCACGGCCGGGGTCTTTGCCGTGCTCGCTCTCGCGGCTGTCGTCAACGTCGTCGAACTGTTGTGCACCGCCGGCTTCCCCGCGATGTACGCAGCGGTACTCGTGCAGCTCGCACCGGAGGGCGCTGTAGCGTCGGGCTACATGGCGCTGTACATGTTGGGATACGCATTACCGTCGGCGGTGCTCGCGTCCGCCACCGTGGTGCTGCTGTCGAGCGCCAGGCTCGGCACCGATGCGGGACGATGGCTGAAGTTGCTGAGCGGTGTCTCGATCCTCGTCCTTGCTGCGTCGCTGTTGTGGCCCATCGCGGTCCGGATCTACTGAGCACCGCGCAATCGTGACTCATGCCGCCCAGATCATGGCGCTGCACAGGGCACGTACCTCACATGGCGCGGCCCGCAACCCCCGCGGCTCGCTCGCGTTCCAGCAGCACGTCGGCCACGGCCAGCGCGGCGGCATAGCTCCCAGCCATGCCCGGCGAGGTCAGCCAGCGACCGTTCACGGCGATCGCGGGCACGCCTTGCACACCCATCGCGCGCGCGAACGCGTCTGCGCGAGCCATCGCCTCGAGGACCGCCGTCGATTCGAACGCGGCGACGAACGCATCGCGGTCCAGGCCGGCCTCGGCCACGAACGCGACCATCTCTGCGACGGTCCCGAGGGACGCTCCTTGACCGTGGATGGCGTCGAATACCCGCGCATCGAGGGCTCCGGCGCGACCCAGCGACTCCAGAGCGTAGAACATTCGCTGATGAGCGACCCATCCGGGCGCCAGGCCGGCATGGACCTTGCGGAAGACGACGTCTCGCGGCAGCCGCGCGACCCATCGGTTGATCACCGGCTCCATCGCATTGCAGTGCGGGCAGCCGTACCAGAAGATCTCGGCCACCTCGAGACGACCGTTGGTCGTCGTGATCGGTTGCGGTCGCGGTGCGGCGCGGTATTCGAAGCCCTCGTCGTACTGCTGCACCGGGCTCGTGCTGCACCCTGCAATCGTCGACAGACCCGACAAGCCGATGATCGACGCAAACGCCTGCAGAAAGCGCCGAGCCTGGGGGTCGAATCGCGCAGTCGCGTCCATGGTGAGCCTCGCGTCGTCATGGCGTTGCCGATGCAGGCAGCCTAACGGATCAGTCGTGCCTCGAACACGGCTCTGAGCGCGTCCGAACGCAAGATCGGGTTGTTATTGATCCTGATCAATCAATTCGATTGATGCGCTTGATAATCGAAGCAAATGAGCCGATCTTCAATCGCGATGCGACCCTGCATCGATCACACCGAAACCCGATACACGGAGAAACCCATGAAACGCAGCATGTTCCTTGTTCCCGCCCTTGCGATGAGCCTGCTCGCTGGAGGCGCCGCATTTGCGCAGCCCAAAGGCGTCGGCGCCGAGCCGCAGCCGGTGAAGCCTGGGACCCCGAGTCTGTACACGCGGGCTCAGGTGAAGGCCGAATGCGACGCCGCCGTCAAGGCGGGCAAGACGGTGAGCGGTGAGTGCCCGCTGTTCGGGGCGCCTGCGGCGGGCGGCACCAGCCTGACCCGCGAGCAGGTCCGCGCCGAGTGCGACGCGATGCGCAAGGCAGGCAAGACACCCGCCTCGGGTGAGTGCCCGAATTGATCGATGTTCCGAGCGAGCGCCGGTACGCTGGTGACCGGCTGCTCCGAGGTGTCACGATGCGGCAACCGCATCGCCACGCTCGGATCATGGCCGCGGCCTCTGCGCTCGGCCAGCCGATCCGCACCTCGAGCCGCCATGGAATCACAATGGGCTGCGATGCCCCAGCTCTGGCCGGGCTGCTGGCGCCGGCCCACCAGGGCGGCTCGCTTCACCCATCGACGGCTCGCGGCGCCGGCACGGCCGGTTGTGCCCCTCTGCTCTGCCCGAGGCCGCCATGCAACCCTGGCGCGCCGCCATCTTCGATCATCGCCGCGCTCCGGCGCGGGCATGCACCCAAGATGACGTCGTTGCCGCGCGGCGTGTCGCCCCGCGTCGGATGCGGCCGCTTGCCGATCACGTCGATCGTTCCGATGTCGGCCAGGCCGAGCAGCTTCACGCCCTTGGCCGCGAACGCGGCGTCGAGCGGCTTGTACAGGTGCCGGTCGAGCATGCAGTCCTGCTCGGCGAACGACGAGAAGTAGAACGGCAGGATCGACAGCTGCACCCGGGGCACGACCAGCGCCGCCGCGCCGATCGCGAACATCCCGGCGTCGATGCGGCCGCGGGCCACCTGCTGCATCGTGTCCTGCTCGTTGCCGAGCTGGCCGCCGTACAAGGCCTCGATCTTCACCGTGACCGGCGTCTCCTCGGCGACCTTCGCGATGATCCGCTCGATCTGCAGCGCCCACGGTGCCTTCGGCGGGCGGTTCGAGGTCAGCCGCGGCGTCACCGGCCGGTCCTGCGCGGCCGCGGGAACGGGCGCGGTCGCGGCGGCCGCCGCCAGCAGCAGGGCCATCGCGCCGGCCGCGGCGGCGCGGCCGCGGGATCGAGGTCGTCACCCTGTCGTCGTCTCCTTCGCCGTCGCCGGCGTTCGTCGTCGTTCGCCGGGCCGCGCGGCCCGGCGTGCCATCGGATCGGTTCAGTCGTCCACCCGCAGGTAGCGGGCCATCACGCACGCGAGCTCGCGGGCCATCCGCCGTTCGGACAGCCGGCGCTGCGCGGCGGGCAGGTGCACGAGCCGCGGCGCCAGCGCGTCGGCCGCGGCCTCGGCGAAGCGCCGGCCGGCCTGCTGCAGCGGCGTGGACGCGCCCGGGTGGGTGGTCTGGTGCCGTAGCGACGCGCGCACGTACCCCTCGTCGCGGCGGAACACCGCGACCACCGCGTCGGCGATGCGCCCGACGAGCCGCGCGGTGGACAACGCGGGGGCGTTTGCGGCCGCGAGCGCGCGATCGCCGTCGGCGAGCCAGCCGTCGGCCACCCGTCGCTGCAGCAGCGCGACGAAGGCCTCCTCGTCCCGGAAGCGGCCGTAGAACGAGCCCACCGACAGCCCGCCCTCGGCGGCGAGCTCGGCGATCGACAGCGGCTCGAAGTCGCGCGTGCGAAGCAGCCGCGTCGCCGCGGCGAGCAGCGCGTCGCGCGTCACCTCGGCCCGGCGCTGCACGGTGGGCAGCACGGCGCCCCCTTCGAGGTCGCGCCCGTCCGGTCGCGCGTGGTCGGTCACGCCACGGTCTCCTCGTCGTTTTTCGAATCCTGATTCGCGAACTGGTAAGGCGAGCCCCGGCCCACGGTCAAGTTCGGCGGCGTTCCCGGCCGGCGGCCGACTCACCCGATTCTGGCAGGGGACGGTCACGGAACGGTCATCGGCGGCCCTGTCCAATCGCGGATCCCCACCGCGAACAGAGGATCCGCCCCATGCGAGCGACCCGCGCCGCCCTCGGCCTGACGTTGACCAGCCTGATCCTCGCCGCCTGCGGCGGCGGCGGAGGCTCCGAGCCCTCCGCGATCGCGTCGGCCACGGCCACCGCGCCGGCGGCGAGCGCACCGGCCGCGGGCGCGCCCGCCGGCGCCCCCGCCCCCGCGCCGGCGCCCGCGCCGACCGCGGGCACGCCGCCGGGCGCGCCGCTGTCGACCTCGCTGCAGCAGAACACCGGCGCGCCGCCCGCCGCGGCTTCGCCCGCCGCCCCGATCACCTCGGTGCCCAACCCGAACAAGCACTTCAACCGCGTGTCGACCTTCACGGTCTGCAGCCAGGTCGGCTCGTCGTGCGAGTCGTCCACCGAGACCTCGGCCGAGATCGTCGCGGCGAGCGAGGACGGCAACACGCTGATCTACACGAACAGCCCGCGCGACCAGATCGGGTTCGTCGACATCACCGACCCGTCCGCGCCGCGCGGCCTCGGCACGCTCGCGATGGGCGGCGAGCCGACCTCGGTCACCGTCTGGGGACCGAAGGCGCTGGTCGCGGTGAACACCTCGACGAGCTTCACGCAGCCCAGTGGCGAGCTGGTCGTGGTCGACATCGCGAACCGCAGCGTGATCACCCGGCTTCGGCTGCCCGGCCAGCCCGACTCGATCGCGCGCAGCCGCACCGGCCGCTACATCGCGATCGCGATCGAGAACGAGCGCGACGAGGACGTGAACCGCGGCGCGATGCCGCAGCTGCCCGGCGGCTCGCTCGCGATCGTCGACACGATCGGCCCGCCCGCGCAGTGGACCGTGCGCAACGTGAGCCTGGTCGGCCTCGCCGAACTCTTCCCGACCGACCCCGAGCCCGAGTACGTCGCGATCAACGACGACGACGTCGCGGTGGTCACGCTGCAGGAGAACAACCACATCGTGCTGGTCGACCTGCCGACCGGCAACGTGATCCGGCACTTCAGCGCCGGTGCGATCACGCTGCAGCGCATCGACCTGACCGACGCGCCGCGTCCGAACCAGGTGCGGTTCACCGAGACCCAGGCCAACCGCAAGCGGGAGCCCGACGGCGTGACCTGGATCTCGCGCACGCAGTTCGCCACCGCCAACGAGGGCGACCTCGACGCCGGCAGCCGCTCGTTCACCGTCTGGAACGTTGACGGCACGGTCGCGTACGAGAGCGGCAACGCGCTCGAGTGGCTGTCCGCGCGGATCGGGCACTACAACGACAAGCGCTCCGACGCCAAGGGCAACGAGCCCGAGAACGTCGCGTTCGGCCGCTTCCTCGGCACCGACTACCTGTTCGTCGCGTCCGAGCGCTCGGGCATGGTGACCGTGTACGACATGAGCACGCCCGGCAGCCCGGCCTTCAAGCAGGTGCTGCCCGCCGCGCTCGCGCCCGAGGGCCTGCTGACCATCCCGCACCGCAACCTCGTGATCGCGGCGAGCGAGGTCGACAACCGCGCGGGCCTGGTGCGTTCGAGCCTGAACATCTACCAGTACCAGTTCGCGCCCGCCCAGTACCCGACGATCGTGTCGGCCGACCGCGCCGACGGCTCGCCGATCCCCTGGGGCGCGCTGTCGGGCCTGGCGGCCGCGTCCACCGGCAGCACCGTCTGGGCGATCGACGACAGCTTCTTCCGCGGCAACCGGATCTTCGAGATCGACACGTCGACGAAGCCGGCGACGCTGCGCCGCGAGATCGCGATCACCGACCCGAACCGGCGGATCGCGGCGCTCGCGAGCATGCTGCCCGCGGCGGCCAGCGCCAACGCGTTCGACGCGACCGACCTCGCCGCGATGGTCAACGCCGACGGCACGGTGAACCTCGACCCCGAGGGCATCGCGCTGGCGAGCGGCGGCGGCTTCTGGATCGCGTCCGAGGGCAACGGCACGGTCGGCGAGGCCGCGCGCCCGGTGATCACCGCGAACCTGATCTTCCGGGTGTCGGCCACGGGCGTGATCGAGGACATCGTGATGCTGCCGCCGGAGGTCAACGCCCGGCAGGTGCGCTTCGGCTTCGAGGGCATCGCCGAGTGGGGCACGCGGCTGGTGGTCGCGTTCCAGCGCGAGTGGACCGGCGAGACGATGCCGCGCATCGGCATCTACGACACCGCGTCGCGCACCTGGCAGTTCGCGTTCTACCCGCTCGAGGCGGTCGCGTCGCCGGCCGGCGGCTGGGTCGGGCTGTCGGAGATCACCTCCGAGGGCAACGGCCGCTTCCTGGTGGTCGAGCGCGACAACGCGTTCGGTCCGGACGCGCGGATCAAGCGGATCTACCGGATCGACCTGACGGGCGTGGCCGCGGGCGCGACGGTGACCAAGACGCTGGTGCGCGACCTGCTGCCCGACCTGCGCGCGCCGCGCGGTAACGTCTACGAGAAGATCGAGGGCATGGCGCGGATGGCCGACGGCCGCGTGCTGATCGTCAACGACAACGACGGCGTGGACGACGGCGCGAACAGCGGCGAAGTGCAGCTGATCGACCTCGGGCGGCTGTAGTCGCACGGCGGGGGGCACGCCGCCGGCGTGGTGGCGGATCCCCTGGTCGCCGAGCGCCGAGTGCCGGTCGCCGGGCCTTTCGGGGCCCGCCGCCCCCTCGGGCGCAGCGGAGCACCGCAGCGATCGCTCAGGCGGCCGACATCTTCTTCGGCCGGCCTCCCTTCGCCCCGTTCGCCCGCGCGGCGGCCGCCTTCGCATCCGACGTCGCCCGACCGGCGCGGGCGGCGTGCTCGCGCAGCCACCAGGTCGCGCCGAAGACGCCGGCGAGCAGGTTGACCACGCCGTGAGCGACGTCGGCCTTGGGCCAGACGACCAGCGCGCCCTGCACGGACACGGAGACGTCGCTCAGCTGCTCGGCGGAGGCGTCCTCGAGTCCCTGCAGGAGTCGCGGCGGCACGCCGAACATCGCGCCGTTCTCGAGCTTCACGACGACGAGCCTCCGGACGCGGTCGTACCGGGCGCCGATCGCCCGGGGCTCGGACGCCCGATGCCTGCGGCCGCGCTGCTTCGCCCGATCGATCAGCACCTCGAGATCAGCCTGTCGGTCCAACGTTGACCCCCTTCCATAGGACGCGCAGCTCGGCGAGGTGCTGCCGGACCGCTGCGAGGGCTCGACGGACCTCCTGCCGCGAGGGGTCGCCTTCGATGTCCCAGGGAACGTCGGGCGCCACCAGCTTCACTCGCATCTCCCAGCCCGGGCCTTCGACGTGAACGTGCGGCGGCGCGTGGTCGCCCG
>JBIKMO010000386.1:0-3719 GCA_044359175.1 Burkholderiaceae bacterium | reverse complement strand
CGACGCGGGCCTGGGTTCGCGTCGCGACATGGAGGAGCTGATCCTGGCCGGGCGGGTGTCGGTCAACGGCCAGCCGGCGCATGTCGGGCAGCGGATCGGCCCGACCGACCAGGTGCGCGTGAATGGTCGCCCGTTGAACCGTCGGATGCAGAGGCCTGCCGCGAAGGTGCTGCTGTACCACAAGCCGCCGGGCGAGATCTGCAGCCGCGACGATCCGGGGCAGCGCTCCACGGTCTTCGAGCGGTTGCCGCGACTGAAGGGCGCGCGCTGGGTGGCGGTCGGCCGGCTGGACTTCAACACCGAGGGCCTGCTGGTGTTCACCACGTCGGGCGAGGTGGCCAACAAGCTGATGCACCCGCGTTACGGCTGGGAGCGCGAGTACGCGGTGCGCATCCTGGGCCGCATCGACGACGAGACGCGCGCAAAGCTGCTGGCGGGCGTGCCGCTGGAGGACGGCCCGGCGGCGTTCCTGTCTCTGGACGACATCGGCGGTGACGGCGCGAACCACTGGTACCGCGTGACGATCGCCGAGGGCCGCAATCGCGAGGTGCGTCGGCTGTTCGAGGCGCTGGGGCTCACGGTGTCGCGGCTGGTGCGCATCCGCTTCGGCCCGGTGGCGTTGCCCCGCGGGCTGGCTCGGGGCCGCTGGGTGGAGCTCGCCGACGGCGAGGTGGCCACGCTCGTGGGCATGCTCAAGCAGGCGGGCCGCGAGGCCGATCGCAACGCGCCGCCGCGCGCAGGCGAGGCGCGGCCGGAGGGGCTGCCCGAGGACCTGCCCGAGGACTTCGACGAGGACGACGGGCCTGCGCCGCGCGCGGCCGCCGAACCGCGGCTCGAGCACTCCGACGACGACGAGTCGCGGGCCGTCGCGCAAATCGGCCCCGAGGGGGCGCCCCGCGACGCCGACGATCGCGACGACGACGACGAGCTGGACGACGACGAACGTCAGCCGCCCGGCCTCACCGAGACCGGGATCATTCGCCCGGGCGGCGGGCGCGGTCGGCGGCGGGGCGCCGGCGGGGTGCCGACGTTCGCCGCAGACCCGAACGCGCAGCCCACCGCCGAGGGGCGCGGGCCGCGCCGCGGCGGCGGCGTGGACCGCGACGACGACGAGTGGCAGCCGACCTCGGCGGACGCGCACCTGTCGGGCATCCTGCGCACGGTTCGCAAGGAGAACCGGGGCGGGCAGCGCTTCGGGGCGGGTTCCGGCTACGGCATGCCCCCCGGCGCACCGGGCGTGCCGGGTGCGGCCAAGGCGCCGGGTCAGGGCCGTCGCGCCCGCCGCGGCAAGCCCGGCGGACCGGGCGGCTTCGGCGGTGGTGGCGGTGGCGGTGCACGCTTCGGCTTGGGCGGCGGCTTCGCAGGCCAGGGCGGCGGCGGCCCGGGTGGCGCACCCAGAGGCGGGCCCCGGGGTCCGGGCGGCAGCGGAGGGGCGAGCGGCGGAGGGGCGAGCGGCGGAGGGGCGAGCGGCGGAGGGGCCGGCGGCGCCGGCGGCCCGCGCGGCGGCAACCGATCGCGCGGCCGGCGCCGCGGCGGTGGCGGGGGTGGTGGTGGTGGTGGTGGTGGCGGTGGCGGTGGCGGTGGCGGTGGCGGTGGCCCGGCCGTCGGCGGATCCGCAGGCGGCTGACCGCCCGGCTCGGGCTGGTGGGTGGCCCGGTCCTGACCTCGACCTGGATCCTCACAGCGGTTCCGCGCTATACTCGACAGGCTAGGCGCCCGACGAATTGCCGGCTGAATCGCGAGACGTCGGGCCGCACACGGGAATGGGCTGGCACAGGCCCATTTTTTTTTCCTGCCGGGGTTGGAGCACGAGGGTTGGTGAACGCGGTTGCGGACGTCGTCGAGCGGACCGTCAACGGGCTGGGCTACGAGCTGGTCGATCTGGAGATCGCTGGCGGGGGCCTGCTGCGCGTGTTCATCGACCTGCCTTCATCCGCCTACGCGCAGCCTCGCGCCGAGGGGGCGCTGCCGCCGTCGGTGAAGGTCGAGGACTGCGAGAAGGTCAGCCGTCAGTTGTCGCACGTGCTCACGGTGGAGAACGTCGACTACGCGCGCCTGGAGGTCTCGTCGCCGGGCATGGACCGGCCGCTGAAGCGGCCGGCCGACTGGACGCGATTCGCCGGCGAGACCGTGACCTTGAAGCTTCGCTCGCCGCTGGCGGGTCGACGCAACTTCACCGGCGTGCTGCACGACGAGGGCGAGGGGCGGTTCGCGCTCGAGCTGATCGAGGCGCCTGCCGCTCCCAGGCCGGGCGCCAAGCCCGTACGCGCGGCGGCGCGGCCGGCCGCCGACGGCGGGCAGACGGTGCGCCGGCTGTCGTTCGTGCTGGACGAGGTCGAGCGGGGGCGGCTGGTGCCGCGCTACACGTTCTAGGAGTTCGAGATGAGCCGTGAAGTGCTGTTGCTGGTGGACGCGCTGGCCCGAGAGAAGAGCGTGGCCCGCGAGACCGTGTTCGCCGCGCTGGAGAGCGCACTCGCCTCCGCGACCAAGAAGCGGTTCAAAGAGGACTCGGACGTGCGCGTGACGATCGACCGCGAGAGCGGCGAGTCCGAGGCGTTCCGCCGCTGGCTGGTGGTGCCCGACGGCGAGCTCGAGGACCACGACATCCAGATCATCCTCACCGAGGCGCAAAAGCAGATCCCGGACATCCAGGTCGGCGACTTCATCGAGGAGGAGCTCGAGCCGGTGGAGATGGGCCGCATCGGCGCGCAGGCGGCCAAGCAGGTGATCCTGCAGAAGATCCGGGACGCCGAGCGCGAGCAGATCATCAACGACTTCCTCGCCCGCGGCGACTCGCTGCTGTCGGGCACGATCAAGCGTATCGACCGCGAGGGCGCGGTGATCGAGGCCGGCAAGATCGAGGCGCGCCTGCCGCGTGACCAGATGATCCCCAAGGAGAACCTTCGGGTGGGCGACCGCATCCGCGGCTGGGTCGCGAAGATCAATCGCGAAGGCCGCGGCCCGCAGCTGATCCTCAGCCGAACCGCGCCCGAGTTCATCATGGAGCTCTTCCGCCTGGAGGTGCCCGAGATCGAGCAGGGCCTGCTGCAGGTGAAGGCCGCCGCGCGCGACCCGGGCGTGCGCGCGAAGATCGGCGTGTTCACCACCGACCGCCGCATCGACCCGATCGGCACCTGCGTGGGCGTGCGCGGCTCGCGCGTGCAGGCGGTCACCGGCGAACTCGCCGGCGAGCGCGTGGACATCGTGCTGTGGTCCGAGGACCCGGCGCAGTTCGTGATCGGAGCGCTCGCGCCGGCCAACGTGTCCTCCATCGTCGTCGACGAGGAGAAGCACGCGATGGACGTGGTGGTGGACGAGGACAACCTCGCGCTCGCCATCGGCACCGGCGGGCGAAACGTCCGACTGGCCTCCGAGCTCACCGGCTGGCAGATCAACATCATGAACGCCGAGGAGAGCGCCAACAAGCAGGCCAACGAGCGCTCCACGCTGCGCGCGATGTTCATGGCCAAGCTCGACGTCGACGAGGAGGTCGCCGACATCCTGATCGACGAGGGCTTCTCCAGCCTGGACGAAGTGGCCTACGTGCCGATCAACGAGATGCTCGAGATCGAGGCGTTCGACGAGGACACGATCAACGAGCTGCGCGACCGTGCCCGCAACGTGCTGCTCACCGAGGCGATCGCCAAGGAAGAGAAGCTCGAGGGCACCGCCGAGGACCTGCTGACCCTGGACGGCATGGACCGCGACCTGGCCGCGAA
>JBIKMO010000116.1:0-12943 GCA_044359175.1 Burkholderiaceae bacterium | reverse complement strand
CGGCGTCGATCCGACGGTCTACTCGGCCGAGAAGCCGGTGCTGGACCTGCGCACCTACTTCGATGGCGACATCGACGCCTGGGGCGTGTTCCAGGACCGCTCGGGCAAGGTCGTACGCCGCTTCACGGTGAAGATGAAGGGCACCTGGAACGGCGACACCGGCACGCTCGACGAGGACTTCCTCTACTCCGACGGCAAGAAGGAGAAGCGGATCTGGACGATCCGCAAGCAGCCGCAGGGCCGCTATGTCGGCACCGCCGCCGACGTGGTCGGGCAGGCGCAGGGCGTGGCCTCGGGCAACGCGCTGAACTGGCGCTACACGCTGGCGCTGAACGTCGACGGTACAGTCTGGAACGTCGACTTCGACGACTGGATGTACCTCGTCGACGAGCGCACGATGCTGAACCGCGCGACGATGAGCAAGTTCGGCGTGCGGCTCGGCGAAGTGCTGCTGTCGTTCACGAAGCGCTGAGTCGCGGAACCCACGCCATGGCGTCGCGATTCCTGCCCGGCGAAGGTGCCGTCCGCTCCCCTGGCCTGTTCGGCCCGATGAACCCGCCGATCGACGGCTGGGCCGGGCGCCGCGTCTGGGTCGTCGGCGCCTCCAGCGGCATCGGCGCCGAGCTCGCGCGGGCGCTCGCGCGGCGCGGTGCGCGGATCGCCGTGTCGGCCCGCCGCGCCGACGCGCTGCGCGAAGCGCTCGGCGGCCCCCCCGAGATCCTCGCGCTCGACGTCAACGACGCCGACGCGGTCGCCGCCGCGTGCGACACGTTGAAGGCGCGCTGGGGCGGCATCGACCTGGTGCTGTGGGTGGCCGGCATCTACCAGCCGATGCGCGCGCAGGACTTCGAGCTCGGCGCCGCACGCCGGATGCTCGACACCAACCTGGGCGCGGTGTTCTCGGGCCTGGCCGCGGTGCTGCCGGTGCTCATCGCGCAGCGCGCCGGCGGGCTGGCGCTCGTCTCCAGCGTCGCCGGCTACAGCGGCCTGCCGCAGGCGCTCGTCTACGGGCCGACCAAGGCGGCGCTGATCAACCTCGCCGAGTCGCTGTACCTGGACCTGCGTCCGGCCGGCATCGGCGTCTATCTGGTCAATCCCGGCTACGTCGACACGCCGGCCACCGCCGGCAACAGCTACGCGATGCCCGCACTGATCAGCGCGCGCGAAGCGGCCGAGGCCACGCTCGCCGGGCTCGAGGCCGGCCGCTTCGAGATCCACTATCCGCGCCGCTTCACCACCTGGCTCAAGCTCGCGCGGCTGCTGCCGTACCGGCTGTACTTCGCGCTGATCCACAAGGTGACCGGCCTGTGACCGGCGAGGCCGCGATCGAGCGCGTCGTGCGCTTCTACGAGTCGATCTCGCCGTCCGGGATCGGCCGGATCGGTGAGCTCTACGCGGCCGACGCGTTCTTCAAGGACCCGTTCAACGAGGTCCGCGGCGTGCCGGCGATCGCTCGGATCTTCGAGCACATGTTCGTGCAGGTCGACGCGCCCCGGTTCGCGGTCAGGGACCGGGTCGTGCAGGGCGACGCGGCGTTCCTCGTCTGGGACTTCGAGTTCGCGTTCCGCCGTCCGCTGCCGGCCGGTGCGCGCCGGATCCGGGGCTGCTCGCACCTGCGGCTCGCCGCCGACGGCCGGGTCGCGTACCACCGCGACTACTGGGACGCCGCCGAGGAACTGTACGAGCAGCTGCCGGCGATCGGCGTGCTGATGCGCTGGCTGCGACGGCGCGGCCGCGTCGCCCCGCCCGACTGACCCGGGAACCCGCCCCTGCGGCCTCACCGCTGCTATCATCGCGGCGCCCGCCGGCCGGACGGACCCGGCCGCCCCGGGCCGCCTCGGGGATCCCCCCGCCGGCGCCGACAGACCTCTTGCGCACGACGCGACCACCGATGCTGTACCCCGAACTGTTCAAGACGCTGGAGCGCGTGCGCTGGAGCCTCGACGACGTCCCGTGGGACCGCTTCGACGGGTCGCTGCTGTCGGACGAGCAGGCCCGGACGATCAAGATGAACGCGATCACCGAGTGGGCGGCGCTGCCGGCCACCGAGATGTTCCTGCGCGACAACCGGCACGACTCCGACTTCAGCGCGTTCATGTCGGTCTGGTTCTACGAGGAGCAGAAGCACGCGCTCGTGCTGATCGAGTACCTGCGCCGTTTCCGACCGGATCTGGTGCCCACCGAGAGCGAGCTGCACGCGGTACGCTTCGAGTTCGACCCGGCCCCGCCGCTCGAGACGCTGATGCTGCACTTCTGCGGCGAGATCCGGCTCAACCACTGGTATCGCTGCGCGTCGGAGTGGCACTCCGAGCCGGTGATCAAGCACATCTACGACACCATCTCCAAGGACGAAGCCCGACACGGTGGCGCGTACCTGCAGTACATGCGCAAGGCGATCGCCGAGGCCGGCGACGGCGCGCGCTCCGCCTTCGCGAAGATCGGGCTGCTGATGGCGAGCGCCCGGCGCACCGCGCAGGCGCTGCACCCGACCAACCTGCACGTGAACAAGGGGCTGTTCCCGAACGACACCGTGCAGAGCCGCCTGCCCGAGCCCGGCTGGCTCGAGCGCTGGCTGGACGCGCAAATCCGTTTCGACGAGGCGTGGGAGACGCGGGTGGTCGACCGGATCCTGCACAACCTGTCGCTGCTGTTCGGCCGCGAACTCGGCACCGTGCAGGCGCTCAACCGCTACCGCCGCGAACTGAACGCATCGGCGGCCTGAGGGCCGTCGGGCGCGGGGCTCGGTCGCGCGGGCCCGGCGGTCAGTCCTTCAGGCCCGGCGCCCAGGCGTCGTAGATCCGGTGGGCGAGCGCGCGCATCGCGGGCAGGTATGGGTCGCAGCCCGCCCGCAGCGCCTCGGGACGCTGCACCGTGGGCACGTGCGCGAGCGCCTGCAGTTCGTCGCGATCGGCGCGCGCCCAGCCGCAGACCTTCTGCCGGTCGGCCTCCGGGTGGAACTGCAGGCCCAGGTGCACGCCGCCCCATTCGAACGCCTGGCGCGGACAGGCCGTGCTTGCGGCAAGCGGGGTCGCCCCCGCCGGCAGATCGAACGCCTCGTAGTGCCATTGCATCACGGTGGGCCGAACCGCCTCGCCGAACCAGCGCCGCGCGTGCGGACCCGGCTCGAGGTCGATCGGGTGCCAGCCGATCTCCGGCGCGGGGCTGCGTCCGATACCCGCCCCGAGCACCCGTGCGAGGATCTGGCCGCCCAGGCAGTGTCCGATCACCGGCACTCCGGCGTCGAGCGCGGTGCGCACCAGCCCGTGCTCGGCTCGGATGTGGTCCAGGTGCCCGTCGTTCGCGCTCATCGGCCCGCCGAGCACGCACAGCCCGGCGTACGACGCGGGGCTCGCCGGCACCGGCTCGCCCGCGTGGACGCGCACCAGGCGCATCGGCCGCCCGCGCATCGCGAGCCACTCGCCGAAGTGCCCCGGCCCGTCGCCCTCCGTGTGCTCGATCACCAGCACCGCACGCATTCCGTTCCCCGTCGCCCGCGCCCGGAGCGATCGTGCCACAGGGCGCGTCCGCAGCGTCGAGGCCCGGACCCCGACGCGACCCGGGTCTTGCGCGACACGGGGGTTGCGATGCGCTCATTCTGCGCTGCGCGGTCGCGGACCGCGGGTACGGCCGGAGGCCGCGCGCACTTCCCACCGGAGCGAACCATGGCAGCCAAGTACGTGATCTCGAAGACCACCAACGGCAAGTTCCACTTCGTGCTCAAGGCCGGCAACGGCGAGGTGATCCTGTCGAGCCAGACCTACGCCGACCTGGCGGGAGCGACTCGGGGCATCGCGTCGGTGAAGGAGAACGGGCCGCAGGACGAACGATTCCAGCGGCTGAGCTCGGCTCGCGGTGAGCCGTACTTCAACCTGGTCGCGGCCAATGGACAGGTGATCGGCAAGAGCGAGATGTACTCGTCGGAGCGCGCGCGGGACAACGGCATCGAGTCGGTCAGGCGCAACGCGGCGGGCGCGGCGGTCGACGACCGCAGCGAGGACGCCCCGGGGCGCTGAACCGGGGCCGCCGGCGCGTCGTCGCGGGTACCGCGCGGCTGCGGCCGACCAGACGGCCGGATCAGCCGCGCGGGCAGGGGCGCGAGCTGGCCTCGGGGTGCTGCGCGCGCAGACGGTCGAGCTCCGCGGCGACCGCGGCGCCCACCGGCCGCACCTGCAGCACGATGCGGCCTGGACCGGGTCCGCGCGGCGCGACCCGCACGCCGCGTACGCCGCGCTCGGTGATCGCACGCGCGAGCGCGACCGCCAGCTCCTCCTGACGGAACAGGCCGAGCGAGATCGCGCCCCGCCACGCGCCGTCGGGCATCACGTAGATGTCGTTGACGCCGCGGCTGCGCAGGTCGGCCACGCGACGTGCGAGCTCGCCGGGCACCGCGGGCATGTACACCCACCAGGACGTGATCTCGTCCTCGCGCACGAGCGTGATCGCGAGGTCGGCCACGGCCGCATCGAGCGCCGACTGCGCGCGCACCGCCTCGAGCTCGGTGAGCGGACCGAACGCGACGCACTCGGCGCCGCCGGTCGGCGCGCCGGCGGCGCCCGCCGTGGGCTCGGTCCCGCCGGCGCGCGCCGGCGCGGTCGCACCGCCGTTCGGGGTGGCGGCTGCGCCGCCCGGCAGCCGCGACGACGAGGTCACGCGCAGTTCGTGCGACTGCACCTGGCGCTGGATGCGCTGCGGATCGCGCCCGTCGCCGCCGAGCGGCGCCATCCAGCCGCGGAACCAGCCGAACAGCAGCACGTTCGCAACCACGAGGAAGACCAGGAGCGGCTTCATCGCGGACGACCCCGGCGGCGCGCGTGGGCGGCCACGGTCAGCAGCCGGACGGGCGGCGGTCCGACCACGGGAGCGCCTGCTCCAGCTGCGCAGCCAGCGCGAGCAGCGTCGCCTCGTCGCCGAAGCGGCCGACGAACTGCACGCCGATCGGCAGGCCGAGCGACGACCACGCCGCGGGCAGCGCGAGCGCGGGCTGGCCGGTCGCGTTGGCGAGCGGCGCGAACGGCGAGTACGGCGCGATGCCGGTCGGCCCGATCCGGTAGTCGACGAAGTCCGGGCGGTTCATCGCGAACCGGCCGATCACCGCGGGGGGTTCGGCGAGCACCGGCGTGAGCAGCAGGTCGTGGCGGTTCCAGAAGCCCGCGATCCGACGCGTCAGCGCGTGCAGCGCGCCGAGCTGCGCGAGGTAGCGCGCGCCGCTGGTGGCGCGCCCGATGCGCACCGCATCGTGGATCGTGGGCGAGAGCTCGTCGTCGCGCGGCGCGCGGCCGAGCGCGCGGGCACGCGCATCGACCGCCATCGCGGTGCCGCAGGCCACGATCTCCAGGCCAGGGCGCAGCACCTCCTCGATCAGGTCCACGCGGGGCGCATCCGGCTCGACCGCATGCCCGAGCGACTGCAGTGCGCGACCGACGGCCCGCACCGCCTCGGCGACCTCGGGATGCACCGGCGAGCGGTCGAAGCGGGTGTCCAGGATCGCGATCCGCAGCGGCGCGACCTCGCCGAGGGCGCCCCGGCGCACGGCGTGCAGCCCGCCGTGTGCCGACCACGGAGGCGCCGCGTAAGGCGCGCCGGCGTCGGCCCCGGCGGTCGCGTCCAGCGCAGCGGCGGTGTCGCGAACGGTGCGCGTGATCACGTGCTCGGTCGCCAGGCCGCCCCAGCCCTCGCCCGCGAGCGGGCCCAGCGGCATGAGGCCGCGGCTGGGCTTCAGCCCCACCAGGCCGCAGCACGAGGCCGGGATGCGAATCGATCCCAGTCCGTCGGACGCGTGCGCCACCGGTACGATCCGCGCCGCCACCACCGCGCCCGCGCCGCCGCTCGAGCCGCCCGCGCTGTGCGCCGGGTGCCAGGGATTGCGCGTCGGGCCACCGTAGACGGTGGCCTCGGTGCTCGGACTCACGCCGAGCTCCGGACTGGTGCTTCGCGCGAATGGCACGAATCCGGCATGCCGGTAGCGCACCACCAGCTCGGCGTCGCTCGCCCAGACGACGCTGCGGAAGTACGCCGAGCCCATCGACGACGGCAGGTCGACGCAGGCGAGCGACAGGTCCTTCAGCGGCAGCGGCACCCCCAGGAACGGCCGCGCGGCGAGCAGCGCCATGCGTGCGTCGTCGCCGGGTATCGCGTCGAGCTCGGCGTCTAGCCGGCGCGCGCGTTCTCGCGCCCGTGCGTCGGCGATCGCGTCGATCGCGTTGAACCCGGGGTCGAGTCGCGCGGTGCGCGCGAGCGCATGGTCGAGAAGACCCTCGGCGGTGGCTTCGCGACGGGCGACGTGCTCGGCAAGTGCCAGACCGTCGCAGGACGTGTAGTCGGATTCGCTGAGCATCGGGCGCTGCAGACGGGGGACTCGGCGCTGGCCGCGTGGCAAGCGGTCGCGCGGGCAGCGCCGAGTGTACGACACGCCACCGTAGCCGGACGTCGGCCGGCCGTCGGCCGAACGCGGGGTGCGCGGCGGCGGCTGCGGTAAGCTTGCGGCCCGATGGACGCCGCCACCGGTACCGAGTTCTCCGCCTACGTCGTGTTCCGGCGCGACGAGTGGGCGGCCCTGCGCGCCAGCACGCCGCTCACCCTGTCCGAGGCCGACCTGGCCACGCTGCGGGGCGTGCACGAGCAGCTGTCGATCGACGAGGTGGTGCAGATCTACCTGCCGCTGTCCCGGCTGCTGAACCTGCACTTCCGCTCGGCGCGCGCGCTGTCGGGCGTGAAGGACGAGTTCCTCGGCCGCCTGGTCGGCCGCCGGCCCTACGTGATCGGCATCGCCGGCAGCGTGGCGGTCGGCAAGAGCACGTTCGCACGCACGCTGCGGGCGCTGCTCGCGCGCTGGCCCGACCATCCGTCGGTCGAGCTGGTCACCACCGACGGCTTCCTCTACCCGAATGCGACGCTGCTCGAGCGGGGGCTGATGAAGCGCAAGGGCTTCCCCGAGAGCTACGACCGGCGACGGATGATCCAGTTCCTCGCCGACGTCAAGGCCGGCAGCCCGCGGGTGGGCGCGCCGGTCTACTCGCACCAGGGCTACGACATCGTGCCCGGCGGCGAGCAGGTGGTTGCGAGCCCCGACGTGCTGATCTTCGAGGGGCTGAACGTGCTGCAGACCGGCACCCTCGAGGGCGGGCGCTCGCCGTCGATCATCGTGTCGGACTTCTTCGACTTCTCGCTGTACCTGGACGCGGACGACGCCCACATCCAGGAGTGGTACGTCGCACGGTTCCAGCGGCTGCAGCGCACCGTGTTCCAGAACCCGGCGTCGTACTTCCACCACTACAAGGACCTGGACGCCGAGCAGTCGCGCGAGGTCGCGCTCGGCATCTGGCGCGACATCAACCTCGCGAACCTGCGCGAGAACATCCTGCCGAGCCGCGAACGCGCGCACGTGGTTCTGCGCAAGCGCGCCGACCACGGCATCGGCGAGGTCTGGCTGCGGCAGATCTGAGGCCGCGCCGCCTGCGACCGCCGACGGCGCGCCCGGTCCTCGCGCGTCAGCCGCGCAGCGACGCGATCGCGCGGCCCAGGCGCGCGATCGCCTCGCCGATCTGCGCCGGCGTCGGCGTCGAGAACGACAGCCGGAACGCCGACGGGTCGTTGCGTTCGGCGTAATAGATGTCGCCGGGCACGAAGGTCACCTTGTGCGCGATCGCGCGTTCGAGCAGCGCGCGCGCGCCGAGCCCGTCGCGCAGCCGCGCCCAGGTGAACATGCCGCCCTGCGGTACGTTGACGTCGACCTGCCCGACGAGGTGCAGAGCGATCGCCTCGCGCATCGCGTGCGCCCGTTCGCGATAGCCCGCGAGGATCACCGGCAGGTGCGCATCGAGCCGGCCGTCGGCGAGGTAACGCGCGACGGTCGCCTGCGTGAATCCCGGGTTCGACAGGTCGTCGAGCTGCTTGGCCGACACGCAGGCGCGACGGATCGCGGGCGGCGCGATCAGGTAGCCTACGCGCAACCCCGGCGCGATCACCTTCGACAGGCTGCCCAGGTGCACCAGCCAGTCGGCCGAGCCGGGCACGCGATCCGTGAGCGCGGCCAGCTGCGGCACCGGCTCGCCCTCGAAGCGCAGCTGGCCGTACGGGTCGTCCTCCACGACGATCAGCCGGTGCTCGACCGCCAGCTCGAGCAGCCGGAGCCGCCGCTCAAGCGGCATGGTCGCGCCGCTCGGGTTGGCGAAGGTCGGGATCGCGTACAGCAGCGTCGGTCGCGGCCGCGACACGTCGCGCAGCAGCGACTCGAGCTCGTCGACGTCCAGGCCTCGGTGATCGACGCCCACGGTGCTCGTGCGCGCGTCGGCCACCGTGAGGATCCGCAACGGGCCGGTGTAGGTCGGCCGCTCGACCACCGCGGCGTCGCCCGCGCGCATCAGCGTGCGCACCAGCAGATCGAAGCCCTGCTGCGATCCGGCGGTCACCATCAGCGCGTCGGGCGACACGACCGTGCCGCGGGCCGCGAGCATCCGCGCGATCTGCTCGCGCAGCGCCGGCAGACCCTCGGTCGGACCGTACTGCAGGCAGGCGAGCGGCGCGTCGGCGAGCGCCGCATTCGCCGCATCGCGGATGCCGTCGCGGTCGAACAGCTCGGGCGACGGATAGCCGCCGGCCAGCGAGATCATCTCCGGGTCGGCCATCAGCTTCGCGAGCTCCCGCACCAGCGACTCGCCGATGCTGCGGTACGCGGGGGCGATCCGGTCGGCGGAGGTGGCAGGCATCATGGCGGACGAACCCGGGACGAACGGTGGAGGGGCGGCGCTCGGACGCAGCCCGGACACGCGACGCGGCGGCGGCACCGAAGCGGACACTGCGCCGAGTCGCGCGACGAACGGTCGGCCGCGCCCGGGAGCGATGATAGCCGCCGCACGGGGGTCGGCAGCCCTGCGATCCGCCGGGCCGCGACCGCCGGGGCCCTGGGGTCAGCGGCGCCCGTGCTCCCGGCGCATCAGGTACAGCCCGGCCGAGATCAGCAACGCGATGCCGACCCACGCGAGCGCGCCCGGCACGTCGCCCCAGATCACCCAGCCGAGCAGCAGCGCCCACAGCAGGCCGGTGTAGCGGAACGGCGCGATCGCCGACAGGTCGCCGGCGCGGGTGCTGAGCACGATCAGCTGGTAGCCGGCGGCGAGGAACACCGCCGCGCCGGCGAGCAGTGCGGACTCGCGCAGCCCGAACGGTCGCCAGCCCTCGATCAGCGACAGCAGACCGGCGAGCAGCGCGACCGCGCACGCGGTTGCGAACGTGATCGCGATCGACGGGATGCCGGCCGGGATGCGTCGCGTCGCCAGGTCGCGCAGCGCGTGCATCAGGGTCGCGGCCAGGCACAGCAGCGCGAACGCATCGAAGCCGTCTGCGCTCGGCCGGATCACCAGCAGCACGCCGGCGAAGCCGACCGCGATCGCCGCCCAGCGCCGCGCGTCGACGCGCTCCCCGAGGATCGGCACCGCGAGCGCCACCAGGAACAGCGGCGCGGCCATCGAGATCGCGGTCGCGTTGGCGATCGGCAGGTGGAACAGCGACACGAGGAACAGCATCGAGGCGACCGCGTCGATCGCCGACCGCCACACGACCCAGCGCTGCCCGAGCTCGGCCCGGCGCAGCCGCACTCCGCTCGCGCGCACGACCGCGAACACGAACACCGTGGCGACCACGCCCCGCAGGAAGATCAGCTGCGCCGCCGGCATCGACGCGCTGGCGAGCTTGACCAGCGCGTCGTTGATCACGAAGCAGGCCATCGCCGCGATCATCAGACGGATGCCGCGGCGATTGGCTCGCTGCGCGGCGGTGGGCTCGACGGTCGAAGTGGCCGGCACGGCGGGTATTATGGCCGCCGCGCTCGCCGGCCCCGCCACGCCGCCCTGGAGACCCACGATGAATCCGGAACGTCGACTCGCCGAGCTCGGTCTCGAACTGCCGCCCGCCTCGCAGCCGATGGGCACCTACGTGCCGGCGGTGCAGGTCGGCCCGCTGCTGTTCCTGTCCGGGCTCGGTCCGCGCCGCCCCGACGGCAGCTTCGTGCAGGGCAAGCTCGGTGCCGGGTTGGATCTCGCCCAGGGCCGCGAGGCCGCCCGGCTGGTGGGGCTGAACATGCTCGCGAACATCCGCGCACACCTGGGTTCGCTCGATCGGGTCGAGCGCGTCGTGAAGACGCTCGGCATGGTCAATGCCGCACCCGGATTCGAGCAGCACCCTCAGGTGATCGACGGATTCGCCGACCTGTTCGTGCAGGTCTTCGGCGAGGCGCGTGGCCGCGGCGCCCGCTCGGCGGTCGGCATGTGCTCGCTGCCGATGCAGATCGCGGTCGAGGTCGAGACGATCGTGCAGGTCAGGGACTGATCCCGTCGGGCGGCGGCAGCGCCGCGGCGATCCGCTCGAGCAGCATCTCGGTCGAGCCGTCGACGAAGGACGCGACCCGCGCCGCGAGCAGGTGGCGGCCGAACGGATACGATTCGCGCAGGCCCTCGGCGCCCATCGCCTGCGCGAGGCGAGGCAGCTGGCGCTCGGCCATTCGGGTCGCGGCGAGCTTCGCCTGGGCGGCGGGCCGCACCGCATCAGCGCCCGCCTCGACCGCGCGCACCGCGATCTCGACCAGCGCGTCGCACGCGGCGAGCTCGGTGGCGGCCTCGGCGATGCGCCAGCGCCAGCCCTGGTGGGCGGCGAGCGGCGCGCCGAACGTATGCCTGCGCGCACCGTACGCACGCGCGACCCGCAGCGCTTCGCCGACCATGCCGCAGCACATCGCGGCGACGTAGGTGCGGGCGCCGTTGACGCTGGCGAGCGCCGCCTTGAACCCGATGCCGGGCGCGAACAGCAGCTCGTCGTCGCCAGCCAGGTAGTCGCGCAGCTCGAAGCCGCCGGCACCGATCGCCTGCGGACCGTCGATCGCGTACACCTCGCCGCGCGATACGCCGGCGCGGTGCAGGTCGATCACGAACCCGGCGACGCCGCGACCGCGCGCCTCGGGATCGGTCTGCACGTAGGCGATCGCGAGGTCGGCGTCGGCGCCGTGGGTGATCCAGGCCTTCGCGCCGTCGATCCGCCATCCGCCCGGCACCGGGCGCGCGAGCGTACCGATCGCCGCGAAGTCCGATCCTGCGTGCGGCTCGGTGAGCGCGCTGCAGCCCACCCACCGGCCCGCGAGCAGCCCGGGCACCCAGCGCGCCGCGACGTCGGTGGCGGCGTGCCGCGCCAGCCGCGCGGCCACGTTCTGGGTGTTGACCACCGAGAACGCGACGCCGAAGTCGGCCGCGGCGATCCGCCGCGCAACCGCCACCTTGGCCCCGAACGGCAGCCCCAGCCCGCCGTGCTCGCGCGGCGTCTCGATCGCGGTGAGCCCGGCCGCCGCCGCGGCCACGATCGCCTCGCGGTCCGTGCCGCGCGTCCGCGCACGCTGCGCCGCCCCGGGCGCCACCCGGTCGCGGACGAACGCGTCGGTGCGGGCGAGCAGGGCGTCGGTGTCCGGTGCTGCGTCGGTCATGGTGGGCGGGGTCGGATCGCGGGCGAGGTGAGCGGTACCGCGATCATCGCTCACCGCCGGCCGCCCCCGCGAGCGCGGCGTGCATCTCCTCGCGCGTCGATCCCGTCGCTCGAGCCGTGGGCAGGGTCCTGCCGCCCCCCGCCGCCGGCCACTGCGGTCACCACCAGCTGCCACCCACGCCCTTGCGGGTGTCGATGACCGCGAGCTTGAGCAGCATGTCGTCGTCCAGGCTGACCCGCTCGACGATCGAGCCGGCGCGCGACGCCCGCTGCCCGCCGTCCTCCTCACGCGCGCGCTGCTGGGCGCCGGAGAGCGCGCCGCGCACGGTGCCCTGGGCGGCCTTCTTCACCCGGTCCTCGACGACCTTCGCGACGATGGGCACCGCGACCTTGCCGAGCACCACCGACAGGCCCTGCTTCAGCCCATCGCCCAGCAGTGACGAGGGCACCGCGATCGCGCCTTCGGCGAGCGCGGTTCCGACCGGCCGGCCCTCGATCAACGCCTTGGACGAGTCCGCCGCGACCGTCGCGACCACCTTCACCACCTTCTCGCGGCCGGCGAGCGCAGCGCCGCGGGCGGCCGGGAACACCGCGAAGGCGATGTTCTGCGCGGCCTCGATCGTCGCGCTGCCCACGCTGCCGGTGTCCTGGTACTTGCCGACCGACTTGAGCACGGTGCCGCCGCCCGCCACCGCGACCGCCGCGGTACCGCCGGTGACCACGGTTGCCGCGCCGATCAACACCGAGCCGGCCGAGTCGCGCAGGAACCGGGCGATCTGCAGCAGGCTCTCGGCCCGGGACACGCTCGCCTCGACGTCGGCCGCGTTACGGCGCGTGCAGTCCTGCAGTCGCGTCAGGTAATGAGTGTGGGCGGTTCGCGTGGCCGCCTGCATGTCCTTCAGCGTACGCACCAGCGCGTCGACACCGGCCCGGTCGAAGTTCGCCCGTGCAGCGAGCGTCCAGGCGTCGGAGAGCGTGTCGGCCTCGGCGCGCTCGCGCACCTTGTCCCAGTCCACGGTCAGGACCCTCAGGTCGGGCAGGCCCCAGGTCAGCGGATTGACGGTCGACTGGGACTCGCGGTCCTCGTGCGCGAGCTGCAGCTGCCACTTGGCGCGATGGTGCGACGCGATGATCCGGCAGCAGGTCTCCCAGCAGATCGTGAACTCGCCCTGCTCGACACGATAGGTCTTCCAGCTCACGGACATGCCTCCAAAGCGGCTCGACTCGGCCCGCTGCGAATGATCCTGCATCCACGGCGGCTTGCCGATCGTACCGACGTCGTATCGACCCGATCCGGGACGCCGCTGCCGTACCATCGTACGAGTGTCGGCGCATCGCTGGACCGCGACCGCATCGCGAGGCGGCCACCCCGGCGCAAGCGGCCTCACGCCGCGACCGCCACCCGCCACCCGCCACCCGCCACCCGCCACCCGCCACCCGCCACCCGCCACCCGCCACCCGCCACCCGCCACCCGCCACG
>JBIKMO010000385.1:0-3734 GCA_044359175.1 Burkholderiaceae bacterium | reverse complement strand
CTCGCCAAGGGCATGGCGCTGACGCCGATGATGGCCGAGATGTTCGGCCGCGCCACCGGCATCTGCGGCGGCCGCGGCGGCGAGATGCACGCGGCCGACCCGGCGGTGGGCGTGCTCGGGGGCAACGGCATCGTCGGCGGTGGCATCCCGCATGCGGTCGGCGCCGCGTACGCGTCGGTGCTCGACGGCGCCGACCGCGTCGCGGTGACCTTCTTCGGCGAGGGCGCGAGCAACCAGGGCTCGTTCCACGAGTCGATGAACCTCGCGGCCGCGTGGAAGCTCCCGGTGCTCTTCGTCTGCGAGAACAACCTGTACGCCGAGATGACGCCGTTCGCGGCGACCGTGGGCGCGCCTTCGGTCGCAGCGCGCGCAGCGGGCTACGGCGTCCCCGGCCACGCGGTCGACGGCAACGACGTGGAGGCGGTGTTCGCGGCCGCGCAGGCCGCGGTCGCGCGGGCCCGCGCCGGCGACGGTCCGACGCTGCTCGAGCTTCACACCTACCGCTGGGACGGGCACTTCCAGGGCGACCCGTGCCGGTACCGCAGCCGCGAGGAGGAGGCCGCCTGGAAGGCCCGCGACCCGGTCGTGCGCTTCCGGGAACGCGCGCTCGCGGCGGGCGCGCTCGCGGCGCCCGAGGCGGATGCGCTCGCTGCGGCCGCGCGCGCCGAGGTCGCCG
This sequence comes from Burkholderiaceae bacterium, assembly GCA_044359175.1. Classification (GTDB taxonomy): domain Bacteria; phylum Pseudomonadota; class Gammaproteobacteria; order Burkholderiales; family Burkholderiaceae_E; genus UBA4615. Next base: position 3,058 of record JBIKMO010000385.1, on the reverse strand, counting down.
CCGCGATCCGCTTCGCGCTCGACAGCCCGCAGCCGGTGCCCGAGCATGCGCTGCGGCACGTGTTCGCCGACTGACCCGGACGCCCGAGCGATGGTGCAGAAGACCTACTGCTGGGCGATCATCGACGGCATCCGCGAGGAGATGGCCCGCGACGCGGGCGTGTTCCTCGTCGGCGAGGACGTCGCCGCGGCCGGCGGTGCGTTCGGCGGTTCGCGCGGCCTGCTCGACGCGTTCGGTCCGCTTCGCGTGCGCGACACGCCGATCAGCGAGGAGATCATCGTCGGCCTGGGCGTGGGCGCGGCGATGGCCGGCAAGCGGCCGATCGTCGAGGTGATGTTCATGGACTTCCTCGGCCTGTGCCTCGACCAGATCGCCAACCAGGCCGCGAAGACCCACTACCTGTACGCCGGCATGATGCGGATGCCGCTGGTGATCCGGACGCTGGTCGCGGCCGAGATGGGCATCGGCCCCCACCACTCCCAGTCGCTCGAGGCCTGGGTGGGCCACGTGCCCGGGCTCAAGGTGGTGATGCCGAGCACGCCGCGCGACGCCAAGGGCCTGCTCAAGGCCGCGGTCCGCGACGACAACCCGGTGGTGTTCGTCGAGCACCTCGCGCTGCACCGGCTGAAGGAGGACGTGCCCGACGGCGACGAGGCGCTGGTGCCGATCGGCCGGGCGGCGGTGCGACGGCCGGGGCGCGACGTGACCGTGATCGCCACGGGGCTGATGGTCGCCAAGGCGCTGCAGGCGGCCGAGGCGCTCGCCCGCGAGGGCATCGAGGCCGAGGTGATCGACCCGCGCACGATCTCGCCGCTGGACCTGGACACGATCGTGGCCTCGGTGCGCCGCACGAACCGCGCGCTGGTGGCGACCACGGCGCACAAGCACTTCGGCTTCGGCGCCGAGGTGGCCTCCGAGATCATGACGCACGCGTTCCACGACCTGGACGCGCCGGTGCGCTGCCTCGCGCCGCCGTTCACGCCGCAGCCGTTCGGCCGTGGCTTCGAGGCGTACCTGCATCCGAACGCCGAGCGGATCGCCGCCGCGGTGCGCGAGCTGACGGCCTGACCATGGCGCTGGACGTCGTCGTCCCGAAGCTCGGCCTGACGATGGAGGAAGGCACGCTGATCGAGTGGCACCGCGCCGACGGCGAACGGGTGGCGAAGGGCGAGCCGCTGTTCACGGTCGAGACCGACAAGGTCGCCTACGAGGTGCTCGCCGAGGCCGACGGCCTCGTGCAACGGCTGGTCGCGGTCGACGCGGTGCTCCCGGTGGGTGCCGTGGTCGGACGGCTGCTGGCGGAGACCGACGCCGGGGCGGCCGGCCGCGCGGATGTCGCGGTGCCATCGGGTCCGGTGACCGCCCAGCCGCCGCGGGCACCGTCCTTCGCAGCGCCAACCGCTGCGACGTGCGCGCAGACGCCCCCTTCGACGCCCCCTTCGGCCGTCCGGCCGCCGTCCGGCGCGCCCGCGGGCCGCATCCGCAGCTCGCCGATCGCGCGACGCATCGCCGCCGAGCACGGTATCGACCTCGCGCGCGTGACGCCGAGTGGGGCGGGCGGCGTGGTTCTGCGGCGCGACGTGGACGCCGCGCTGCGAACGGCGCGGCCGGCCGCGGCATCGCCCGCGGATCCGCCGCAGGCGGCCCGCACCGCCCCCGTCGCGGTGCCGCCCGCGGCGGCGCCCGCGGTCGCGGCCCCGGCCGCCGTTGCGCCCGCCACCGACCCCGGCCGCCCGGTGCGCCGCCGCCCGCTCGCCGGCACGCGCCGCGCGATCGCGCAGCGGATGACCGCGAGCCTCGCCGCCAGCGCCCAGCTCACCGCGTTCGCCCGCGTCGACATGGGCGAGGCGGAGTCGCTGCGGCGCAGCCTCGCGGCCGACGCCGACACGATCGGCGTGCGGGTCACGGTCACCGACATCGTGCTCAAGTGCGTCGGCGCCGCGCTGCGCGCGACGCCCGAGCTGCGCACGTGGATCGACGGCGACGAGATCGTGTCGGTGGACGCGGTGGACGTCGGCCTCGCGGTCGCGCTCGACGACGGGCTGGTGGTGCCGGTCATCCGCGACGTCGACCGGCTGCCGCTCGCCGAGCTCGCCCGCACGCGCGCCGAGGTGGTCGGGCGCGCGCGCGCGGGCCGGCTCGTGCGCGAGGACCTGGTCGGCGGCAGCTTCACGCTCAGCAACTTCGGCAGCTACGGCGGCGACATGGAGACGCCGATCCTGAACCCGCCGCAGTCCGCGATGCTCGGCATCGGCCGGATCGCCGACGACGTGGTCGCGCGCGACGGCGCACCGGTCGTGCGGCCGACGATGTGGCTGAGCATGACCTACGACCACCGGCTGATCGACGGCGCGCTCGCCGGCCGCTTCCGCGCGCGGCTGAAGTCGCTGCTCGAGCAGCCGCTGCGCGTGCTCGCCGCCCCGGGCTGACGACGATGCACGACCCCCGCTTCGACTGGGCCACCGCGGTGCTCGACGAGGACCTGTGCGAGAGCGTCGTCGAGCTGCGCGACGCGGACGTCGCCGCGTTCCGCGCGCTGATGGGCTACCCCCCCACGCCGCCGGGCGAGCCGGCGGTCGCGCCGACCAGCATGGGGCTGACCTGGGGGCTGCGGCTGGGCTGGGAGCACGCGGTGTTCCCGCCGGGCGTGGTTCGGATGGGCGATGCCGACACCTTCGGCGTGCCCGCGCGCGCCGGCGACCGGCTCACCACGCGGCTGCGGATCGTCGCGCGATTCGAGCGCAAGGGCCGCCGCTTCCTGGAGTACGCGATGCGCACGCACAACCAGCGCGACGAGCTGGTCTGCGAGGTGCGCTTCGCGGCGATCCAGCCATGAGCGCCGAAGCCGCCCGCGTCGGGGACGTGCTCCCGGTCGCCGCGATCGAGATCTCGCAGGCGCTGATCGACGCGTACGCGCGGCTGTCCGGCGACTTCAACACCGTGCACGTCGATCCGCGCGCGGGCGAGGCCGCCGGCTTCGGCGGAACGATCGCGCACGGCTGCATCCCGGTCGAGCCGGTGTTCGGCGCGATCCGGGCGTGGCTCGGCGCGGACTCGC
>JBIKMO010000384.1:0-3745 GCA_044359175.1 Burkholderiaceae bacterium | reverse complement strand
TCCCGATGCGCACCCTGATCGTTGCGACCGAATCGCTCGCCGATGCGGTGATGACCCAGCCTCTGGTGGCGCTGCTGCGCCGGTTCGATCCGGTCGGCAGCGTCGACGTGCTCGCCGGCGCCGCGGTCGGGCCGGTCTTCGAGGCGATGGCCGAGGTCGAGCAGGTGGTCCGCTGCGAGACCATCGGCGGCCGGCTGCGGCCGTGGGCGGCGCTGCTGCTCGCCCGGCAGCTCGACACGCTGCGCCACGACCGCGTGTTCGTGCTGCCCCGCGCCAAGCGCGCGGCGCTCGTGCCCTGGCTCGCGCGTATCCCGCTGCGCATCGGACTGCACGGCGACACCCGCTGGGGCCTGATCAACCAGCCGCACCAGATCGATGCGTATCACACGAGCGGCCGGATGCGGCCGGCGGTCGAACGCTTCGCGCACCTCGCCTTCGACGCGTCCCAGCCGCTGCCCGGTCAGGTCCCCGCGCCGTCGCTCGCGCGCGATCCGCAGCGCGAGTCGGTCGCACGCGTGCATGCCGGGCTGCGGCCGGACGAGCGACTGCTGGTGCTGTGCGTGACCGTCGAGGGCGCGCCGAGCCGGCGCTGGCCCGCGCGGCACTGGGCGTCGCTGATCGCTCACTCGTGCGAGGCGTGGCCCGAGCTCACGCCGGTCCTCGTCGGCGATTCGGTCGACCGGTCGTTCGCCACCGAGATCGCCGCGCTGTCGGGCTGCTCGACGCGCAACCTGTGCGGCGAGCAGTCGCTGGTCGACACGCTCGCGACCCTCGCGCAGGCCGAGGCGGTGATCTCGCACGACAGCGCGCTGATGCACGTCGCGGCGGCCTATGGGCGTCCGCTGGTGGCGGTGTTCGGGCCGACCGACCCGCGCGCGGGCGCGCCCCGCTCGATCCGCGCGAAGGTCGAGTGGCTCGCGCAGGAGTGCAGCCCGTGCGATTCGCCGACCTGCAGGTTCGGCCACGGCCGGTGCCTGAGCGGCGTGCGTCCTGAGTCGGTGCTCGCCTCGCTGCAGGCGGTGATGCGCTTCGTCGCCCGGGACATCCGATAAACTCGGCGGCCATGAGCCGCATCACCTCGAGCGCCGAAGCCGTCGAACGGGCGTTCTACGCCGCCATGGCCGACGGGGACCTCGAACGCATGATGGCGCTCTGGGTGGACGACGACTCGGCGGTCTGCAACCACCCGGGCGGCCCCCGCCTGGTGGGCCCGGAGGCGATCCGGGCGTCGTTCCGCGAGATGTTCACCGGCGGCGGCGTTCGGATCGCAACCGCGGCGGTACGTGCCTGGCGGCGGTCCGACGTGGCGGTCCACAGCCTGATCGAGCGGATCGCGGTGCACGGGCGCGGCGCAGCGCAGGTGGTCGAGGTGGTGGCGACCAACGTGTTCGTTCGCACGCCCTCGGGCTGGCGGATCCTCGTGCATCACGCGGGCGTGAGCGACGGCGACGAACTCGAAGCCGACGGCGACGAGGAGGGCGAGGACGACCGGCCGCTCGCCGATGCCGGCGCCGGGCCCCCCGGCCGCGGCTGGGGTGCGCCGCGACCGGCGACCGAGTCCGGCCCGGAAGACGCGGACGAGGACGGCGACGCGACGCGGCCGCCGCGCGGCCGGCTCCACTGACGCCGTGACCGCGGCTGGCGGCGACTACCGCGCGCCCGCGTGGCTGCGCGGCGCGCACCTGCAGACCATCGTGCCGTCGATGCTCGCCCGCCGGCCCTCGGTCGATTACCGGCGCGAGCGCTGGGACACGCCCGACGGGGACTTCATCGACCTGGACTGGCTCGGTTCGCCGCCCGGCGGCCGCGGCGGCGCGGTGCTCGCGCTCTTCCACGGCCTGGAGGGCAGCTCGGACAGCCACTACGCACGTGCGCTGATGGCCGAAGCCCGCGCCCGCGGGCTCGATGCCGTGGTGGTCCACTTCCGCGGCTGCAGCGGCGAGCCGAACCGGCTGCCGCGCGCCTACCACTCGGGCGATTCCGACGAGGCCGACTGGGTGCTGCGCAGGCTGGCCGCGCGCGTGCGGTCGCGGCCGCTGTTCGCCGCCGGCGTGTCGCTGGGCGCGAACCTGCTGCTGAAGTGGCTCGGCGAGCGCGGCACCGACGCCGGCTTCGTGGCCGCGGCGGCGGCCATCTCCGCGCCGCAGGACCTGCACGCCGGCGCAATTGCGCTGTCGCGCGGATTCAACCGACTGTACGCCGAGAGCTTCCTGCGCAGCCTGCGGCGCAAGAGCGCTGCGTTCGACGCGCGTCATCCCGGCCGCTTCGACCTCGCGCGGGTGGCGGCCAGCCGCGACTTCTTCGAGTTCGACGATGCGTTCACCGCGCCGCTGCACGGGTTCGCCGGCGCGCTCGACTACTGGCGCCGCTCGTCGTGCCGGCAGTTCCTGCCCGGCATCACGGTGCCGACACTGGTGGTCAACGCGCTCAACGATCCGTTCCTGCCCGCCGCTGCGCTCGCTCGCCCGGACCAGGTGTCGGCGGCGGTCCGCCTGGAGTATCCGGCTGAGGGCGGTCACGTCGGCTTTGCGACCGGCGGCCCGCCCGGCCGGCTGGATTGGCTGCCGCGGCGGATGTTCGCGCACTTCGAGCAGGTGCTGGGCATGGCGCCCGCCGGGTCCGGGAGGCGGCATGCGGCTGGATGATCTGGTGCGCCGCGCGATGGCACGCTGGCCCGACGTGCCGGCGGTGCACGGCTGGTTGCGTCTGGACCGCCGCGGTCGCTGGATGCTGGTCGATCGAGGCGTGCCGGGCTTCGACGAGGCGCTGCACGGCGCGGGCAGCGAGATCACCAGCCCGCCGATCGTGGACTTCATCGGGCGCAACTACGGGGCCGATTCGCAGGGGCGGTGGCATTGGCAGAACGGGCCGCAGCGGGTCTACGTCGACCTCGACCCCGCGCCGCTCGTGTACCGAATGGTCGGCGAGGGCACGGCGCAACGGCCGGTCGCCCATACCGGCTGGCCGGCCGCGCGCGTCGATCGCGTCGCCTGCGCCGATGACGGCACGCTGTGGCTCGTGACCGACCTCGGGCCCGGGCTGGTCGACGACCGCGACCTGGCCGCGCTCGATCTCGAGCTGGACGAGTCCGCCGGTGCGGGCACGCGCGCCGGCACGCTGAGGCTGCTCGGCGAGCACGCGGTGACGCGACTCGCCGAGCCGCCCGCGCGCACGTTCGGGTTCGAGCTGCGGCCCCGGTGAGCCGGCGGTCGCGCGACCGCCCGCGGCGGCGTGCGGGACTGCCGCGAAGCCGCCCGCCTCGGTCACCGCGGGGAGGCAGGCCGCGTGCAGGCGGACACGCACCCGCCGGCGCGTCACTCGGCCGTGATACCGGCCTCGCGGATCAGCCGCCCCCAGCGGTCCCGCTCGCGGGCGGCGTACTCGGCGAAGGCCTCCGGGCTCGCGCTGATCACCGTATCCAGCCCCATGTCGCGCAGTCGCCCGGACAGTTCGGGCAGGCGCGTCGCCTGCCCGATCGCCGCGTGCAGTCGCCCCACCACGTCGGGCGGCGTGCCCAGCGGCGCGGCGAAACCCATCCAGGTCAGCGCCTCGAATCCAGGATAGCCCTGCTCGGCGACCGTGGGTACCGCCTCGGCAAGCGCAAGCCGCTCGACGGTAGTGATCGCCAGCGCGCGCACCTTGCTGCCGCGCAGGTTGGGCAGCGCGAGCGGCGACTCGAGGAACATCGCGTCGATGTGCCCCCCGAGCAGGTCGGTCAGCCCGAGCGCCGAGCCGCGGTAGGGCA
>JBIKMO010000383.1:0-3769 GCA_044359175.1 Burkholderiaceae bacterium | reverse complement strand
GACCTCGCGCTGCTGTGCGACCTCGTGATCTGCAGCGACGACGCACGCTTCGGCTTTCCCCCGGCCCGCGCGCAGGGCTCGCTGCCGAGCCACATGTGGCTGTACCACGTGGGGCCGCAGTGGGCGAAGCGCATCCTGCTGACCGGCGACTCGCTGTCGGGCGCGGATGCGGCCGCGCTCGGGCTGGCGCTGAAGTGCGTGCCGCGCGAGCGGCTGGCCGACGAGGTGGACGCGCTGGCGGACCGGCTCGCGCTCGTCGACACCGACCTGCTCGCCTGCAACAAGCGGATCGTCAACATGGGGCTGGAGCTGATGGGCGCCCGGACCCTGCAGCGGATGGCCGCCGAGATGGACGCGCGCGGACACCTGGCGCGCAGCCGCGAGAGGTTCCGCGACGACGTGATCGCCCACGGCCTGAAGGAGGCGGTGCGCCGACGCGACGCGCCCTTCGGCGACGACCTGATCCGGCGCTAGCCGAGACGCGACGATGGGCCACCCGTCTTCAGCCGTCCTGCGCGCGGCGGTGTTGGACGACTACCAGGATGCGGCGCGCCGCTTCGGCCGCTGGGCGCAGACGCTTCCGGACGTCGAGCTCTCGGTGTTCCGCGATCACCTGCACGACGAGCGCGCGCTCGTCGATCGCCTCGCGCCCTTCGACGTGGTCTGCCTGATGCGCGAGCGCACCGCGATGCCGGCGCGGGTGCTCGACGCCCTGCCGAGGCTGCGGCTGGTGGTCACCACCGCGATGTGGAACGCGGCGCTCGACATCGAACACGCGAACACCCGCGGCATCACGGTGTGCGGCACCGAGTCGGTCCAGTCCGGCACGCCCGAGCTCGTCTGGCTGCTCGTGCTCGCGCTCGCGCGGCGCTTCCCGCAGGAGACCGCGTCGGTCCGCGCCGGGGGATGGCAGACGGGCGTCGGCATGGACCTGGCCGGACGGACGATCGGCCTCGTCGGCCTCGGGCAGATCGGCACCCGCGTCGCGCGCGTCGCAAACGCATTCGGGATGCGGGTGCTCGCCTGGAGCCAGAACCTCACCGACGAGCGCGCGGCGAGCGCGGGCGCGCTGCGCGTGCCGAAGTCCACCCTGCTCGCCGAATCGGACATCGTCAGCCTGCACCTGAAGCTGTCCGCGCGTACGAGGAACATCATTGGCGAGACCGAGCTGCGGGCGATGCGGCCGGGCGCGCTCCTCGTCAACACCTCCCGCGGGCCACTGGTGGACGAGGCGGCGCTCGTCCGCGCGTTGAGCCAGGGGTGGATCGCCGGCGCCGGCCTCGATGCGTACGACATCGAACCGCTTCCCGCGGCGCACCCGTTCCGGACGCTGCCCAACGTGGTCGCCACGCCGCACATCGGCTACGTCACCGAGGCGACCTACGCGCTGTTCTACGAGCAGATCGTGGAGAACATCCGTCGCTGGATCGACGGGTCCCCGGTCCGCGTCCTCGCGGCGCAGCACGTCCTTCGCGATCCGAGTCCCGCATGAACGCTCCCGCCTCCAGCCCCGGGCGCCGGGCCGGCGCCGACGAGCTCGCGCGCCTGTTCTCGCCGCGCTCGATCGCGGTCATCGGCGCGTCGGCCGACCCGGCCAAGTTCAACGGGCGCTTCGTCCCGTACCTGCTGCGGCACGGCTTCGCCGGACGGCTGTACCCGATCAACGCCCGTCGCGACGAGATCGCCGGCGTGCGCTGCTGGCCGGATCTGGCCTCGGTGCCCGGCGAGGTCGACTGCGTGATCCACGCGGCCGCGGCGGCGGACACCCTGCAGGCGCTCGAGGCCTGCGAGGCAAAGCGCGTCCGGCTGATCGTCACGACCAGCGCGGGCTTCGCCGAGCGCGGCGACGACGAGGGCCGGCGCCTCGAGGCCGAGCTCGTGGCGCTCGCGCACCGGGCGGGTGCCCGCGTGCTCGGCCCCAACTGCGTGGGCTTCCTGAACGCGGTCGACGGCATCGCCGCAGCCGCCGCCGCGGCGTTCGAGTGGGCGCCGCCGCTGCCTTCCGGGCGCATCGGCGTGGCGAGCCAGAGCGGCGGGCTGGCGATGGCCAGCATCATCCTCGGCGGCTGGTCGGAGGGGATCGGCTTCAGCCACGTGCTGAACACCGGCAACGAGTCGGACCTCGACGTCGCCGATGCGGTGCGCTTCCTGGTGGGCGACCCGCACACCGACGCGATCTGCCTCACGGTCGAGGCCGTTCGCGACGGTGCCGCGTTCGTCGACGCGCTCCGCGAGGCGCAGCGCGCGGACAAGCCGGTCGTCGTGCTCAAGACCGGGCGCTCGGAGCTCGGCCGGCAGATGGCGGCGTCCCACACCGGCGCCCTCGCCGGCTCGCACCCGGTGTTCGAGGCCGTGGCGCGCGCGTACGGCGCAACGCTCGTCGACGACCTGGACGACCTCTGGCAGGTCGCCGCCATGTTCGCGAAGCTGCGCGGCGCGGGCCGGCTCGTACCTCGCGGCGATCGTCCGATCGGCGCCGGGTGCTCGGCCTGCTCGGTCTCCGGCGGGCACATCGGGCTCTTGGCCGACCTGGCCGCCGAGGCGGGCATGCGCTTCCCGGCCCTGTCCGAGCCGACCCAGGACCGTCTGCGGGAGGCGCTCGGCAAGTCGGGCCCGATCGCCAACCCGGTCGACATGAGCGGCGGCAGCGTGTCCGACCACGGGACGTGGGCGCGCACGCTGACGCCGCTCCTCGAGGACCCGTCGATCGAGGTCGCGCTGCCGATCCTCACCGCCGCGAAGAACTACGACACCGTCTGCGCGGACCTGCATCGGCTGGCCGAGCAGCACGACAAGCCGATCGTCGTCACGTGGGCCGGCGCGAGCTTCCAGGGCGAGGGCAAGCGCGCGCTGCAGCGCGGACCGCTCCCCCTCTTCTGGACGCCGGGCCGCACCGCGAGGGCGCTCGTGTCGCTCGACGCCTGGCAGCGTTCGCGGGCCGATGCGCGTGCGCCGCGCCCGGTGCGCCCGCCGGTGGCGGTGCATCCGTCGGTGGCGGCGGCGGCCCGGGCCGGGCGGCCCGCGCTGACCGAGCGCGAGAGCAAGGCGGTGCTGCACGAGCTCGGCTTCGGGGTGACGCGCGAGCGCCTCTCGGGCAGCGCGGACGAGGCGGTCGCGATCGCGAACGAACTGGGCTATCCGGTCGTGCTCAAGGGCGAGCATCCGTCGATCGCGCACAAGACCGAGGCCGGACTGGTCGCGCTCGGCCTGAACGACGAAGCCCAGGTCCGCAGCGCCTGGGCGAGGATCGCCGGGCGCATGGCCGCGTCGCAGCCGGAGGTCGCCGCGCACGGCGTGCTGGTGGCCGAGCAGGTGCCGCCGGGCATCGAGCTCGTGATGGGCGCTCGGCGCGACCCGGTGTTCGGCCCGGTCGTCCTGTTCGGCGTGGGTGGCGTCTTCGTCGAGGCGCTGGGCGACGTGCGGCTCGCGCCGGCCGGGATCGGTCCGACGCAGGCACGCGCGCTGATCGAAGGCATCCGCAGCGTCGCGCTGCTGCGCGGCGCGCGCGGGCGGGCACCGGCCGACCTCGAACTGCTGGCCCACCTGCTGTGTCGCCTCGGCGACTTCGCGCTGTCGCACGCGGCGATCGTCGGCGACATCGACGTCAATCCGCTCGTGCTGCCCGACCGGCCCGGTGCGGCACCCTGCGCGCTGGACGCGCTGATCGTGCTGGGCGAACCCTGAACGGAGGCCGACCTTGAGTGCCGACTACCTGGACCGGATCGCCGCCTTCGCGGTGAACCTGTCGTTCGACGACCTGCCCGAGGAG
>JBIKMO010000382.1:0-3771 GCA_044359175.1 Burkholderiaceae bacterium | reverse complement strand
GAAGCGGCGGAACAGCGGGTCGTTCAGGAACGGGTGATCGGCCGTGACCCGAGTGTCCTTGGTCGTGTATACGTTGACCACGGCCGGAGTCGCCCGGCGGGCCGCCTCGGCGTATGACACAATCGAAGCGGCGGGTGTACCCGGTCCCGGGTGCGTCGGCAGCGGTTGAGCCGCCGGCAGCGCGGCGGGCGCGGGGGAAGACAGACGCGCGGGCAGCCACTCCGGCCGCAGCGTCGCCACCACGAACACCAGGGCCAATCCGACCGTGACGGCCTGAGCGAAGGTCGACCAGAGCTTGCTGAGCATGGACGGAACCGGCGGGAGATCGATCCAGGCGCGGCCCGCGGACGCCGGGCGGGCGGGTGGGGTACCGGAAGAAGCGGCCGTCTCGCGCGCCGACCTGGCCGCGTTCCTGGACGATTTGCTGCAGCCGGGACGGCACGCGGATTATTGCCCGAACGGGTTGCAGGTGGAAGGCGCCCCGCGGATCGGCCGCGTGGTGTGCGGCGTCACCGCGAGCCTCGCGCTCGTGCGGGCCGCCGCCGACCGGGGCGCCCAGGCATTGCTGGTGCACCACGGCTGGTTCTGGCGCGGCGACGATCCGCGCGTGATCGGCGTGCGACGCGAGCGGCTCGCGTCGCTGCTGGGCGCGGGCATCAACCTGTTCGCCTACCACCTGCCGCTCGATCTGCACCCGGAGGTCGGCAACAACGTGCAGCTGGCGCGTGGGCTCGGATGGCCCGAGGGCGAGCCCGCGGGTCCCGACGGCCTGATGCGGATCGCGACGCTCGAATCGCCGACGTCCTCGGACGCGCTCGGCGCCGGGCTGAGGGTCGCGCTCGGGCGCGAGCCGCTGCTGGTGGGCGACGTCACCCGCCCGGTTCGGCGGCTGGCCTGGTGCACCGGTGCCGCGCAGGACCTGCTGCAGGCCGCGATCGACGCCGGGGCGGATGCGTTCGTGAGCGGCGAGATCAGCGAACGCACGACCCACCTCGCACGCGAGGCGGGCGTCCTCTACGTCGCGGCGGGGCATCACGCGACCGAGCGGTTCGGCGTCCAGGCGCTGGGTGACCGCCTGCGCACGCGCTTCGGGGTCGACGTGGCGTTCGTCGACGACCCGAACCCGGTCTGAACGCCCGGCACCGCCCGGGCACGGCCGCGCCGGCCCGGGCGTGCCCGGGCGTGCCCGGGCGGCGCCGGCCGATCAGGCCGGCCGCTTACGGAGCTCGTCGCGGATCTCGGCCAGCAGCAGCTCGGTCGGAGCCGGCGGGGCGGGGGGCGTCGGAGCGGCAGCCTGTTCGGCGGCGAAGCGTGCCTTCACCTGGTTCAGGTAGCGGACCAGCATGAAGATCACGAACGCGAGCAGGATGAAGTTGATCAGGATGGTCACGAAGCTGCCGTAGGCGAACACCGGCACGCCGGCCTTCTTCAGCGCGTCCAGGTTGTTGGCGACCCCTTGCGGGATCGTGCCGAGCACGACGTACAGGTTGCTGAAGTCGAAGCGGCCGCCGAGCAGCGCGGCGATCACCGGCATGATCAGGTCGCCGACCACCGACTCGACGATCTTGCCGAAGGCGGCGCCGATGATCACGCCAACCGCGAGGTCCAGGGCGTTGCCCTTGACCGCGAATTCCCGGAATTCCGACATCAGACTCATGGTTTCCTCTGCTGGGCTGCGAACGTACGTGGGTTGATGGTCCGACGACCGGCGCCGCCCTTGAACCGCGCCGCGGCGTGCCGGCGAGCGACGCGGGACATTACCATCGAGCCCGACGTAGCGCACCGGTGGGTGTCGCACAGCGGCGCCGCGATCGGGTGCGCGCATCGGGGCACGCCTTTCGCCGCACCGCGGCAATCGGCTAGAATCACGGGTTGTCGTTGTCCGTCCGGCCAGACCCGCGTCCGGCCAGGCGCCCCCCGAGGTCCTCATGGCTGACCAGAAACCGAGCGCGGTGTCCTACCAGGTCGCCGAGAGCATCGATCCCTCCCGCCGCAACGCGCTGATCACCACGTCTGCAGTCGGCGCGGTCGGCGCAGCCGCGTGCGCGATCCCGTTCGTCAGCACGTTCCAGCCCTCGGAACGCGCGAAGGCGGCGGGCGCGCCGGTGGAGGCGGACATCGCCGGCATGGCGCCCGGAGAGTTGCGTCGGGTCGAGTGGCGCGGCAACCCGGTGTGGATCGTGCGGCGCACGCCCGAGATGGTCGAGTCGCTCAAGCGCACCGAGAGCCAGGTCCTCGATCCGCAGTCGAGCAAGGCCTACCAGTTCCCGATGCCGGACTACGCGAAGAACCAAGCGCGCTCGATCAAGCCGGAGTTCCTGGTGGTGGTGGGGATCTGCTCTCACCTGGGCTGCTCGCCGTCGGACAAGTTCCAGACCGGCGCTCAGCCTTCGCTGCCCGACGACTGGCAGGGCGGCTTCCTGTGCCCGTGTCACGGGTCCACCTTCGACATGGCCGGGCGGGTGTTCAAGAACAAGCCGGCCAACGCGAACCTGGACGTGCCGCCGCACACCTACCTGTCCGATACCCGGTTGCTGATCGGCGAGGACAAGAAGGGCTGACCGACGGCCCCTCGGGGCGCAACCCGACGCGGGACTTGCGCGTCACACACGGTATCGCGCTCCGCGCACCACCGCATCCGGGCAGTCCGGCGAGGAGTTTCACGAGATGGCAGCCGAACCGAAGATCGAGACCACCGGCCTGCTGGGCTGGATCGACCAGCGCTTCCCGCTCACCGCGAACTGGAAGGCGCACCTGTCCGAGTACTACGCGCCGAAGAACTTCAACTTCTGGTACTTCTTCGGCTCGCTCGCGATGCTGGTGCTGGTGATCCAGATCGTCACCGGCATCTTCCTCACGATGCACTACAAGCCGGACGCGCGCTACGCGTTCGAGTCGGTCGAGTACATCATGCGCGACGTGCCCTGGGGCTGGCTGGTGCGCTACATGCACTCCACCGGGGCGTCGGCGTTCTTCGTCGTGGTCTACCTCCACATGTTCCGTGCGCTGCTGTACGGCTCGTACCGCAAGCCGCGGGAACTGATCTGGATCTTCGGCTGCCTGATCTTCCTCACTCTGATGGCCGAGGCCTTCTTCGGCTACCTGCTGCCCTGGGGTCAGATGTCCTACTGGGGCGCGCAGGTGATCGTGAACCTGTTCTCGGCGATCCCCTTCATCGGGCCCGACCTGTCGGTGTGGATCCGTGGCGACTTCGTGGTGAGCGATGCGACGCTCAACCGCTTCTTCGCGTTCCACGTGATCGCGATCCCGCTGGTGCTGCTCGGCCTGGTGGCCGCGCACATCATCGCGCTGCACGAAGTCGGGTCGAACAATCCGGACGGGGTCGAGATCAAGGCGAAGAAGGACGCGCACGGCCGGCCGCTCGACGGCATCCCGTTCCACCCCTACTACACGGTTCACGACATCCTCGGCGTGTCGGTGTTCCTGATGGTCTTCTCGGCGGTGATCTTCTTCGCCCCGGAGATGGGCGGCTATTTCCTGGAGTTCAACAACTTCATCCCGGCCGATCCGCTGAAGACGCCGCCCCACATCGCTCCGGTGTGGTACTTCACGCCGTACTACTCGATCCTGCGCGCGGTCACCGACCAGTTCCTGCTGTGGTGGATGATTCCGTTCCTACTCGTCTACCTCGTCGTGCTGTGGATGAGCTCGGCCCGGTTCGTGTCGAAGGTGATCGGCCTGCTCGCGGTCGGTGCGTTGATCGTCGGATTCTTCCTGTTCGACGCGAAGTTCTGGGGCGTGGTCGCGATG
>JBIKMO010000381.1:0-3777 GCA_044359175.1 Burkholderiaceae bacterium | reverse complement strand
CGATCCGCTCGAGCGCCGGGTGTCGACCGTCGGACGCGTGCAGCCGCACATCGAGATCAAGATCGTCGATGCGCAGGGCCGCGTCGTGCCGCGAGGCGCCACCGGCGAGTTCTGCACCCGCGGCTACTCGGTGATGCGCGGGTACTGGAACGACGAGGAGCGGACCCGCGAGGCCATCGACGCCGGCGGCTGGATGCACACCGGCGACCTGGCGACGATGGACGATGAGGGCTACGTCAACATCGTCGGACGCTTGAAGGACATGGTGATCCGCGGCGGCGAGAACATCTACCCGCGCGAGGTCGAGGAGTTCCTGTACCGGCACCCGAAGGTGCAGGACGTCCAGGTGATCGGCGTGCCCGACCCGAAGTACGGCGAGGAGCTGTGCGCCTGGATCCGGCTTCGCGACGGCCAGACGGCGACTGCCGAGGACGTCCGCGAGTTCTGTCGCGGGCAGATCGCGCACTACAAGGTGCCTCGGCACGTGAAGTTCGTCGAAGCGTTCCCGATGACCATCACGGGCAAGATCCAGAAGTACCTGATGCGCGAGCAGATGGCGCGGGAACTCGGGCTGCAGGAGCAGCGGACCGCCTGAGAGCGCTCGGGCGCAGCGCCCGCGAGCCGCTCGGTGGCCCGGTTGCCAGGGAGGTTCCGATGATCGGCGTGGGTGTGATCGGCTACGGTCGTTGGGGACCGAATCCGGCGCGCAACCTGGCGTCGCTCGACGACGTGCGCATCTTCGCGGTCTGCGACCACCACCGCGAGCGGCTCGACCGAGCGGCGCACGACTTTCCGGGCGTGCAGACGTCGCGCGATCACCGCGATCTGCTCGCCGATCCGACGGTCGACGCGGTGGTCGTCGCCACGCCGAGCGCCAGTCACTTCGATCTCGCGATGCAGGCGCTCGCGGCGGGCAAGCACGTCTGGGTCGAGAAGCCGATCGCCGAGACCGTCGCGCAGGCGCTGAGACTCGCCGACGAGGCCGACCGTCGCGCACGCGTGCTGGTGGTCGATCACACGCTCGTCTACGGCGCCGGCGTGCGCAGGCTGGCCGAGCTGATCGACGCGGGCGACCTCGGCAGGTTGCTGCACCTGGACGCGACGCGGACGAATCTCGGCCGGTTCCAGGACGTCAACGTGATCGCCGACCTGGGCGTGCACGACTTCGCGATCCTGGATCATCTGGTGAAGGCGCGGCCGCTGGCGGTGGCCGCCACCGGCCGCGCGCACTTCGCCGGCGCGCCCGAGGACACGGCGACGGTCTGGCTGACCTATCCGGGCGGGACGACCGCGCAGGTCAGCCTGAGCTGGATCGCACCGGTGCGCTCGCGACGGCTGATGGTGACCGGCAGCCGCAGGATGGCCGTGCACGACGAGCTCGAGCCGACCGCGCCGCTGCAACTCCATGACAAGTGCGCAGCCGCACGTACCGACCCGGCGCGTCCCGAGGTCGTGCGGGTGGACTGCATCGACGGCGCGGCCTGGCAGCCCGAGGTCGGGACCGTCGGCCCGCTGCGGGCGCTCGCACGGCACTTCGTCGACTGCGTGGTCGCCGGGCGCCGACCGCTCACCGATGCGCGGGCGGGGGCGCGGATGGTCGAGCTGATCGACGCCGCGAACCGCTCGATGCGCGCCGGCGGCTGCCCGGTCGAACTCGCCCCTACCGGAGAGCGGGCATGATTCCACTCGTCGATCTGAAGGCACAGCACGCCGCGATCCGCACCGAGATCGACGCGGCCATCCGCAGCGTGATCGACGAGTGCGGTTTCATCCTCGGGCCCGAAGTCGCCGCCTTCGAGCGCGAATTCGCCACCGTCTGCTCGGCCGCCCACGGCGTCGGCACCAGCAGCGGCACGGCGGCGCTGCACCTCGCGCTGCTGGCCGCCGGTGTCGGCCCGGGCGACGAGGTGATCACCACGCCGTTCACGTTCGTCGCCACGGTCGCGGCGATCCAGTACGCGGGCGCGACGCCAGTGCTCGCCGACATCGACCCGCAGACCTTCAACCTCGATCCGGCCGCGGCGGCCGCGGCGATCACCCCGCGCACCCGCGCGATCGTGCCGGTGCACCTGTACGGCCAGCCGGCGGATATGGACCCGATCTGCGCACTGGCCCGCCGGCACGGGCTGGTGGTCATCGAGGACGCGGCACAGGCGCACGCGGCCGAATACCGAGGCCGCCGCGCCGGCAGCCTCGGTGACCTGGCCTGCTTCAGCTTCTACCCGGCCAAGAACCTGGGCGCGTGCGGTGAGGGTGGCATCGTGGTCACCGGCGACGATCGATACGCGAGCCGGCTGCGCCTGCTGCGGGACTGGGGCGCCGAGCGCAAGTACCACCACGTCGTCAAGGGCTTCAATCTTCGGCTCGAGGGGCTGCAGGGCGCGATCCTTCGGGTCAAGCTGCGCCACCTGCAGCGCTGGACCGATCGCCGCCGCACGATCGCCTCGCGCTACCGCGAGCGGCTCGCCGACGCCGACCTGACGCTGCCGTTCGTGCGCCCCGACGTGCGCCACGTGTACCACGTCTTCACGATCCGCAGCCGCGAGCGGGACCGGCTGCGCGCAGCCCTGCACGAGCGCGGCGTGGCCACCGGTGTTCACTACCCGGTGCCGGTGCACCTGATGCCCGCCTACGAGGACCTCGGATACGCGCGCGGCCGATTCCCGAACGCCGAGCGGGCGAGCGCCGAGGTGCTCGCATTGCCGATCTACCCCGAGCTCACCGACGCGCAGTGCGAGACCGTGGCGCAGGCGGTACGGGAGGCGGCCGGGCCCCGGCGCTGAGCCGCGCGAGGCGCGGCGCGACGCGGCGGAGCGGCGCGTTCCTGCGCGGCGCGCAGGTCAGAACGGCGAGCCCTTGGCGAAGTCCGGCGGCCGGCGCTCGCGGTGGCTGGCGACGCCCTCCCGGACGTCCGGCCCGGAGAATCCGAGGAACTCGACCGCGAGCGACGCGTCGAAGGTCGGGCCCATCATCCGCAGCCAGTTGTTCAGCGCGTACTTGGTCCAGCGGATCGCGGTCTGCGACCCGACCGCCAGACGCTGCGCGACACCGAGCGCGGTGTCGCGCAGGTCGGACGCGTCGACGCACTTCGCGACCAGACCGATGCGCTCGGCCTCCTCCCCGGACACCGGCTCGCACAGCAGCAGGTGGTACTTCGCCTTGGCCATGCCGCACAGCAGCGGCCAGATGATCGCCGCGTGATCCCCCGCAGCCACACCCAGCCGGGTGTGGCCGTCGACGATCCGCGCATCGCGCGCCGCGATCGGGATGTCGGCGAGCAGCCCGGCGACCAGCCCCGCACCGACCGCCGGACCGTGCATCGCCGAGACGATCGGGCGATCGCAGTTGATCACGTTGTAGACCAGGTCGCGCGCCTCGCGCCAGACCCGCGTACGTACCTCGAAGTCGTTCGCCATGTCCGCGACCAGCGAGAAGTCGCCACCGGCCGAGAACCCCTTGCCCTCGCCGCGCAGCACCACCGCGCGCACCTGCGGGTCGTCGCCGATGTCGCGCCAGATCCGAGCGAGTTCGAGGTGCCCGGTATGGTCGGCGGTGGCGAGGCGGCCGGGGCTGCCCATGATCACCTCGAGCACGCCGTTGGGGTGCCCGGCGAAACCGAGGGTCCGGTAGTGCGCGTAGCGTTCGATCATCGATTCACCTCCGAGCCCTGCAGCCGGCCACCGAACGGCCGGGCCCCGCGACAGTCCAGCCAGATCGGGCACCGCGATCCCGCGCTCGGGCGGGCGGCGGAGCGCGATCGCGAAACGAGCCGCACAC
>JBIKMO010000380.1:0-3799 GCA_044359175.1 Burkholderiaceae bacterium | reverse complement strand
CGCAGTGGCTCGCCTCGACGATCGCCCACTTCGACGACCCGCGGGTGGCGGTGGTGCAGACGCCGCAGGCTCACCGCGGTTGGGGGCGGCAGGTGTTCCGGCGGATGATGAACTGGGAGTACGACGGTTTCTTCCGCATCGGCATGCACCACCGCAACGAACGCGACGCGATCATCCAGCACGGCACGATGACGCTGATCCGCGCGCAGTCGCTGCTCGAGCACGGGCGCTGGTCGGAGTGGACCATCTGCGAGGACGCCGAGCTCGGGCTGCGGATGATGAAGGCCGGCCTGCGGACCGTGTACGTCGACCGCGTGATGGGCGAAGGCCTGACGCCGGACGACTTCGCCCAGTTCAAGAAGCAGCGCCGGCGCTGGGCGCAGGGCGCGATGCAGATCCTGAAGGCGCACTGGCGTTCGCTGGTCCGCCGCGGACCGCTGACGCCCGCGCAGCGCTACCACTTCGTCACCGGTTGGCTGCCCTGGGTCGGCGATGCGCTGCATCTCGTGTTCACCTTCGGCGCGATGGCGTGGACCATCGGCCTGCTTGCCGCACCGAAGCAGTTCCACTATCCGATCCTGATGTACCTGGTGCCGCTGGTGGTGTTCTTCGGCATGCGCACGGTGATCGGTCCGCTGCTGTACTGGCGGCGCGTGCGCTGCTCGCCGGGCGAGACGCTCGGGGCGGCGCTCGCCGGCATGGGGCTGTCGCACGCGATCGCGCTGGGGGTGATCGCGGGCCTCGCGCAGCGCGACAGCGTATTCGAGATCACCGGCAAGGGATCGGCTGCACGGCGTGCGGCCACCGGACTGGGCGCGGCGCGCGAGGAGGGCCTGCTGCTCGCCGGGCTGCTGCTGTGCATCGTCTCGGTCGGACTCACCCGCCAGGTGAATCACATGGAGTCCGCGTTGTGGATGACCGTGCTCGCGCTGCAGGCCTCGCCGTACGCGGCGGCGGTCCTGTGCGCTTGGCTGTCGACCCGCCCCGAGCGTCCCGAGCCCGGCGTGGCGCCGCTGCCGGCGGTCACTCCCACCACCGCCATCTTGCCGGCACGGCCCGCGGCGGCGACCGAGTCCACGGCCCGACCCCCGGTGGCGATGCCGGGGCCGGTGGGTCCCGGCTGGCGCACGGTCCCGCTGCAGCGGACCGCGCTGCCGATGGCCGGATCCCGCGACCGGACCGCGGGCGTCGGACCCCGCTGACCGGTACGGCGCCCGGCCTGGGAGCCCGGCCGCCGCGGCGGGCTGCAGGCGGCGGGGCGTTCCCGGGCGTCGGCGCGAGCCCGCGGGCGTCGCCGGGGGTGCCCGCCGGTGACCCGGGACGCCCGGGGCTACAATGGCCGTCCTGCTCCCGGGGCATCCATGGTTCCGCACTTCACGACCTCGCTCACCGGACCGCTGCATGCGGTCGAGCGTGCGTTCATCGACGCGACGCCGCGCATCGAGCGCTGGTTCCGGCTCGAGTGGCAGGAGCACTCGCCGCCGTTCTACTGCTCGGTGGACCTGCGCAACGCGGGGTTCAAGCTCGCCCCGGTGGACACCAACCTGTATCCGGGGGGCTTCAACAACCTGTCGGCCGAGGCGATGCCGCTCGCCGTTCAGGCCGCGATGGTCGCGATCGAGAAGTACTGCCCGGACGCGCGCAACCTGCTGCTGATCCCGGAGAACCATACCCGCAACACCTACTACCTGCAGAACGTGCAGCGGATCCAGTCGCTGCTGCGGCAGACCGGCCTGGACGTGCGGCTGGGCTCGCTCAACCCGGAGGTGACCGGGCGCACCGAGGTCCCGCTGCCGGACGGGCAATCGCTGGTGGTCGAGCCGCTGGTACGCACCGGCGGTCGCGTCGGAATCGCGCGGTTCGATCCGTGCGCGATCCTGCTCAACAACGACCTGTCGGCGGGCATTCCCGACATCCTCAGGAATCTGAGCCACCAGACCCTGCTGCCGCCGCTGCACGCGGGCTGGGCGGTGCGCCGCAAGTCCAAGCACTTCGCCGCGTACGCCGACGTCGCCCGGCGCTTCGCGAAGCTGCTCGACGTGGATCCGTGGTGGGTGACCCCGTACTTCGCCACCTGCGGTCAGGTCGACTTCCAGGCGCGCGAGGGCGAGCAGTGCCTTGCCGAGAACGTCGACGCGACCCTGAAGCTGATCCGTGCGAAGTACCGCGAGTACCGGATCGAGTCGACGCCGTTCGTGATCGTCAAGGCCGACGCGGGCACCTACGGCATGGGCATCATGTCGGTGAAGGATCCGTCGGAGGTGCAGAACCTCAGCCGCCGGCAGCGCAACAAGATGGCGGTGGTCAAGGAGGGGCTCGAGGTCTCCGAGGTGATCATCCAGGAGGGCGTGCCCACGATCGAGCGGGTCGACGACGCCACCGCCGAGCCGGTGGTCTACATGATCGACAAGTACGTGGTCGGCGGGTTCTATCGCGTGCACGGCGAGCGCGGCATCGACGAGAACCTGAACGCGCCCGGCTCACGCTTCGTGCCGCTGCCGTTCGAGGCGAGCTGCAACCTGCCCGACAGCGCGGGCACGCCCGGATGTCCGCCCAACCGCTTCTACGCGTACGGTGTGGTCGCCCGGCTCGCGCTGCTCGCCGCGTCGGTCGAGCTCGAGCGCACCGACCCGGATCCGACGCGGTTCGGCTGATCCGCAGGCACGGCCCGGCATGCGCCTGCTGTTCGTCGCCGACCCGATCGCGTCGTTCAGGACGTACAAGGACACCACCTACGCGATGATGGTCGCGGCCGCCGCACGCGGTCACGCGCTGTGGTTCTGCGAGCAGCCCGCGCTGTGGCTGGGCGACGGCCACGCGTGGGCCGATGCGGCGCCGCTCGAACTCGTCGGCGCGCAGCTGCACGAGCCGGGCCACGACGCTCACGCGTGGTGGCGGCTCGGCGAGCCTCGCGCCGAGCGGCTGTCCGCGTTCGACGCGGTGCTGATGCGCAAGGACCCGCCGTTCGACGCCGAATACGTCTACTCGACCTGGCTGCTCGAGCACGGGGTGCGCGAGGGGGCGCGGGTGTTCAACCACCCGCGCGCGGTTCGGGATCACGGCGAGAAGTACTCGATCGCCGAGTTCCCGCAGTTCACCGCCGACACGATCGTCACCCGCGACCCCGCGCGGCTGCGCGCATTCGCGCAGCGCCACGGCGAGGCGGTGTTCAAGCTGCTCGACGGCATGGGCGGCGCGTCGATCTTCCGCGCCCGCGCCGACGACCCGAACCTGTCGGTGATCATCGAAACCCTGAACGCGTTCGGTGCGCGCAGCGTGATGGCGCAGCGCTTCCTGCCCGCGATCCGCGACGGCGACAAGCGCGTGCTGCTGATCGGCGGCGAGCCGGTGCCGTTCGCGCTCGCCCGCATCCCGAAGGCGGGCGAGGCGCGCGGCAACCTCGCCGCCGGCGGCACCGGCCGCGCGCAGCCGCTGTCGGCGCGCGACCGAGAGATCGCCGGGGCGCTCGGGCCGGTGCTCGCAGCGCGAGGCCTGTTCCTGGTGGGCCTGGACGTGATCGGCGATCACCTGACCGAGATCAACGTGACCAGCCCGACCTGCTTTCGCGAGATCATGGACCAGACCGGCTTCGACGTCGCCGGCACCTTCGTCGCCGCGCTCGAACGTGCGGCGGCGCCTGGCTGACCCGCACGTCCGTGCCGCGGCTTGCGCGGATCGGCACTTCGGTACACTCTGGTCCCCGTTCCCGAACTCCGCTGCGCGCCCAAGGCCGCGGCACCGACGATGATCGGCATCCTCGTCGTCTCGCACGAGCCGCTGGGTACCGCGCTGCTCCACT
>JBIKMO010000115.1:0-13188 GCA_044359175.1 Burkholderiaceae bacterium | reverse complement strand
GCCGCCGCCGGTCGCCGCGCGCCCGGATCGGCCGGATGCCCGGACGCGATGACCGGTCGGCGGCCGCGCCAGCGGGTCGCGGCGACCGGATCGGTATCATCACGCCGTGCTTCGTGTCGACCCTCCCGGACCGATGCCCACGGCCGTGCGTTCGTGGCGTACGCCGCTGCTCGCCGCGATCGGGGTCGGCAGCCTGCTTGCACTCGCCGCGGCGCTGGTCGCCCAGCACGGCTTCGGCATGGAGCCCTGCGCGTGGTGCGTGATCCAGCGCATCGTGGTGATCGCGCTCGCGGTGGTCGGGCTCGGCGGGGCCGCGCTCGCGCGCAGGTGGCCGCGCGGCGCCGGGCTGCCTGCGGGCGCGGTGCTGCTCGCGCTGTCGGTCGGCGGCGCGTGGGCCGCCTGGCACCAGCACACGGTGGCGTCCCGGCAACTGTCGTGCGCGTTCACCTGGGCCGATCGCACGCTGATGGCGGTGCAGCTCGACGCCTGGATGCCAGCGGTGTTCCGCGTCGGGGCGACCTGCGCGGACGCGGCGGGTGCGACGCTGCTCGGGCTGTCCTTCGAGGTCTGGAGCGGCGCGTGGTTCGCGCTGGTCGCCGCGGCGGCGCTGGCCGCGCTGCGCGCGCGCTGAGCCCGAGCGGGTCGCCCATCCCGCCGGGCCGCGATCGCGCCGCGGCGCGTCGCAGGGGCGCACCGGCGCACGCCCGAGTCGTTCGATTCGTCGGTGGTCGTACGCAGGGCGCGGAGGCCGTGCGGCGAGGCGCGGCTGGCGCTGGTGGCGCGATCCAGCCAGGGGTAGACTCCGCGTCGGCCGGCGCGGGCCCGGGCACGCGCGCGCGGCCCATCGCGTCGACCGCGTGCCGCTTCAGGGGAAAGCCATGATGATCCGATCCGTTGCGCTGACCGCAGCGCTGCTGTTCGCCGGCGCCGCGCACGCGTCCGGCGCGTCCTGCACCGTGCAGGCCGGTGACAAGAAGCTCGCCGGTGCCGCGAAGACCAGCTTCATGAAGAAGTGCGAGGGCGACGCGAAGGCGGCCTGCGAGGCCCAGGCGGGCGACAAGAAGCTCGCCGGCGCTGCGAAGAACAGCTTCGTGAAGAAGTGCGTCGGCGACGCGGTCGGCAGCTGATCGCCGGCCGCCGCGGCCCCGGGCAGACCGGTCTGCCGAACCGCGCTCCCGGGGTCGACGCCGCGGGCGGCGTTCGTCACCGCCCTACGCGTACCGCGGGGTCCCCGAGCGGTGCGCGGTGCGTGCGCGTCCCGCGTGCATCCGGATCGGCCGACTGGGGCTCCGGTGACCCTGCCCGATGAGCGCGGCGGCCGAGCGATGACCCCGGAGTCGCTGCCGCTGCCGTCGCCCGAGCTGCTCGGGTCGATGGGGTTCGTGCGGATCGTCGCGGTCGACGCATCGGCGGGTGTGGTGCGCGCCGAGTTCGATGCACTGCCGCGGTTCTGCCACACCGGCGGCACGATCGTGCAGGGGGGGTTCGTCACCGCCTGGATGGACTTCGCGATGGCGCACGCCGCGTTCGCTCACCGCGGCCACGACGTCGGGATCGCGAGTCTCGAGCTCAAGGTCAGCTTCCTGCAGCGCGTCGGTCCGGGCCGCGTGGTGTCCGAGGGCAGGGTCCAGCGGATGGGGCGCCGTGTTGCGTTCCTCGAGGGCACGCTGCGCGACGCGGGCGGGACGTTGCTCGCCACCGCGTCCTCGACCGCGATGGTCGTACCCGCGGCGATCTCGGGCGCCGGAGGCTGATCAGCGCAACGCGCCCGCTGCCGCGAGTCGCTGCGGCCGCTCGAGATGCACCAGGCTGCCGCGCGGCACGCGTACGGGCGCCGCCACGCCACCGACCGCGGACGCGGACGCGATCTGCGGTACCGCTCGCGGCGCCCGCGACCCGGCGCCATGGTCGTCCAACGGCAACAGGACGGCTCGACGGGGTTTGAGCCGCTCCGCCAGCCGCGTCGCGTCGTTCTCGTGCATCGCGCGGCGCGGCAGCGGCAGCACGGACGGCGTCGCGACCTGCACCAGCGCCAGGTCCACGCCCGACACCGTCGCGGCGAGCGCGTCGGCGAGGCGCTCGTCGAACCGGGTGCCGCCGCTCAGCCACACCTGCAGGTCCGGGGGGTCGTCACCACGGCCGAACTGCAGCAGGCTGCCGGTCGATTCAGCCAGCATCGCGCCGACGATCGGCGGACCGGTCGGACGCGTCGGCGTCGTGGCGATGCGCATCCACGCCTCCCCCTTATCGAAGCGCAGCGCCCGGGTCGGCGCCAGCCCGTGTACCGACGAGAACCCCATCGCCACCAGCTCGGCGCGCACCGACGCCGGCGCGACGATCGGCGTGCTGCGGGGCAGGTGCCGTCGGACCGTCCGGTCGAAGTGGTCCTCGGACAAGCGCGTCAGCAGGACCAGGTCGATGCGGGGCAGTGACTGGATGTCGAGCGCCGGGTCGTCGCGTCGCGCCCAGCCGAATCCCGCGAACACCCGTGCGCGCTCGCCGCGGCGCAGGAAGTTCGGATCGACCAGCACCGTGAAGCCGTTGACCCGGATCAGCACGCTCGCATGCCCGATCGGCATCGCCCAGGCCTGCCCGGCGAGTCCGCCGGCGTCGCCCGCGGGCAGCGACACGCTTCGCGGCCCGAGCGGTTCGTCGGTCGCGGTGGCGCGCGGGATCGCGGGCAGCCGTCGCGACGCATCGGAGGTCGCCTCCGCGGCTGACGGATCCGTCGCAGCCCGGGTCGCCGCGGCATCGGCCGCGGTGGACGGGGCCTGGACGCGCATGCGCTGCAGGCCCGCCTCGGCCGCGCGGGAGATCGCCGGCTCGCCGAGATCCGCGGCCGGCGCGCTGGTCGCGGGCGCGCACGCGAGCAGCAGGGTCGCGCACGTGACGAGCGCTGCCGGGCGCGAGCGTGCCGGCCGGACGGACCCGGAGAGGGCGAGATTTCCGACGGACATCGGGGCTCCGACGAGGGTGACCGCACGGATCGGGCGCGGTGCCGCCGTCGGCGACGCAATAGTCGTGCCGTGCCCTCGGCAGGGCTCACGAGACCGCGCGACGACCAGGGCCTTGAATGTCGGAATCAGCGGCCCACGCCGCGCAGCGCGCTGGTCACCGCCGAGCCCGCGACCCGGCGCTGGCGGGGCTCCATCCGGCACTCATGCACCGGGATGATCCGCCCGTCCTCGGCCTGGGTCTCGAGCTTCACCGTGAAGCCCCACAACTGGGCGAGGTGCTTGACCACGGTCTCGCACTCCGGCGCGAGCGGGCGCCGGTCGCGCCGGAAGTGGCGCAGCGTCAGTGACCGGTCACCTTCGAGATCGACCGAGACCACCTGGATATCGGGCTCGCGCTCGCCGAGCGCGTACTGCCGGGACAGCAGTTCGCGCACGCGGCGATAGCCGGACTCGTCGTGGATCGCCCCGATCCGGCGGGTGGTCTCGGCGTCGTCGTCGACCAGGCAGAACAGCCGGAACTCGCGGATCAGCCGGGGCGACAGGAACTGTGCGATGAAGCTCTCGTCCTTGAAGTTGCGCATCGCGAAGTCGAGCGTCGTGCGCCAGTCGCTGCCCGCGATGTCCGGGAACCAGGCGCGGTCCTCGTCGGTCGGCGCCTCGCAGATCCGGCGGATGTCGCGGAACATCGCGAAGCCCAGCGCGTATGGATTGATGCCGCCGTAGCGCTGGCTGTCGAAGCCGGGCTGGGTCAGCACGTTCGTGTGCGACGTCAGCACCTCGAGCATGAACGCGTCCGAGACCAGCCCCTCGTCGTACAGCGTCTGCAGGATCGTGTAGTGCCAGAACGTGGCCCAGCCCTCGTTCATCACCTGGGTCTGGCGCTGCGGATAGAAGTACTGGGCCACCTTGCGGACGATCCTGACCAGTTCGCGCTGCCAGGGGGCGAGCAGCGGTGCGTGTTTCTCGACGAAGTACAGCAGGTTCTCCTGCGGCTCGGCCGGGAAGGTTCGCGGACGCGCCTCCTCGGTCTCCTCGCCGGGGCGGCGCGGCAGCGTGCGCCACAGGTCGTTCACCTGCTGCTGGAGGTACGCCTCGCGCTCCTTGAGCCGCGCCTGCTCCTGGGCGAGCGAGCGTTTGTTCGGGCGCTTGTAGCGGTCGACGCCGTGGTTGGCGAGCGCATGGCAGGCGTCCAGCACCCGCTCGACCTCGAGCTCGCCGTAGCGCTGCTCGCATTCGGCGACGAAGCGCTTGGCGAACACCAGATAGTCGATGATCGAATCGGCGTGGGTCCAGGTCCTGAACAGGTAGTTGCCCTTGAAGAACGAGTTGTGCCCGTAGCAGGCGTGCGCGATCACCAGCGCCTGCATCGGCATCGTGTTCTCCTCCATCAGGTACGCGATGCACGGATTGGAGTTGATCACGATCTCGTAGGCCAGCCCCATCTGGCCACGCTTGTAGGTCTGCTCGGTCGCGAGGTAGTGCTTGCCGTAGGACCAGTGGGTGTAGCCCACCGGCATGCCGTGCGATGCGTACGCGTCCATCATCTGCTCGGCGGTGATCACCTCGATCTGATTCGGATAGGTGTCGAGCCCGTAGTGCTCGGCAACCCGAGCGATCTCCCGGTCGTAGCGCGCGATCAGATCGAACGTCCACTCGGAGCCGCCGGGCAGCATCCGCTCGGCACGGCGCCCCGCGTCCGGTACGCGCGCCCCCGGAGCGGCCGGGCCCGACGGCGGGGGCGGCAGGGCCATGCCGGGCGGCTCCGCTCCGACGACCCGCGCCGCTTCGGGCGACGCTGCGACGGGGCCGCAGCGCTCTTCTGCACTCATGCGGCGAGCCTCTGCTTGCGCGCGAACAGCTCGCGCAGCACCGGGTACACGTCGGCCCGGGTCATGATCCGGCCGAGCGCGAGATTGCGCACGCCGGCGCGGGCGGCCTCGTACTGCTCCCACAGCGACTGCGGCTGCGCGGCGTCGATCTCGACGTAGCAGAAGTACTGGACGCGGGGCAGCAGCTCCTCGACCAGGAGCCGATGGCACTTCGGGCAGTCGCTCTCCCAGTTGTCGCCATCCGAGGCCTGCGCGACGTACACGTTCCACTGATCGAGCGGGAAGCGTTCCCGGATCGTCTGCGCGGTCAGCTCGAGGGCGCTGGAGACCAGCGTGCCGCCGGATTCGCGCGAGTGGAAGAAACCGTCCTCGTCGACCACCGCGGCGGTCGTGTGATGGCGCACGAAGACGATCTCGATGCGCTCGTAGTGCCGCGTGAGGAACAGGTGCAGCAGGATGAAGAACCGCTTGGCCAGGTCCTTGCGGTTCTCGTCCATCGAGCCGGAGACGTCCATCACGCAGAACATCACTGCCTGGGAGATCGGCCGCGGCTGGGGCACCCGGTTGTTGTAGCGCAGGTCGAACTCGTCGATGAACGGCACGCGGGCGATTCGGGCGAGCAGGCGCTCGCGCTCGGCGAGCAGCGCGTCCAGCCGCCGGGTGTCCGTCGGCGGCAACCCGTCGTCGGCGACCGGCGGCGCGACCGGCGTGCTCGCCGCGAGCCTGCGGCGCTCGGCCGCGATCGCCTCGTCGACCTCGTGCAGCTGCGCGCGGTAGGGGGCGGCCAGCGCGATGCGGCGGGCGAGCGACTCGCGCATCGTGCGCACGATCGACAGGTTCGACGGCGTGCCATCGGAGCGGTAGCCGCCACGGCGCAGCTTCACCTGGGGGATCTGAGCGAGCTGGGTCTTCACCAGGTCCGGCAGCGCCATGTCCTCGAAGAAGAACTCGAGGAACTCCTCGCGCGACAGCGCGAACGTG
This sequence comes from Burkholderiaceae bacterium, assembly GCA_044359175.1. GTDB lineage: Bacteria > Pseudomonadota > Gammaproteobacteria > Burkholderiales > Burkholderiaceae_E > UBA4615. The sequence goes on along the minus strand of JBIKMO010000115.1, from coordinate 7,421 downwards.
AACGCATCCTCGCTCTCGCCTGAATCGCCGGCCCTGCCGGAGCCCGAACCGCCGCCGCCGCCCTGAGGTCGGGGAAGCTTGTCGCCGGTGACGAACTCCTTGTTGCCCGGCAGCACGCGGGTGCGCACTCCGCCGGGCCCGAGCGAGAACGACGGCTCGCCGAGGTCGCGCGCCGGGATGGTCACGTTGCCGCCCCGGTCGGTGTCGGCGATCTTGCGCTGCGCGACCGCGCGTGCGACCGCCTCGCGGACCTGCGCCTTGTAGCGCTTCAGGAAGCGCTGCTGGTTGCCCGCGCTCTTGCGGCGCCCGTTGCCGCGCCGGTCGATGATGTCGGACATGCGGAGCCCGTGACGGCGTACGCCGCGCTCAGGACGACTTGCGCACGCGCAGGTACCACTCGACCAGCAGCCGCACCTGCTTGGCGGTGTAGCCCTTCTCGACCATGCGGTCGACGAAGTTCTGGTGTTTGCGATGCTCTTCGGCCGAGGCCTTCGCGTTGAACGAGATCACCGGCAGCAGGTCCTCGGTGGTGGAGAACATCTTCTTCTCGATCACCCCGCGCAGTTTCTCGTACGACGTCCACGGCGGGTTGCGGCCGCCGTTGTTCGCCCGCGCCCGAAGCACGAAGTTGACGATCTCGTGGCGGAAATCCTTGGGGTTCGCGATGCCGGCGGGCTTCTCGATCTTCTCCAGTTCGTCGTTCAGCTGATTCCGGTCGAGCATCTCGCCGGTGTTCGGATCGCGGAACTCCTGGTCCTGGATCCAGAAGTCCGCGAAGGTCACGTACCGGTCGAAGATGTTCTGGCCGTACTCGCTGTAGGACTCCAGGTACGCGGTCTGGATCTCCTTGCCGATGAACTCGGCGTACGGGTGCGCGAGGTGCTCCTTGATGAAGGCCAGGTACTTCTTCTCGACCTCGGGGGCGAACTGTTCGCGCTCGATCTGCTGCTCGAGCACGTACAGCAGGTGGACCGGGTTGGCGGCGACCTCGCTGTGGTCGAAGTTGAAGACCTTGGAGAGCACCTTGTAGGCGAAGCGGGTCGACAGACCGCTCATGCCCTCGTCGACGCCGGCGAAGTCGCGGTATTCCTGCAGCGACTTGGCCTTGGGGTCGACGTCCTTGAGGTTCTCTCCGTCGTAGATCCTCATCTTCGAGAACAGGCTCGAGTTCTCCGGCTCCTTGAGCCGCGTGAGGATCGAGAACTGGGCCATCATCTTCAGCGTACCGGGTGCGCACGGGGCCTGCGACAGCGAACTCGACTCGAGCAGCTTGTCGTAGATCCTGACCTCCTCGGTCACGCGCAGGCAGTACGGGACCTTGACGATGTAGATCCGGTCGAGGAACGCCTCGTTGTTCTTGTTGTTGCGAAACGCCTGCCACTCGCTTTCGTTCGAGTGGGCGAGGATCACCCCGTCGAACGGGATCGCGCCGAATCCCTCGGTGCCCTTGTAGTTGCCCTCCTGGGTCGCGGTCAGCAGCGGGTGCAGCACCTTGATCGGCGCCTTGAACATCTCGACGAACTCGAGCAGCCCCTGGTTGGCGAGGCACAGGCCGCCGGAGTAGCTGTAGGCGTCGGGGTCGTCCTGCGAGAACCGCTCGAGCTGGCGGATGTCGAGCTTGCCAACCAGCGACGAGATGTCCTGGTTGTTCTCGTCGCCCGGCTCGGTCTTGGCGATCGCGACCTGCTGCAGGATCGACGGACGCAGCTTGACCACCCGGAAGCGGGTGACGTCACCGCCGTACTCGGCGAGCCGCTTGACCGCCCACGGCGACATGATCGGGTTCAGGTAGCGCCGCGGGATGCCGTACTCGGCCTCGATCGCCGGACCGTCCTCGAGCGGCGAGAACAGACCGAGCGGCGACTCGTTGACCGGCGAGCCCTTGAGCGCGTACAGGGGCATCGCCTCCATCAGCTGCTTGAGCTTCTCGGCGAGGGAGGACTTGCCGCCGCCCGGGGGGCCGAGCAGGTAGAGGATCTGCTTGCGTTCCTCCAGCGCCTGCGCGGAGTGTTTGAAGAACGAGACGATCTGCTCGATCGTCTCCTCCATGCCGTAGAAGTCGCGAAAGGCCGGGTAGACCCGGATCACCTTGTTCGAGAAGATCCGAGAGGTGCGCGGATCGGAGCGGGTGTCGAGCAGTTCGGGTTCGCCGATCGCCATCAGCATCCGTTCTGCGGCGCTGGCGTACGCGCTGCGGTCGCGCTTGCACAGCTCGAGGTACTCCTGCAGCGAGTACTCCTCCTCGAGGCGCGCTTCGTAGCGGGCCTTGTAGCGGCCGAGCAGACTCGGCCCGTTGCCCTGTGCGGGCAGGGCGACGCTGCGCGCGGCCAGTCGGGCGGTACCTTCGTCGAAGGCGGAGAGAACCTGCTTCAGACCGGCTTCCATGAACACCTCCAGGGCACGCTGGCGCCGAGACCATCTTGATCCCGCCCACGCTCCCAGGCCAACGACCGGGACACGCGTGGCGATGACACCGATGAGCGGCGGCGGGTGTTGCGATTGTGCGCCGCCCGCGCGGTCGAACTCGCAAGTTCCGTACCGGCCCACTGTGCCTCAAGCCCGACGGCGGGCGGTTGCATGCCCGCAACCGGTCCGCGGTCACCGCGGTCGCGCGACCGACGGCGGGGCGTGCCCGCGGCCGCCGATCGTGGCGACGCCGCTCAACCTCGGGCGAGGTCGTCGAGGATCGGACACTCGGCGCGATCGTCGCCGTGGCACCGCAGTGCGGTCGCGCCGATCGCGTCGCGCATCCGCGTGAGCAGTGCGATGCGCCGATCGAGCTCGGCGACATGCTCGAGCGCGATCCGCTTGACCTCGGCACTGCTGCGATCCGGGTCCTGCCACAGAGACACCAGCCGGCCGATCGACTCGAGGCCGAAGCCGAGGTCGCGCGCGTGACGCACGAAACGCAGCGTGCGCAGCGCGCGCTCGTCGTAGCGTCGGTAGCCGGCGGTGGTACGTCGCGGCGCGCCGATCAGCCCGAGCTGCTCGTAGTGGCGGATCATCTTCGCCGACAGGCCGGTCGCGCTCGCGGCTTCGCCGATGTTCATCGTGCGGCTTTCGGTGGCGGGAGTCGTCGGCGGGCTCGGGGGGAAGTGCGGGGTCTGAGACGTCATGCGGGTCGGCCTCCGGATCCGAGGGGCGCGGGCAACGGCCGCGGCTCGCCGAGCGTCGCGGCGGCGCGAGGTGTTCCGGGCGGACGCCAGCGGTTCAGCAGCAGCGCGTTGGCCACCACGCTGACCGAGCTCATCGCCATCGCCGCTGCGGCGAGCACCGGCGACAGCAGACCGGCGGCGGCCAGCGGGATGCCGACGACGTTGTAGGCGAACGCCCAGAAGAGGTTCTGGCGGATCTTGGCGAACGTGCGGGCCGAGATCTCGATCGCCTCGGGAACCAGGACCGGGTCGGCGCGCATCAGCGTGATGCCGGCGCTGGCCATCGCGACGTCGGTGCCCGTGCCCATCGCGATGCCGACGTCGGCCGCGGCGAGCGCGGGCGCGTCGTTGACGCCGTCGCCGACCATCGCGACCGTACCGCCGCGCCGGCGCAGTTCGGCGATCGCCGCCGCCTTGTCGGCGGGCAGCACCTCGGCCATCACCTCGTCGATCCCGACCGCGCGCGCGACCGCCTCGGCCGCACCGCGGTTGTCGCCCGACACCATCACGCTGCGCACGCCCATCGCGGCCAGCCGCGCAACCGCCTCGCGCGCGCCCGGCCGGGGCGTGTCGCCGAAGGCGAGCAGGCCGAGCGCGCGGACCGCGCCGTCGTCGCCCTCGAGCACCCAGGACACCGTGCGCCCGCTGGCCTGGAGCACCGCGGCCGGCTCGGCGAGCGTCCCGGTCGCGACGCCCAGTTCCTGCGCCCACCGCGCGCTGCCGATCCGCACGGTGCGTCCCGCCACGCGGCCGGTCACGCCCCGCCCGGGCAGCGCGCGCACGGCTTGCGCGGCCGGCGCATCCAGCCCGCGCTCGGCCGCCGCCGTGGCCACCGCGCGCGCGAGCGGGTGCTCGCTGCCGGACTGCAGGCCGGCCGCGACGGCCAGACACGCGTCGGCGGTGACGCCAGCGCCGGGGACCAGGTCGGTCAGCACCGGTCGCCCGCCGGTGAGCGTGCCGGTCTTGTCGAACGCCACCGTGCGGATGCGGTGCGCGAGCTCGAGGGCCTCGGCGTCCCGGATCAGGACGCCATGGCGGGCCGCCACGCCGGTACCCGCCATCACCGCCGCTGGAGTCGCGAGCCCGAGTGCGCACGGGCAGGCGATCACCAGCACGGCCACCGCCGTGACCGTGGCCGCTTCGACGCCCGCGCCGGCGGCGATCCAGGCGGCCCAGGTCAGCGCCGCGATCGCCAGCACGGCCGGTACGAACACCGCCGACACCCGATCGACGAGCCGCTGGACTGGCGCCTTGGCCGCCTGCGCGTGTTCCACCGCCCTGACGATGCGCGCGAGCACCGTCTCGGTGCCGACCGCACCGACCTGGAGCGTGATCCGGGCCGAGCCGTTCACCGACCCGCCGACGACCCGGTCGCCCACCCCCTTGGCGACCGGCAGCGACTCTCCAGTCAGTAGCGCCGCGTCCACCTCGGTGACCCCGTCCCGCACGGTTCCGTCCAGCGGGATCCGTTCGCCCGGGAGCACGACGAGCAGGTCGCCCACGACCACGTCGGACAGCGCGACCGTCTCTTCGCGCCCGTCCGTGAGCCGTCGCGCGGTCTCCGGTCGCAGCGCCTGCAACCCGCGGATCGCATCCGTGGTGCGACGCTTCGCGCGGGCCTCGAGGTGCTTGCCGAGCATCACCAGCGCGATCACCACGGCCGAGGCCTCGAAGTAGAGGTGCGGCGCATGCCCGTCGGAGGCGGTCAGCCACAGCCAGGTCGACAGCCCCCAGGCCGCCGTGGTGCCGATCGCGACCAGCAGGTCCATGTTCCCGCTGCCCGCCCGAAGCGCCGCCCAGCCCGCACGGTGGAACCGGGCCCCGAGCACGAACTGAACCGGCGTGGCGAGCACGAACTGGAGCCAGGCCGGGGGCATCGCGAGCACGCCGAACGGGGCTGCGAGCATCGGGAGCACCAGCGGTGCGGCGAGCGCGAGCGCGAGGATCACCCGCCGCCGCTCGGCGCGCAGGCGCACCACGATCGGGTCGTCGGCGGGCGTCGTGGCGGCGGCGTCCGGGCGTCGCGGCCGCGCGGCGTAGCCGGCGCTGCGGACCGCCTGCAGCAGCGCGGGCAGCGTCGCGGACGGATCGCCGACCACCCGCACCCGCACCGAGTCGCCGGCCAGGTTGACCACCGCCTCGGAGACCGCCGGCACGGCGGCGAGCGCGCGCTCCACGCGCAGCGCGCAGCTCGCGCAGGTCATGCCCTCGATCGCGAGATCGAGCACGCCCGTGGGTACCGAGTAGCCGGCACCGGCGATCGCCTCGGCCCACGCGCGCGGCGCGGCGATCGGCGCGCGCACGGTCACGGTTTCGGCGGCGAGGTTGACCGCGGCGTCGACGACGCCAGGCTGGCCGCGCAGCACGCGCTCGATGCGCGCGCCGCAGGCGGCGCAGGTCATGCCGGCGACCGGGAGCGTGACGACGCACAGCGGCTCGGAGGCGCCCATGACGTTCAATGTGCGCCTTACCCCGAGGGCAATGTCAAGCGCGCTGCGGCCGCCCCCGACGCATCGGGTCCGCTGCGCCGTCAGGCGTTCAGCCGGGCCGCGCTCGCGCGGGTCGCCGGATCCAGCGATCCGCCCGACTCGCCCGCGAGCAGCGCCTCGACCGACGTCGCCATCACCTTGCCGTACTCGACGCCGAATTGATCGAACGGATTGATGCCGAGCACGGTCGCCGCGGTGAAGGTCGCATGCTCGTAGGCCGCGAGCAGAGCGCCCAGCGCCCGGGCGTCGATGCGCGGCAGGATCAGCATCGTGCTCGGCCGGTTGCCGGGGAAGTGGCGATGCGGATCGTCCGACGGCCGGCCCAGCGCGAGCGCGGCGGCCTGCGCGAGGCAGTTCGCCTGCAGGATGCGGTGGCGGTCGTCGCCCTCCCACGCGAGTGGCGTCGCACCGTGCCGGGCGACGACGAAGTCCACGGGCACGACATCCGGTCCCTGGTGCAGCTGCTGGAAGAACGAATGCTGGGCGTTCGTGCCGGAGGTGCCCCAGACGACCGGCGCGGTCGGCAGCCGCGCCCAGCCGCCGGCAAGCGCCGCCGACTTGCCGTTGCTCTCCATCACCAGTTGCTGCAGCCAGGCCGGCAGCAGGCGCAGCCGCTCGGCGTACGGGATCACCGCCTGCGACGGCAGGCCGAGGAATGCGCGATTCCAGACCGATACCAGCCCCAGTCGCGCCGGCAGGTTGGCCGCCAGCGGCGTGTCTCGGAAGTGCCGGTCCATCGCGGCTGCGCCGTCGAGCAGTGCGTCGAAGTCGGCGGGGCCGCAGCCGGCGGCGATGCCCAGTCCGACGCTGGACCACAGCGAATAGCGGCCGCCGACCCAGTCCCAGAATTCGAGGATCAGCTCGGGGCGCAGCCCGTGCCGCTCTGCGGCCTGCGGCGCCGCGGTGACGGCGAGGGTCTGGTCGGCGACCGCGTCCGCCGGGCAGCCGCCCGCCATCAGCCACGCCCGTGCGGCGGCCGCGTTGGCGAGCGTCTCGCGGGTGGTGAAGGTCTTCGATACGACCGCGAAGGCGGTGGTCGCCGGGTCGAGTCCGACGAGTTCGCGGGCGAGATCGTCGGGATCCACGTTCGCGACGAAGCGCACGTCGGTGTCGCCCGGGCGGGCGAGCGCGTCGCAGACCAGCCGCGGTCCGAGGTCCGATCCGCCGATGCCGATGCACACCAGTGCCCGCACCGGGGTGCGGCGAAAGCCGTCGAGGCCGCCGTCGCGGATCCGGCGCGCGAGCGTCCGGGTCCGGTCGCGCTGTCCGGCCACGGCGCGTGCGATCGCGGCGTCGCCGCCCACCCCGCGCAGCGCCGTGTGCAGGGCCGGGCGGCCTTCGGTCGGATTGACGGTACGGCCCGCGAACAGCGCGTCGCGGGCCGCGTCGAAGCCGGCATCGTCCGCGAGCGCCTCGAGCGCGCGCAGCGTCGGCGCATCGAGCCGCTGACGGGCGAAGTCGGCGTGCACGCCGGCCGCATCGAGCGACAGCGCGTCGGGACGCGCCGGATCGGCGAGCAGATCGCGCAGGTGGAGCGTCGCAAAGCGCTGCGCGGCCCCGCGCAGTGCGGTGATCCGCGCCGCGGCGGCGTCGGTCTCGGTCGGTTGCGGATGGCCGGTAGTCATGTCCGAAAGTGGCGAGCGAGGGGCTGGGGCGGCCGGCATAATCCCGGCGTGGAACCGATGCTGCCACAAACCCTCGATCCGGCCGCGTGCTGGGCCGCGGTCCGCTCGCGCGACGCGCGCTTCGACGGCCGGTTCTTCTTCGGCGTGACCAG
>JBIKMO010000379.1:0-3804 GCA_044359175.1 Burkholderiaceae bacterium | reverse complement strand
GTCGATGCCGAACTGGCTGAAGAGCTCGGTGGAGAACGCCTGAGTGCGCCGCGTGTTGGCGACCACCTCGACGCCGCCGATCGCGAGCAGCGCGCAGTCACCGAGCGGGTCGTCCGCACCGGACAGGCCGGGCACGACCGCATCGCGCAGCAGACCCCTCACCTCGACGGTCGCGTCCAGCGGATCGCCGGAGACCGGGCCGACCTTGCCGCCGAGTCGCATCGGCAACCGCGCGCCGACACCCGCCGCATGCGCGATCGACACCGCCACCGGGTCCCACAGCGGGCCCAGCACCGCCGGGCCGACGCCGCGTTCGAGCAGGCGGCGCAGCATGAACGTGGCGTCGCTCGGCGCGCCGCCACCGGCGTTGTCGGCACCGTCGGCGAGCACCACCGGTCCGGCGGGCGAGGCGAGCGCGGCGTCGATCGCCTCGTCGATCGACGGCCAGCGGGTGCGCTGCGTGTCGCACAGCGTCCGCAGCTCGGGGCCGATCGCGTCGGCGACCGCCCGCGCCCGACTCGGGTCGCCGTCGGCGTAGACCAGCAGCTTCGTACCGAGGTCGGGCGAATCGGCCCACGGAAAGCCGTGGATCGTGGTGATCGACACCACGCCGTCGCGCCCCTCGAGCGCGCGGACGCGGTCGACGAACGCGCGCACCGGGGGCTCGGAGGTGCGCAGCATCCTCAGCGTCCCCGTGTCGTACACCGCAGGCACCGGGCGGATGATCCCGCGCGCGGTCGCGACGCACGCCTCGACCAGCTCGAGCCCGCGTTCGACCGCGTCGGTGTGCGGGTATTCGCGGAATGCCATCAGCAGGTCGGCGTTCGCGACCATGGCGTCCGACAGGTGGGTGTGCGGGTCGAGCTCGGCGCCGATCACGACCCGCGGCCCGGCGACCTCGCGCACGCGCGCGAGCAGGTCACCCTCGCAGTCGTCGCAGCCGTCGGCGATCATCGCGCCGTGCAGGCCGAGCAGCACCAGGTCGACCGGCATCGCGCGCCGCAGCTCGGCGAGCAGCTCATCACGCAGGGTCTCGTGGGCAACCCGGGTGGTGGTGCCGGCCGGCATCGCGAATGCAACCGGGCCCTCGACCACGTTCAGACCGAGCGCCCGTCCGCGAAGCCGCAGAGCCCACAGCGGACCGGCGAACAGCGTCGGCCGATCCGGGTGCGCGCCGGGGGCGTAGTACCCACGCCCGCGAAACGCGTCGAGCCCGGTGGGCATCGGCGCGAAGGTGTTGGTCTCGGTGGCGAGCGTCGCGGTGAACGCCTTCATCGGGGCGGCTCCGGTGCGGTGGTCCGTCGGGCGGCCGACAGCATCGCCGCGTCGATGCCGTGTGCCGCGAGCGCCTCGGGGATCGGCGCGCCGCGGGCGAGCGCCGCGCAGGCCTGCGCCATCGCTGCGCTGGTCTGGATCCCGTAGCCGCCCTGCGCCGCGGTCCACACGAACGTCGGATCGTCCGGCGCCGGGCCGCCGACCAGATCGCCGTCGGCGACGAACGAGCGCAACCCGGCCCAGGCGCGGATCGGTCGGCGCACGGTCATCGTGGTCCAGGTCTGGATGCGGTCGATCGCAATCGCGACGTCGAGCTCCTCGGGCTGCACGTCGTGCGGCTCGACCGGATCGGCGTTCGCCGGCGAACCGATCAGCACGCCGGCATCCGGCTTCATGTACCAGGACTCGTCCAGGGCGATCACCGCGGGCCAGCCTCGGACGTCGACCTGCGGTGGCGGCGCGAACGTGAACGCCGCGCGCCGTCTCGGCTGCAGGCCGATCGGGCGCACCCCGGCCATCAGCGCGACCCGATCGGCCCAGGCGCCCGCGGCATTCACGAGCACCGCGGCCCGCCAGGTGCGCTCACGCACCCCTGCAGCGCCGCGCACGTGCGCGTGCACGGTCCAGCCGGCGGCGCCGCGCTCGATCGCGATCACCTCGGCGTCGCATACCAGCGTGCCGCCGCAGCCGCGCACCGTGCGCAGGAAGCCGCCGTGCAGCGCGTGCACGTCGATGTCGCATGCGCCCGGCTCCAGGATCGCGTCGCCGACCGCCTCCGGGCGCAGCACCGGCACCCGGGCGAGCACCTCGGCCTTCGGCACGCGGCGCACCGTGGGCGCGAGCGCGCGCATCGCTGCGAGCTCGGCTGCGAGCAGCGCCTCGTCGCCCGCACCGCCGATCATCAGCGCGCCGCGCGGCGTGAGGATCGGCCGCTCGGCGAAACCGGCGGGCGGGTGTTCGAGGAACGCGCGCGTCGCACGCGACAGCGCCCGGACCTGAGGCGTGCCGTAGGTCTCGGAGAACAGCGCCGCCGACCGCCCGGTGCTGTGATGGCCCGGCTGCGACTCGCGTTCGAGCATCACGACGCGCCCGTGCGGGGCGAGGCAGGCGGCGATCGCCGCACCGGCGATGCCGGCACCGACCACGAGGAAGTCGGCCGGGGTGTCCACGCCGCCCGCTAGTCCAGCTGGGCTCCGCTCGCCTTGACCGCGGCCGCCCACTTCGGCATCTCGTGAGCGAGGAACCCACCGAACGCAGCCGACTCCAGGAACGCCGGGTCCGCGCCCTGCTGCACCATCCGACCCGAGATCTCCGGGGATGCCAGAAGATCGCGGAACGCGGACGACAGACGCTCGACCACCGGCGCGGGCGTGCCGGCCGGCGCGAGCACGCCGTAGAAGCCGACCACCTCGAAACCCTTCAGCCCGGCCTCGATCGCGGTCGGCACCTCCGGCAATGCCGGATTCCGCGCGCGGCTGGTCACCGCGATCGCGCGCACCTTGCCGGCGTTCGCGTACTGCGCCGCCTGCGGGATCGACTCGGCCATGAACTGCACCTGCCCACCGATCAGGTCGGTGAACGCCGGGGCGCTGCCCCGGTAGGGGATGTGGACCATGAACGTACCGGTCTGCGTCTTCAGCATCTCGGGAACCAGATGCGAGATGCCACCGTTGCCGGCCGACCCGTAGTTGTACCGACCGGGATGCTTCTTCAGCAGCGCGATGAACTCCGGCAGCGTGCGTGCCGGCACGTCCGGATGCACGAGCAGCGCGAGCGGCTGCTGCGCGGTGCGCGCGATCGGCACGAAACTGCGCAGCGTGTCGTAGGGCAGCTTCCGGTACAGGGCCGGGTTGATCACCATCGTGCCGGTGTTGGCGAGCAGCAGCGTATGACCGTCGGGCGCGGCGCGCGCGACCTCCTGCGCACCCACCGTGCCGCCCGCGCCCGCCCGATAATCGATCAGCACCTGCTGGCCGAGCAGCCTGGACAGTGGCTCGGCCCACAGGCGAGCGTGCTGGTCGAGCGGGCCGCCGGCGGGAAAGCCGATCACGACGCGGATCGGGCGGCTGGGGAAGGCCTGCGCCCGCGCCCGCGGCAGCCATCCGGCGGCGGCGAGCGCGGCAATGCCCATCCAGGCGCGACGGGGGGAGACGTCGAATCGGGTCATCGGAACCTCCGAAGGGACCGGGCCGCACGGCCCATCGGCGACCGGACCCGCGCCGCCGCCCCGAGCGGGCGCCGCGGGGCGCACCGCCCCGGAATCCGGCGGGCATCCGCCCGCCGCGCCCGCAGACGCCCGCGCCACTAGGCGGCGCCGCCCACGGTCAGCCCCTCGATGCGCAGCGTGGGCTGGCCGACGCCGACCGGCACGCTCTGGCCGTCCTTGCCGCACACGCCGACGCCCGAGTCCAGTCTCGCGTCGTTGCCGATCAGCGTCACGCGGGTGAGCGCGTCCGGCCCGTTGCCGATCAGGGTCGCGCCCTTGACCGGATACTGGACCTTGCCGTTCTCGACCCAGTAGGCCTCGCT
>JBIKMO010000114.1:0-13280 GCA_044359175.1 Burkholderiaceae bacterium | reverse complement strand
GGCGCCGCCGGGTTCCGGACGCGTGCCGCGACGCCGCGCGGCGCGCGAAAGGGTCGCTGGAGGGGAAGCGCGCGCGCCGGCGCGGTACGGTGCGCCGGCCTGCCAGTGTTCGGTCCGCCGACACCCCGATCCGGTGATGTCCGTGTCATCCGCGGTCCGTACGATACGCCCCGTCATGAAGGTCACGGTCATCGGCGCCGGCTATGTCGGGCTCGTCTCGGGCGCCTGTCTCGCGGAGATGGGCAACGACGTGCTGTGCATCGACGTCGACGCCCGCCGGATCGAATCGCTCGAGCGCGGCGAGGTGCCGATCTGGGAGCCCGGGCTTCAGGACGTGGTCAGGCGCAACGTCGGCGCCAAGCGGATGAAGTTCACGCTCGACCCGGAGCGCGCGGTCGAGCACGGCACGATCGTCTTCATCGCGGTGGGCACGCCACCCGACGAGGACGGGTCGGCCGACCTGAAGCACGTGCTGTCGGCGGCGCGTTCGGTCGGCCGGCACATGAACGACTACAAGGTCGTGGTCGACAAGTCCACGGTGCCGGTGGGCACCGCCGACCGGGTGCGCGAGGCGATCGCCGACGAGCTTCGCGTGCGCGGCGTGCAGGTGCCGTACGCGGTCGTCTCCAATCCGGAGTTCCTGAAGGAGGGGGCGGCGGTCGAGGATTTCATGCGGCCGGACCGCATCGTCGTCGGGGCCGACGACGAGCAGGCGATCTTCCTGATGAAAGCGCTATATTCGCCGTTTCAGCGCAATCACGAGCGCCTGGTGGTGATGGACGTCCGTTCGGCCGAGCTCACCAAGTACGCCGCCAACGCGATGCTCGCCACCCGGATCTCGTTCATGAACGAGCTGGCGATGCTCGCCGAGTCGGTCGGTGCGGACATCGAGCAGGTCCGGCAGGGCATCGGCTCGGACCCCCGGATCGGCTACCACTTCCTCTATCCGGGCGCGGGCTACGGCGGGTCGTGTTTCCCGAAGGACGTCGCGGCGCTGATCCGGACCGCGGCCGACCACGGGCACGCGCTGCGCGTGCTCGTCGGGGTGCAGGCCGCCAACGACGCGCAAAAGCACGTGATCGCGCGAAAGGTGGTGGCGCGCTTCGGCGAGGATCTGCGCGGCCTTCGGTTCGCACTGTGGGGCTTGGCGTTCAAGCCGAACACCGACGACATGCGCGAGGCGCCCAGCCGCGTGGTGATCGAGGACCTGCTCGCGCTCGGTGCCAGCCTCTGCGCGTACGACCCGGTCGCGATGCGCGAGGCGATGCGGCTGCTCGGCGAGCGCCCTGGGCTGTCGTTCGCCGACGCGCCGATGGCCGCGCTCGAGGGCGCGGACGCGCTGCTGATCGTCACCGAGTGGAAGGAGTTCCGCAGCCCGGACTTCGACGCGGTGAAGGCTGCGCTGAAGCATCCGGTGATCGTCGACGGCCGCAACATGTACCCGCCGGCGCTGCCGCGGGCCGCCGGCCTCGAGTACCACGGGATCGGGCGCCCCTGAGCCCGGCGGGCGCACGATGAGGGTGTTGGTCACCGGCGCGGCCGGCTTCATCGGCATGCACGTGGCGCGCCGGCTGCTGGAGGCGGGCGCCGAGGTGGTTGGCGTCGACACCCTGAACGCCTACTACGACCCGGCGCTCAAGCGCGCCCGGCTCGCGACGCTCGAGGGATCGCCCGGCTTCTCGTTCCGGCGGCTCGACGTGGCCGACCGACCGGCGATGGCCGAGCTGTTCGGAGCCGGCCGCTTCGATCGTGTCGTCCACCTCGCCGCGCAGGCGGGGGTGCGCCACTCGCTGAAGGACCCGCACGCGTACGTCGACTCGAACCTGGTGGGCTTCGTCAACCTCCTCGAGGGGTGCCGCCACGCTGGCGTGGGTCATCTCGTCTACGCGTCGTCGTCGAGCGTGTACGGCGGCAACCGGCGCATGCCGTTCTCCGAGCGAGACCCGGTCGATCATCCGTCGAACCTGTACGCGGCGACCAAGAAGGCCAACGAGTTGATGGCGCATGCGTATGCGCACCTGTTCGGGCTGCCGGCCACCGGGCTGCGTTTCTTCACGGTCTACGGCCCGTGGGGCCGGCCGGACATGGCCGCCTTCCTGTTCGTCGATGCGATCCTCGCCGGGCGGCCGATCGATCTGTTCAACCATGGCGACATGCGGCGCGACTTCACCTACGTCGACGACGTGGTCGACGGGGTGGTCCGGGTTCTGGATCGGCCGCCGGCGCCGGACCCTGCGTACGACGCGCTCGAACCCGATTCCTCGCGCAGCGCGGCGGCGCACCGCGTGCTCAACATCGGCAACAGCGAGCCGGTGCCGCTGCTCGAGTTCGTCGCGGCGATCGAGGCCGCCCTCGGGTGCCGGGCCGACGCGAGGCTGCTGCCGATGCAGGATGGCGATCTGCCCGCGACCTTCGCGGACACCTCGGCGCTCGAGGCGCTGACCGGTGTGCGGCCGCACACCCCCGTGCGCGAGGGCGTGCGCCGCTTCGTCGACTGGTACCGCGACTACTACCGGAGATGACCGGCCGGCCCGGAGCCGGGCCGGCGGCGGGTTCAGGCGTACTCGGCGAGCGCGGCCTTCATCGTCTTCAGCGCCTTGGCCTCGATCTGACGGATCCGTTCGGCCGACACGCCGAACTCCTCGGCGAGCTCGTGCAGCGTCTTCGTGCCGCCCTCGTCCTCGTCGCGCAGCCAGCGCGCCTCGATGATCCGGCGGCTGCGCGCATCGAGCGACTCGAGCGCCTGGCGGATGCCGTCGCTCTGCAGTCGGTCGAATTCGCGGGCCTCCAGCAGCTGTGTGGGTTCGCTGTGCTGTGCCTGCAGGTAGGAGATCGGCGCGAAGTCGTCCTCGCCGTCGTCGGTCGACGGATCGAGCGCGACGTCGCCGCCGCCCATCCGCGTCTCCATCTCGACCACGTCCTGGCTGCGCACCTTGAGCTCGCGGGCGATCGCCTCGACCGCCTCCGGGCTGAGCGTGTGCGCGTCCGGCTTGTGCGAGCGCAGGTTGAAGAAGAGCTTGCGCTGCGCCTTCGTGGTGGCCACCTTGACCAGGCGCCAGTTGCGCAGGATGTACTCGTGGATCTCGGCCTTGATCCAGTGCATCGCGAAAGACACCAGCCGCACGCCGCGGTCCGGGTCGAATCGTTTGACCGCCTTCATCAGGCCGATGTTGCCTTCCTGGATCAGGTCGGCGTGCGGCAGGCCGTAGCCGAGGTACTGCCGGGCGATCGACACCACCAGGCGCAGATGGGACATCACCAGCTGGCGGGCGGCGTCCAGGTCGGACGCGTCGCGCAGGCGGCGGGCGAGCGAGGCCTCCTCATCGGCGGTGAGCATCGGCAGGCGGTTGACCGCCGAGATGTACGCGTCGATGTTGCCGACCGCCGGCACCGCCGCCATCGCACCGAGGGCGCGTGAGGGAACCGCCAGAGCTGTCGAGGAGTGGGTCATCCCGGTTCCTTTCGTAAGGGAGTAGACCGATGACGTTGATGCTAGCACTCGTCGGTCGTGAGTGCTAATTGATCCTGACAATCGGCCCGATCGATCAAATTAATCGGGGTCAGATGACAATTTACGCGATCCTGGCCCGGCTCGCTGGGCTCGCCTGAGCGCGGAGTCGGGGCAGGCGTCGCCCGTCGCGTTGCCGGGCTCCGCGGGACGGCGCGTGTTGCAGGCTGCGCAGGGCAGGGCGACGCCAGACAGGACGGCGGCGGGCGGGACGGCGGCAGGCGGGACGGCGGCGGGCGGGACGGCGGCGGGCGGGACGGCGGCGGGCGGGACGGCGGCGGTGGGGCGGCGGGTCGTGGCGGGGGCGTGGCCGGTCGCGGCCGGTCGCGGCCGGGTCGCGTCGGACGCAGCCGCGGGTCAGCGTTCGCGAAGTCCCTGACCCGCCCGCGCGAGCGGCTTCAGAAGGTACTGCAGCACGGTCTTGCGTCCGGCGAGCATCTCGACGCTGGCCACCATGCCCGGCAGGATCGGCAGCTCGGCGCCATCCGGGCCGCGCAGCGAGTTCGCGCGCGTACGCACCAGCACACGGTAGAAGGCGCCGGTCTCGTCCGGGTCAGCGGCCGCCGCCAGCGCGCCGCGACGATCGTCCCGCAGCGTGTCCGGGCTGATGAACTCCACCGTGCCGTCCAGTCCGCCGTAGATCGCGTAGTCGTAGGCCGACAGCTTCACCACCGCCGCCTGGCCCGGGCGCAGGAACGCCACGTCGGCCGGACGGACGAACGCCTCGATCACCAGCGAGTCCTCGATCGGCACGATCAGCATCAGCTCCTGGCCCTGCTGGACGACGCCGCCGATCGTCGAGACGCGGATCGACTTGACGGTGCCGCGCATCGGCGAGCGCAGCTCGGTGCGCCGGTAGGCGTCGGCGCGCGCCGTGGCCGCCTCGCGGGCCTGGGACAGTTCGGACTCGACCCGGTTGAGCTCCGAGGCAGCGTCGGCCTTGAAGCGGTTGCGTCGGTCGGCGAGCTGCAGCGCCTGTTCGTTGCGCAGCCGATTGAGCCGCAGCGCCTCGACCTCGGACACGAGGCCGCGCGACACCAGGGGCTCGACGATCTGGATCTCGCGGTCGAGCAGCGCGATGCCCCGCTCGAGCGCCGCCAGACCCTCGTCCAGGGCGACGCGCCGCGCATCGAACGCCTGGGTCTCGCGGCGCACGAGCGCGGGGTTGCGCACCTCCGGCGGGAACTCGGGCCGACCGCCGTACGCCTCGGCGCGCAGACGCGCCGCCTGCGCGCCGAGCGCCGAGACCTTGCTCTGCAGCTCGCGGAACTGGGCCGCCGCGCGCGTGTCGTCGATCCGCAGCAGCGGCTGGTCCTTCTCGACACGGTCGCCCTCGCGCACCAGCATCTGCGTGAGCACGCCGGTCTCCAGGCTCTGGATCACCTGCTCGCGGCTGGAGGGAATCACCCGTCCGTTGGCGCGGGTGACCTCCTCGAGCTCGGCGTGCGCCGCCCACGCGACGAAGGCCCCGAGCAGGGCCGCCAGCAGCGCGACCGACGCGAATGCGAGCCACGGCGGTCGGCGGCGTGGGCCGGTCAGACGCGGCGTCGGGCGAACCCCGCGCGCCGAGTCGTCGGCGTCAACGCGCCACACCACCGGCCTCTCCGGTCGTCGCCGCGGCCGCCGACGGCGCAGGCAGGGCGATGCCGCGAGCCAGCTGCTCGAGCACCGCCGCTTTCGGCCCGTCGATCATCACCTGCCCCGCTTCCAGCACGACGATGCGATCGACCAGCTCGAGCGCGGCCGGCCGGTGCGTGGCCACCAGCAGCGTACGGCCGGTGCCCCACTGCGCGAGCGCCGCGAGCACCGCCCGCTCGGTGGTCTGGTCGAGCCCGCTGGTGGGCTCGTCGAGCAGCACCACCCGCGGCTCGCGCAGCAGCAGCCGCGCCAGGGCGACCAGCTGCTTCTGACCGCCCGACAGGCCGGCGCCATCCTCGCCGAGCGGCATGTCCAACCCCCGCGGATGCCGGGCGACCACCGCATCCAGCCCGAGCGTGCGCAGCACCGCGGCGAGTCGGGCGTCGCCCGCGTCGCGCCGTGCGAGCTCCAGGTTGTCGCGCAGCGTGCCGAGGAACAGGCGCGGCGTCTGCGGCACCAGCGCGATCGCCGACCGCAGCTCGGCGGGGTCGGCCTGGCGCGCGTCGATGCCGTCCAGTCGAACCAGACCGGAATGCGGCGCGTACAGCCCCGCAGCGAGCCGCAGCAGCGTCGACTTGCCGCTGCCGGTGCGCCCGAGCAGCGCGACCCGCTCGCCGGCAGCCAACCGCAGCTCGAGCCCGCGGAACAGGCCGGGCCCGTCCCGGTCGTGGGCGAAGTCGAGCCGCTCGAACGCGAGCTCGCCGCGCACCGCCGGCAGCGACAGGTAGCTTCGGCCGGGGCTGCGCTCGACCGGCCGGTCGATCAGCGCCTGCAGTCCGTCGAAGGCGGTGCGCGCCTGCTGCAGGCGGACCGCCAGCGCGGCGACCTGCGCCATCGGCGCGATCGCACGGCCCGAGAGGATCGTGACCGCGATCAGCGCCCCGAGCGTCAGCGCTCCCGCGTGGATCAGGTGCACGCCCCAGACGACGGTCGCGACCGTGACCGCCTGCGCGACCAGCGTGGTCGCGTTGACCACGAACGCCGACAGGTGGCGAGCCCGCATCGCGGCGTCGGCGACCGATTCGCTGAACCACTGCCAGCGCTGCTGCGCGAAGCCCTCGGCGGTGTTGACCTTCAGCGTCTCCAGGCCCTCGACCGACTCGACCGCGAGGCCCTGGCGCTGCGAGCCGTCCTTCATCGACGTGCGGATCGCCCGTGCGAGCGGCCACTGCACGAGCAGGCTGGCGACGAGCACGACCGCGATCGCGGCCAGCGGCACCACCGCCAGCGGCGGCGCGATCACGAGGATGACGCCGACGAACAGCAGCACGAAGGGCAGATCGACCAGCGCGGTCAGCGTCGCCGAGGTCATCACGTCGCGGATCGCCTCGAAGTCGCGCAGATTGCTGACGAACGCTCCCGAGGACGCCGGCTTGCCTTCCAGCCGCATGCCGAGCAGCCGGGCGAACAGTCCGGCGGACACCTCGAGGTCCGCGTTGCGGCCGGCCGAGTCGATCAGCCAGCCGCGCAGCGTGCGCGCGGCGAACTCGAACAGCAGCGCGATCGCGGTGCCCGCGGTCAGCACCCACAGCGTCTCGTAGGTGCGGTTGGGCACGACGCGGTCGTAGACGTTCATCACGTACAGCGAGGTCGCGATCGCGAGCAGGTTGATCACTGCGGTCGCGAGCGCGACATGCAGGTAGTGGCCCCGCAGGCCCCACAGCACCCGCCAGAACCAGGCGCGCGCGCTGCGGATCGACGGCACGTCCGAGCGGCGGTCCGGCTCGGGCTCGCGCCGCACGCACACGCACCAGTCGGCGCCCGACGACGCGAGCGCCGGATCGGCGGCATCGCGTACGTCGGCGATCAGCGCGAAGCGCCCGTCCTCGAGGGCGGCGAGCGCGGGCAGCGCGTCGGCGTGCAGCCGGTCGGCGCGCCCCGCGACGCGGCTCGCGAGCAGCCCGTAGGCGCCGAGCGCGCGAGCGAGCGCGTCCCAGTCGAGCGACCCGTCGCGCCCCGTGACCAGCTGCGAGGCGAGCGCCGCGGCCGACACCGGGCGACCCAGCCGACGACCCAGCTCGGCGAGCGCCTCGGGCAGCGGCAGCGGCGGGGTCGTGCTCATCGGACCGTCCCGGGCACCGGGCCCAGCGCGTCGCCGTACGGCGGTACCTTGACCGGCTCGGGCGGCGGCAGCGTGGGCAGCGTCGCCTGGGGTCCCTCGAACCACGCGACCAGCCCGGCCTGCGCGTACACGATCCGGTAGCGGGCGAGCGCCTGGTCGACCTGCTGACCGGCGAACGCGGCCTCGGCGTTCGCGAGCTCCGCGTAGGCGGCGAGCAGATCCAGCAGGTTGCGTCGACCGACCCGGAACTGCTCGAAGTAGATGCCGACCAGCTCGCTCGCCAGGTCGATCTGCCGGCGGGCCTGGGTCATCCGCCGTCCCGCCGCGTCGAAGTCCTGGTGGGCCTGCCGCAACGCGTCGAGCACCGCGCGCTCGGTGTCCTGCAGCGTCGCCTCGGCGCCGAGCTGCGCGGCCACCGCCCCGCGTTCGGCGGCCGTGAGCGACGGGTCGAACGCGGGCCAGGACAGCACGAGCTGCGAGCCCGGATCGCGCCCGCCGAACGCCTCGAGGTCCAGGCGCGGCCCGCGCGAGCGCCGCAACGCGCGCGCATTCGCCTCGGCGGCCTGCACTTCGCGGCGGGCGGCGACCACCGCCGGGTGCTCCTGCAGCGCCCCCGCGTCCGGCGCCGGGGGTTCGATCGACGCGACCGCCGGCAGACCGAACCCCTCCGGATCCGCGGGCGCCGGGTAGAACCGCACGAGCGCCTGGCGCGCGCTGCCCAGCTCGGCGAGCCGATCCTCGAGCGTGCCGCGCACGCCCTGCGCGCGCGCCTGCGCCTGGACCAGGTCGAAGCGCCGGCCGGCATCGATGCGGACGATCTGCTCGAACAGCGACACCAGCTTCAGGTGCCGATCCAGGTTCGAGCGCGCCGCGTCGGTCAGCCGGGCCGCGCGCAGCACGCGCAGGTACGCCTGGGTCGCGCCGAAGGCGACGTCCTCGCGGGTGACCGCCTCGCGTCGCTCGGCCGAGGCGGCGCGCTGTTGCTCGCGGTCGATCGCCGAGTCGATCGCGCCGCCGGCCCACAGGTTGACCCGCGCCCGCGGCAGCGGCTGGCTGACCGCGGCGCCAGCCACGCGTGCGGCGCCGCCGACGTCGATCACCGGCAGGTGGCGCGCGCGCGCCTCGTCGATCCGGAACTCGGCGACGTTACGGTTGGCCTGCGCGACCCGGATCGCGGGGAAGTCGGCCAACGCGCTGCGCACGACGGTCTCGATCGACGCGGCCCCTGCGCCCGGTGCGGCGAGCACGAGCACGGCCGCCGCCGCGCGGGCGGCGAGGATCGGGCGCGATGGGGCACGGCGAGTCATCCGGACAGCATAGAGCATGTGCCGAGCCGCCCCGGGCGCCGGTCGGCCGCGGGCGCGGGGACGGCGTTCGGCGGCCGACGACGGGCGGACGCGTGTCTGCGCCGCAACCGCGCCGCGGGCCCGCACGCGCGACCGGCACGCGCCGGTCCGCACGGACGCGGGTCAGAGCACCGTGAACGCGTAGACCGTGGCCGGACCGCCGGGGACGAGGTCGAGTGGCAGCGAGTTGCCGGCCGTGTCGGCGATCGTCGCGCTGTAGCTGTAGCTGCCCGCGGTCAGGGGTACCGTCTCCTGGAAGCTCGGCGTGGTGCCCGATCCCGCCGTGAAGGTCGTGACCAGGCTGGTGCCGCCCGGCCCGGTGCGCGACAGCAGGATGCTCTCGCCGGAGCCGAGCACCGAGCTCAGCGTCAGCGACAGCCGCGGCGTGGTGTCGTCGGTGCTTCCGCCGGCGGCCACGGTGGTCTCGCCCGGCCCAGGGACGTTGTCCAGCACGGCGGAGGCGGTGACGGTCTGCGTCGGCGCGAGCGTGTCGTAGGGCTGCGTCCAGACCGGGCTCGCGGTATTCGTGTTGCCGGCGAGGTCGGCGAAGCGGCCCGCGACCACGAACACGGTGATCGTGCTGCTCGCCTCGTTCGGCGTGGGCTCGACCGTCATCGTGTAGACGTTGCCGCCGGCCGGCGTGAGGGCCGTGGTCACCGTGCCGCCGGTGACCGACACGTCGGTCGCATCGAACCCGGTCACCGGCTCGCTGGTCGTGAACGTGAAGGTCACCGGCTGGTTGGTGACCGCCTCGGGACGGTTGTCGGTGATCGCCACGGTGGGCGCGACCCGGTCGTAGGGCTGCGAGCCCGAGGCGCCCGTCGCGTTCGGATTGCCGCTGGCGTCGGTGGCGGCGTTGGCCGGCACCGTGACCGTGATCGTGCCGCTGGCGTTCGCGGTGGGGGTCACGGTCATCGTGTAGGTGTCGCCCGAGCCGGACAGCGGGGTGGTGATCGTGCCGCCGTCGAGCGTGATGTCGGACGCCACGAACCCGGTGACCGGCTCGCTCCAGCTGAACGTGAAGGTGACCGGCGCATTGGTGACCGTGGCCGGCGTGCCGTCGCTGATCACGAGCGTCGGCGGCGAGCTGTCGGTGTTGTACGCCTGGGTCGCCGCGGCGGCTGCGTTGGTGTTGCCGGCCGCATCGGTGGCTGCACCGGCGCGCACGGCGAAGTTGATCGTCCCGCTGCTCGAGGCCGCGGGGGTGACCAGCACCGTGAACTGACCGGCGGTGCCGGTGGCGGTCACCGGTCCGACCGTCGAACCCGCGGCCAGCCCGGTGACCGTCAGGTCGTCGTCGAGGAATCCGGTGACGGTCTCGCCGAACGAGACCGTGAAGGTCACCGGTCCGGTCGCGGTCGCGCCGGGGACGTTGTCGCTGATCGCCGCCACCGGCGCGAGCGTGTCGTACGCCTGCGTGGCGACCGCGCTTGCCGGATTCGGGTTGCCGTTGAGGTCGCTGGCTGCGCCAGCGGGCACGCTGACCGAGATCGTGCCGCCGTTCACCCCGGGGGTCGGGGTGACCACCATCGAGTAGGACGTGCCGCTGCCGGACAACGGGGTCGTGATCGATCCCCCGGTCACGGTCAGGTCGGCGGGCTGCGCGCCGAAGCCGGTGACCGCCTCGCTCCAGAGGAAGTTGAACGTGACCGGCGCGGCGGTGACCGTCGGCCCGGTGGTGTCGCTGATCGCGACCGTCGGCGGCGTGGTGTCCGTGTTGAAGGCCTGCGTCGCGGAGGCGGCGACGTTCGTGTTGCCGGCCGCATCGGCCACCGCGCTCGCGCGGACCGACACCCCGATCGTGCCGGTGGTGTTCGCCGCCGGGCTCACCAGCAGCGTGTAGGTGCTCGGTGAGATCGTGGTCAGGGTGCCCACCGCCGAGGGTGGCACGCCGGTCACGGTGAGGTCGTCCAGCGCGAAGCCGGTCACCGCTTCGCCAAAGCCGAAGGTGAAGGTGACCGGCCCCGTGGCGGTGCCGGGGGCGTCGTCGGTGATGCCGGCGACCGGCGCGAGCGTGTCGAACGCCTGCGACCCGCTCGCCCCGGTGGTGTTCGCGTTGCCGTTGAGGTCGGCGGCCGCGCCGGCCGGCACGGTGACCAGGATCGTGCCGCCGTTCACCCCGGGCGTGGGGGTGACGACCATCGAGTAGGTCGCGCCGCTGCCGGACAGCGGCGTGGTGACCGTGCCGCCGGTGACCACCACGTCGGACGCCGGCGTGCCGAAGCCGGTGACCGGCTCGCTCCAGCCGAACGTGAAGGTGACCGGTGCGTTGGTGACCGTCGCCGTGGTTGCGTCGGAGATCGTCAGCGTCGGCAGCGACGAATCGGTATTGAACGCCTGCGTGACGCTCGCCGCCGGACTTGCGTTGCCGGCCGCATCCACCGCCGCCGCCGCACGCACCGCGATCCCGAAGCTGCCGCTGGTGTCGGGCGCGGGCGTCACCACCAGCGTGTAGCGACCTGGGGCGATCTCGGTGATCGCGCCCACGGTGGAGCCGGTCGGCAGACCGGTGATCGTCAGATCGTCGAGCGCGAAGTCGGCCACCGGTTCGCCGAAGTCGAAGGTGAACGTGACCGGGCCGCCCGCCGTGCCGGGCGCGGTGTCGGTGATCGTGAGCGTGGGCGCAACCCGGTCGAACGCCTGAACGGCCGACGGCGTGAGCGCGGTGCTGGTCAGGCCGACCGCGTCGCTCGCCGCGCCCGCGGGTACGTCGACCGTGATCGTGCCGGTGGTGCCCGCTGCGGGCGTGACCACCAGCGTGTAGGTGGTGCCGCTGCCCGCGAACGCACCCGGCGCGCCGCCGGTCACCGTGACGTCCGATGCGGTGAAGCCGGTGACCGCCTCGTTGAACGTGAACGTGAAGGTGACCGGGCCGCCGGCGACCCCGGGCACGTTGTCGGTCACCGTGATCGAGGGCCGCAGCGTGTCGTACGCCTGGATCGCGGTCGCCGGTCCGGCAGTCGGGTTGCCCGCGCCGTCGATCGCGGCGCCCGCGGGCACCTGCAGCACGATCTGACCCTGCTGGACGTTCGGCGTGGGCGTGACCGCGAGCGTGTAGGTGGTCCCGCTGCCCGCGAACGCGCCCGGCGTGCCGCCGGTGACCGTGATGTCGGACGCGGTGAAGCCGGTGACCGGACGCTCGAACGTGATCGTGAAGGTGACCGGCCCGGAGGCCGTGCCGGCGGCGTTGTCGGTGATGAGGGGGGCGCCGGGGACCACGGTCTCGAGCACCACCTGGCGCGTCGTGGTCGGGCCGGTGTTGCCGGCCGCGTCGACCGCGGCGGCGCTCACCGTCGACAGCCCGGTGCCGGAGATCTGCGACGCGGCGAAGGTCACCGCCCAGGTGCCGTCGGCGCCCGCGGTGGCGGACAGCGCGACCCCGCCCAGCGCCACCGCCACACGGCTGCCGGCCTCGGCGGTGCCGCTCACCGTGACGCCGGCGGCGCGTTCGGCGGCGTTGATCACGTCGTCGCCCGCCACCACGTTGATGATCGGCGCGGGCGGCGGCGACGCATCCACGGTGAGGCTCGAGCGGGTCGAGGGGCTGACGTTGTTGGCCGCATCGGTCGCCTGCGCGAGCACGCCGTAGGCGACGTTCTCGGCCAGCCCTGCCGACGGCAGGCTGCCGAACTGCGGCGCGGTCGCGGTGTCGACCTGCCAGCGTCCGTCGGCGCCCGCGGTGGTGGTCCAGGTCGCGTCCGCCGCGTCGGTGAACACGCCGTTGCCGTTGACGTCGATGCGCAGCGTCACGCGCGCGCCCGGCTCGGCCTCGCCGGTGATCGTCGGGCGCACGCCGCGGACCACCGCCGGGCTGGTGATCACCGGCGCGGCGGGCGGGGTGGTATCGGTCGCCGGGCCGCCGCCACCGCCGCCACCGCCGCCGGCGGCCGCACCGGCGGCCCCGGCCAGCAGCAGGCCGCCGCCGATCGCGCCGATCATGCCGCCCGACATCCCGCCGCCGGTGTCCAGCGCGGGGGCCGCGGGCAGCGCCGCCGCGGCGGCCGCGGTCGGGTCGGACGAATACAGCAGGAACGAACCGTCCGACAGCGCCGCGACCGGCGGCGTCTCCTCGGTGACGATCGTCCCGGTGGCCTCGCCCAGCCCGGCGAGCGATACCCGGCACTCGGCGCCCGGGCGGCAGGCGCCGAAGAAGTTCTGCAGTTCGATCTCGCGTCCGGCGGCGCCCAGTCCGTCGATTACCAGGTGGTTGTCAACACGGCGAACGCGCAGCCCGGACAGCCGCTGCGGCGCACCCGACTCGTCGACGAAGCGGAACTGGTCGCCCGGACGCACGATCACGGTCGTGCGTTCCGCACCGACCGCGATCCGCTGCGGCGCCGCGTCGCGGGACAGCTGGAGGATCTGCAGTGTCATGGGAAACCCCGGTCACGCATGCGCACGCAGCGCGTTCTAGTACGCGTTGCGGTCGCCGCGAACCGCCTGCCACACGGTCTTCCAAACGATCAGCAGGTCGAGCCGCAGCGACCAGTTGCGTAGGTACTCGAGATCGAAGTCGATGCGACGACGCATCTTGTCGATGGTATCAGTCTCGCCGCGCGCGCCGTTCACCTGGGCCCAGCCGGTGATGCCGGGCTTGATCTTGTGCCGGATCATGTAGCCCTTGATGAGCTTGCGGTAGGTTTCGTTGTGCGCGACCGCGTGCGGGCGGGGGCCGACGACGCTCATGCGACCCTGCAGCACGTTGAAGAACTGCGGCAGCTCGTCG
>JBIKMO010000378.1:0-3853 GCA_044359175.1 Burkholderiaceae bacterium | reverse complement strand
AAGCGCTTGTCGAAGGCGTTGGCGCGGGCCATCAGTTCGCCCACTCTGGCGGCTTCGCCCAGGATCCGCTTCTGACGGTCGTCGGGCGCGAAGGGCTTGCCCTTCTCGATGCCCAGCGAGCGCAGCATCGCGTGGAAGTAGCCGTCGCGCACCTCGGGCGGCTCCGGGTCGAGGATGTCGCGCAGCTGCTGGAAATAGCGGATGTCGTTGGGCTGCCAGGAGGCCCACGCGCGGCCGCCCACCGGAATGTAGTTCGTCGCGCCCGGCCTGGCGCGGTCGGCCCACCGGTAGAGACGGTGCCTGCGCAGCGTGGCCTCGGCGTCCTTGATGTCGGGCGACAGGCCGCGCGAGCCCCACCAGACCTGGTAGGTGGGCGACCTGATCACGGTGTAGCCCGGCGCCTGCACCGGGGCGCTGCCCGGTGGCAGGATCAGGTACCTGCCGCCCTTGCCCTTGTCGGGCCCGGTCTGACCCATGTCGGTGATCGGGCGCTGCCAGATGTCGTTCACGCCGCCCGCGGTGGCGCCCGCGGGCACTTCGATCACCAGCGGGCCCTTCTCGGCCAGGTTCCAGAAGCTGAAGGCGTACATCGTGGTCAGGTTGGGCGTGAGCATGCCCGCCTTGTCCTCGAGGGACTGGTACAGGACGATGTCCCCGTCCTTCGCGCCGAAGTTGTTCAGGTGCGCCTGGTGCAGGTTGCGGAAACCCACCGCCGGCAGGCCCCACAGGTAGGCCTGGGTGGCCCGCTGGAAGTCCATCTCGTCGTACAGCTTCTCGAGTGCCGCGCGGGACGGATAGCCGTTCTCCAGCTGCAGCGGGCCGATGCGCGTGTCGAGCGTCTGCGCGCCGGCCCGAGGACCGGTGAACAGGCAGGCGAGGGCGAGGGCCGTCGCGAGGGCGTGCTTGCTTGGGATCGTCATGATGCCTTCGGGTCGGTGGAGGTCGTGTTCACGAGCGCCCGCTCGCTCGGGCTCGACGGCGGGGCGATCAGCGGCGCTCGACCAGGGGCGGCAGCGTCCAGGTGCCGTCCATCAGCGCATTCCTGGGGCCATAGAACCGGGCTACGAAGAAGAACGGCCCCTTTGGAGCCGGCAACCAGTTGGACGCCTTCTCCGGTCCGGGGTCCTCGCTCTGGATGTAGATCTCGAGCGACCCGTCGGCGCCCTGCCTGAGGCCCGGCGTGCGGTCACCGAGCGAATACCGGCCGATCGGGTTGTCGACGAGCAGTCGTTCCGGCAGGTTGTACATGGTGATCGACCAGAACTCGGTGACCGGCGGCAGCCGGCCCGGCTCGAATCGCAGCACCCAGCGCCGGCTGCCGTCGAGCACCTTGCCGTCGGGCCCGGTCTGCTGGCTGGCGTAGACCGCCTCTTCCGTGCTGTTGCCGTAGATGCCCAGCATCGCGCCCATCGAGCGGTAAGTCAGGTACTCCGCGCCCAGTTCGGCGCGCGTGCCGAAGAACCCCTTCGAGCTCGTCTGGGTCAACGCCTTCCTGCCGAGCGCCGCGGAGGCCTCCGCGATGCCCTGTTCGATGGCCTCCCGGGTCGCGGGATCGAGCGCGGCCGGATCGAACGGCCTTCCGGGGCCGATGCCGATCTTCGCGAAGCGGGCGAGCATCGCCTTCTCCGAAGGCACCGTCGGCATGAACGGCAGGAGCGTGTTGAGGTATCCGATGAAGCCGATGCCCTCGGCCTGCTTCGCATCCCAGGCGGGCCATGCGACCGCCGGCGCGGCCTTGGGCGCGGGCCTGCCGGTGAACGTGGAGAGGGGCGTGAGCGTGTAGCGGGCCTGGATGGCCTGCAGCGCCGGGATGTCCTCCGGTCCCGAAAGCTGCGTGCGGGTCAGCGTCCCGACGAAGTCCGTCTCCGCGCGAAACACCTTGGTGATGCCCTTGGGCACCTTGCCCTTCCAGCGCGGCCCGACGAACAGGTAGGTGCCCGCCTCGCGCCCCGTGGCCCGCACGCCGGTGTAGGCGAAGTTGTGCGTGTGGAGATCGAACCACTGGTTCACGTAGTAGCGCGGTGCCGGCACGGCGGGCAGCGACAGCACGACGGGCTCGGCGCGCAGGTCCAGCCAGGCCCATGAATACGGTGTGTCGTTGTTCGGCGTGACGATGTCCTTGTCCGCGGGGGTCGCCGAGCGCGCGTAGTGCCGGAAGCGGTTGAATCCGCCGACGTACCCGGGGAAGTCCCTGTTCTGGGTCTGGCTGTAGAACGTCTGGTAGCCCTGGACGGGGGCGTAGGCGTAGAGCCAGGCGTCACGGGCGATGGCCCTCGCTTCGGCCGGCGCCACCGTCGAGGCGCCCTTCGCGTGCACGCCGAGCGTCGGCGCGAGACTGAGCGCCGCCATCGCGACGGCGAGACGCAGGATGCTGCTGAACGACATCGAAGCTCCGACCCGGGTGAACTGGGGCGAAGTGTGCTCGGCAGGGATCCATAGGACAATGCCATATCGACTATGGCTTTCATGCGAATCGCGCATAGCTTCAGCCGTGCCGATCCGAGGAGCGTGCCCTGATGTCAGTCGACCTTCGTCTGCTTCGCCACGCGCAGTCGCTGGCGGAGCACGGCAGCTTCAGCCGGGCCGCAGAGGCGCTCGGCATTGCGCAGCCCTCGCTGAGCCGCGGCATCAAGGACCTCGAGGAGCGGGTCGGGCTGCGCCTGTTCAATCGCAGCCGCTCCGGTCACGAGCCGACCGATTTCGGACGTGTTTTCCTCCAGCATGCGGCCTCCGTGCTGGCGGAGGTCGGCGATCTCGAGCGCGAGGTGGCGCTCGCCAAGGGGCTCGGTACCGGAGAGCTCTCGGTGGGGCTGGGGCCCTACGCGGCCGAGGTGCTCGGGCCGATCTGCGCCGCCCGGTTCGCCGCCGCGCATCCGGGCGTTCGGCTGCGGAGCCTGCTGAACGACCCGGTGGTCATGGCCCGATCCCTTCGGGCACGCAGCATCGATCTGGGCATCGCGGAGGCCAGCGTGCTGGAAGCAGAGGACGACCTGGAGGTCGTCGCCCGGCTCGCGCCGCTGCCCGGCTACGTGCTGGTGGGTGCCGGTCATCCCCTGGCGGCGAAGGCCCCGGTCGAGTTCGCGAACGTGCTCGACTATCCGTTCGCCCAAGTGGTCATGCTGCCGCCGCGGGTGTTCAAGCCCATCCTCGCGGCCCGCCGCCCGCGGGTGCGCCGCGCGGGGGCCCAGGCGGCACCGTTCCCTGCGATCGAATGCCCGACGCTGCGTTTCGCGTTGGGGATCGTGGCGAACTCGAGCGCGTTCACGTTCGGCAGCCTGGGCCTGGTCGAGGCCGAGCTCGCGGGCGGGCAGATCTTGCCGCTGCTCCAGGCGCCGTGGATGCGCGCCGAATGGAGCGTGGTCCGCCTGCGGAGGCGAACCCTGTCGCCCGCGATGATCGCGTTCATCGGGCAAGTCCAGCGCGCGCATGCGGATGTGCTGCGCGAGGAGGCCTCGCTGCGGACGCGCTGGTTCGCACCGCCGCGTGCGGGCTCGCGACGATGACCGGGTCCGGCTCCTCGACCCGCTTCACGTTCGACGAGGCCGTAGCCCGAGCCCGGCCCTCGGGCCGACCCCGAGCAGCGCCCCCGTCGCGTCGTCCAGCCCCGGGCCTCGATGATCCCGGCACCTTCCCCGCAGAAGGATCGCCCGAGCGCGCGCCGGGCTACCATCGGTCGCGCGCAACGCGGGATCGCGCACGATGCGAGGGGACGCGATGGAACGAATCGGATTCGTCGGACCGGGCCGGATGGGCCGGCCGATGGCCGCGAACCTGCTGACGAAGGGGTTCGCCCTGATGGTGCACGACATCGACCCGCGTGAGGTACGTGCGCTCGTCGGGCTCGGCACGAGCG
>JBIKMO010000113.1:0-13360 GCA_044359175.1 Burkholderiaceae bacterium | reverse complement strand
CGGTCGACCTGAGCTCGTCGCTCGCCCAGTCCGGCGGGCATGCCCAGGACGATCGTCTGTCCGGCTTCGAGCACCTGATCGGCTCGGCCCATGCCGATGCGCTCACCGGCACGGCGGTCGCGAACGCGATCACCGCCGGCGACGGCAGCGACACGGTCTCCGCCGGCGACGGCAACGACACGGTCATCGCCGGCGACGGCAACGACTCGGTCGACGCCGGCGGCGGCGCTGACAGCGTGACCGGTGGCACCGGCGACGACACCCTCGCCGGCGGCGACGGCAACGACACGCTCGACGCCGGCACCGGCGACGACCGGGTCACCGGCGGTGCGGGCGCCGATTCGCTCGCCGGCGGCGACGGCAACGACACGGTCGACTACACCGGCTCCACCGGCGGCGTCACCGTCGACCTCGGCGCGTCCGGCACCCAGTCCGGCGGTCACGCCGAGGGCGACACCCTGTCCGGCTTCGAACACCTGGTCGGCTCGGCCCACGCCGATCGGCTCA
Source organism: Burkholderiaceae bacterium (assembly GCA_044359175.1). Classification (GTDB taxonomy): domain Bacteria; phylum Pseudomonadota; class Gammaproteobacteria; order Burkholderiales; family Burkholderiaceae_E; genus UBA4615. Next base: position 12,853 of record JBIKMO010000113.1, on the reverse strand, counting down.
CCGGCACCGCGCAGGGCAACACGATCACCGCCGGTGCCGGCAACGACACCGTCACCGCCGGCGACGGCAACGACACCGTGGACGCCGGCAACGGCGACGACTCGGTGATCGGCGGCGCGGGCACCGACGTGCTGGCCGGCGGCCAGGGCAACGACACGGTCAGCTACGCGGCCTCGAGCGCCGCGGTCACCGTCGACCTTGCGCTCGTCACCGCGCAGTTCGGCGGCGACGCCGCCGGCGATCTGCTGTCGGGCTTCGAGAACGTGACCGGCTCGGCCTACGCGGACCAGCTGTCCGGCGACGCGCAGGACAACCTGCTGCTGGGCGGTGCCGACGCCGACACGCTGGGCGGCGGGCTGGGCAGCGACACCGCGAGCTACGTCGGCTCCACGGCCGGCGTGACCGTCGACCTGAACCTGGCGGGCCCGCAGTCGGGCGGCCACGCGCAGGGCGACCGGCTCTCCGGCATCGAGAACCTGATCGGCTCGGCATATGCCGACTCCTTCGTCGCCAATGCCGAGACCAACTCGTTCGACGGCGGTGCGGGCATCGACACGCTGAGCTACGCCGCCTCGAGCGCCGGCGTCACGGTCGACCTGAACCTCACCGGCGGCCAGCTCGGTGGCGGCGACGCCGCCGGCGACGTGATCGCGAACATCGAATGGCTGATCGGCTCGGCGCACGCCGATGGGCTCACCGGCGACGCCGCCGGCAACTCGATCGTCGGCGGCCTCGGCGACGACACCGTGCAGGGCTGGGGCGGCGCCGATACCCTCGACGGCGGCAGCGGCACCGACACGGTCAGCTACGCCGGCTCGGCCGGCGCCGTCACCGTCAGCCTCGCACCGGCGGCGACGCAGTCCGGCGGCGACGCCGCCGGCGACCAGCTGTCCGGCTTCGAGAACGTCGAGGGTTCGAACGTCGCCGATCGGCTGACCGGTAACGACGCCGACAACGTGCTCACCGGCAACGGCGGCGCCGACACGCTCGATGGCGGCGGCGGCAGCGACACGGCGAGCTACGCGAACTCGCTCGCCGGGGTCACGGTCGACCTGGCGCTCGCCGGCGCGCAGACCAGCCCCGGACACGCATCGGGCGACGTGCTGATCGCCATCGAGAACCTCGCCGGCTCGGCGCTCGCCGATGCGCTGCGCGGCGACGGCGCGGCCAACCGGCTCGAGGGCGGCGACGGCGACGACCTGCTGATGGGCCGCGGCGGCGCCGACACGCTCGCCGGCGGCAGCGGCCTGGACACCGCCGACTACTCGAGCGCGACCCAGTCGGTCAGCGTCGACCTGGCGCTCACGGTCGCGCAGTCCGGCACCGGCGACGCGGCGGGCGACCTGCTGCTGGACATCGAGAACCTGCTCGGCTCGACCTCCGCCGACCGGCTGCGCGGCAGCGCCGCCGCCAACGTACTGACCGGCGGCCAGGGCAACGACACGCTCGAGGGTCGCGCCGGCTCCGACACGCTGTTCGGCGGCGACGGCATCGACACCGCCAGCTATGCGGACTCCGCGGTGGGGGTCAACGTCGACCTGTCGATCACCGGCGCGCAGGCGAGCGTGGGCGACGCCGCGGGCGACGTGCTCTCGGGCATCGAGGCGCTGTCCGGCTCGGCCCACGCCGACGTGCTGCGCGGCGACGTCACCGCCGACCTGCTGTCCGGCGCCGGCGGCAACGACACGCTGGAGGGCCGCGCGGGCGCGGATTCGCTCGACGGCGGCGACGGCACGGACCTGGCGAGCTACAGCGCGTCGAGCGCCGCGGTCACGGTCGACCTCGGCCTGACGACCGCGCAGACCGGCAGCGGGGACGTCGCCGGCGACCTGTTCACGAGCATCGAGGGGGTGATCGGCTCCGCGCACGACGACCTGGTGCACTCCGGCGCGGCGGCCAACGTGATCGACGGCGGCGACGGCGTCGACACCGCGAGCTACGCGAACTCGACCGCTGCGGTCAGCGTCGACCTGGCGCTCGGCGGCGCGCAGACCAGCACCGGCTTCGCCGACGGCGACGTGCTGGTGCGCATCGAGACGCTGGCCGGCTCCGCGCACGCCGACACGCTGCGCGGCGACGGCCTGGCCAACCTGCTGACCGGCGGACAGGGCAACGACACGCTCGAGGGCCGCGGCGGCAACGACACGCTCACCGGCGGCGACGGCAGCGACACCGCGAGCTACGCGAGCTCGCTCGCCGGCGTCACGGTCGACCTCGGTCTGGCGGGCGCTCAGGTCGGCAACGGCGACGCGTTCGGCGACCGGCTGATCGGCATCGAGAACCTGTCCGGATCGGGCCTCGGTGACTCGCTGCGCGGCGATGACGCGAACAACCTGCTGTCGGGCAACGCCGGCGACGACCTGCTGGTCGGCGGCGGCGGCGCGGACACGCTGCAGGGCGGCAGCGGCCACGACACCGCGAGCTACGCGAGCTCGACCCAGGCGGTCGTGGTCGACCTGACGCTCACCGCCGGACAGACCGGCGCCGGCGAGGTCGCAGGCGACGTGCTGAGCTCGATCGAGAGCCTGATCGGCACCGGCTTCGCGGACACGCTGCGCGGCGACGGCGCCAACAACCTGCTCACCGGCGCAGACGGCAACGACACGCTCGAGGGCCGCGGCGGCGTCGACACGATCGACGGCGGCGCCGGCATCGACACCGCGAGCTACGCCAGTTCGGCCGCCGGCGTCACCGTCGACCTGGCGGCGAGCGGCGGACAGACGAGCGCCGGCGACGGCCTGGGCGACGTGCTGATCGACGTCGAGAACCTGCTCGGCTCGAACCAGGCGGACACGCTGCGCGGCAATGCGACCGCGAACCTGCTGACCGGCGGGCTGGGCAACGACGTGCTCGAGGGCCGGGCCGGAGACGACACGCTACAGGGCGGCGAGGGCAGCGATACCGCGAGCTACTCGACCTCGACCGCCGCGGTGGTGGTCGACCTCGCGATCGCCGGCGCGCAGACCGGTGCCGGCGACGTGCTCGGCGACGTCTACGACAGCATCGAGAACCTCGCCGGCTCGGAGTACGCGGACACGCTGCGCGGCGATGCCGCCGGCAACGTCCTGTGGGGCGGCGGCGGCGACGACCTGCTCGAGGGCCGCGCCGGCGCCGACACCCTCGACGGGGGCGCCGGCACCGACACCGCCACCTACGCGAACGCCACCGACGGCGCTACCGTCAACCTGTCGTCCAGCGCCGGCCAGTTCAGCGCGGGCGAGGCCTCGGGCGACGTGCTGGTCAGCGTCGAGAACCTGATCGGCTCGGTTCACGCCGACCTGCTGTCGGGCAGCTCGGCGAACAATTCGATCGTGGGCGGCCTGGGCGACGACACGATCGAGGGCCGCGCCGGCGCCGACACGCTGGTGGGCGGCGACGGCACCGACACCGCCAGCTATGCGAACGCCGCCGGCGCGGTCAGCGTCAGTCTGGCGACCGTCGGCGCGCAGGGCGGCGCCACCGAGGCCACCGGCGACCTGCTGTCGCAGTTCGAGAACCTGGAGGGCTCGGCCTTCGGCGACCTGCTCGCCGGCGACGCGGCCGCCAACCGGGTCAGCGGCCTGGGCGGCGATGACACGATCAGTGGCGCCGCCGGCAACGACACGCTGCAGGGCGGCGACGGCGACGACGTGCTGGAGGGCGGCGCGGGCGCCGACAGGCTCGAGGGCGGCGCCGGCGCCGACGCCGCGAGCTACGCCGGTGCGACCGCCGCGGTGACCGTCGACCTCGGGCTCACCACCGCCCAGAGCGGCTCGGGCGACGTCGCGGGCGACGTCTTCGTCGACATCGAGAGCCTGATCGGCAGCGGATTCGCCGACCTGATCGTCTCGGGCGCCGCGGCCAACGGCATCGACGGCGGCGCCGGCATCGACACCGTGAGCTATGCGAATTCCGATGCGGGCGTGAGCGTCGACCTGACCGTGGTCACCGGCCAGCTGAGCTCCGGTCATGCGTCGGGCGACCTGCTCACCCGCGTGGAGAACCTGCTGGGCTCGGCCTACTCGGACGCGCTGCGCGGCGACGGCGGCGCCAACCTGCTGACCGGCGGCGCGGGCAACGACGTCCTCGAGGGCCGCATCGGTGCCGACACGCTGGACGGCGGCGACGGCTCGGACTGGGCGAGCTACGCGAACGCGGGCACCGCGGTCACCGTCGACCTCGGCCTGTCGAGCCCGCAGACCGGCTCGGGCGACGCGCTGGGCGACGTCTTCGTCGGCATCGAGAACGTGCAGGGCTCGGCATACGGCGACCGGTTCTTCTCGGGTGCCGGCGCCAACGCGATCGACGGCGGCGGCGGCAACGACACGGCCGACTACTCGAACTCCGCCGCTGCGGTGCGGATCGACCTGGCGCTCGGTGACCCGCAGCTCGGCGGGCTGGCCGAGGGCGACCTGCTCACCGGGATCGAGAGCCTGGTCGGCTCGAACCACGGCGACCAGCTGGCGGGCGACGCGCTGGGCAACTCGATCGAGGGCGGGCTGGGCAACGACACGATCGAGGGCCGCGCGGGCGCGGACACGCTCGCCGGCGGCGATGGCATCGACACCGCGAGCTATGCGCAGTCCGGCGCCGGCGTGACCGTGGACCTGACGCTGACCGGGGCCCAGCTGGGCGTCGGCGACGCGTTCGGCGACCGGCTCTCCGGCTTCGAGAACCTGTCCGGCTCGTCGCTCGACGACCTGCTGCGCGGCGACACGGCCGCGAACCTGCTCGCGGGCGGCGGCGGCGACGACACGCTGCAGGGCGCGGCCGGCAACGACACGCTGCAGGGCGGCGCCGGCAACGACGTGCTGGTGGGCGGCGCCGGTGCGGACACGCTGGACGGCGGACTTGGAGCCGACACCGCGAGCTACGCGGCCACAACCGCCGCGGTGACGATCGACCTGGGCAGCACCAGCGCGCAAGGCGGCAGCGGCGAGGCCGCAGGCGACGTGTTCGTGAGCGTCGAGAACCTGATCGGCACGTCGTACGACGACCGGATCGTGTCGGGCGCCGCCGCCAACGCGATCGACGGCGGCGACGGCACCGACACGGTCAGCTACGCGAACTCGGTGCTCGGCGTGGTCGTGGACCTCAGCCTGGTGATCCCGCAGATCAGCACGGGCGACGCCGGCGGCGACCTGCTGGTGCGGGTCGAGAACCTCGAAGGCTCGTCGCTCGCCGATTCGCTGCTGGGCGATGCCGCGGGCAACCGGCTCGCCGGCGGCCAGGGCAACGACACGCTCGAGGGCCGCACCGGTGCCGACACCCTCGACGGCGGCGCCGGTCACGACCTGGTCAGCTACGCGAACTCGAGCGCCGGCATGTCGGTCGACCTCGGCCGCACGCTCGGTCAGCTCGGCTCGGGCGACGTGGCGGGCGACGTGTACGTCGACGTCGAGGGCGTGCTCGGCTCGGCGCACGACGACACGATCGAATCCTCGGCGAACGCCGACTACGTCGACGGCAACCTCGGCACCGACGCCGTCAGCTACGCGGCGTCCTCCGCGGCGGTGACCGTGGACCTGGCGCTCACCAGCGCGCAGGTGAGCGCCGGCACCGCGTCGGGCGACGTGCTGACCCGTATCGAGGTGGTGATCGGTTCGACGCACGCCGACACGCTTCGCGGCGACGCCTCGGGCAACGCGCTGCTGGGCGGCGACGGCGACGACACGCTCGAAGGCCGCGCCGGCGCCGACACGCTCACCGGCGGCAACGGCAGCGACACCGCGAGCTACTCGAGCTCGGCGGTCGGCGTCACGGTCGACCTGGCGGAGACCGGCGCGCAGACCAGCGCCGGCGACGCCTCGGGCGACCGGCTCGCCGGCATCGAGAACCTGTCGGGCTCGTCGCTGGACGACGTGCTGCGCGGCGACGCCGCGAGCAACCTGCTGTGGGGCCAGGCGGGCAACGACTCGCTGTGGGGTGCCGGCGGCGCGGACTCGCTGATCGGCGGGGCTGGCGACGACGTGCTGCAGGGCGGCGCGGGCGCCGACACGCTGAACGGTGGCACGGGCGCGGACTGGGCGAGCTACTCGGACTCGACCGCCGGCGTCACGGTGGACTTGGGCCGCACGCTGCCGCAGACCGGCGCGGGCGACGTGCTGGACGACGTCTTCGTCGACGTCGAGAACCTGCTCGGTTCGGCCTTCGACGACCTGATCGTATCGGGCGCAGCCGCCAACGCGATCGACGGCGGCGCCGGCATCGACACGGTCAGCTACGCCGGCTCGACGATCGGCGTCACGGTCGACCTGTCGGTCTCGACGATGCAGATCAGCGAGGGCACCGGCAGCGGCGACCAGCTCGCCAACGTCGAGAACCTGCTCGGCTCGTCGCACGGCGACTCGTTGCGCGGCAACGCCGCCGCCAATCGGCTGAGCGGCGGCGGCGGCGACGATACGCTCGAAGGCGGCGTGGGCGCCGACACGCTGGAGGGCGGCGCCGGCGGCAGCGACCTCGCGAGCTACGCCACCGCGACCGCGGGCGTGTCGGTCGACCTCGGTCGCACGACCGCGCAGATCGGTGCGGGCGACGTGGCGGGCGACCTGTTCATCGACATCGAGGGCTTCCTCGGCTCACGCCACGCCGACACGGTCGAATCTTCGTCGAACGCCGACACGCTGATCGGCGGCCTGGGGGCCGACACCGCGAGCTACGCGACCTCGACCGCGGCGGTGACCGTCGACCTGGCGAGTCCGTTCGCGCAGGTGAGCGGCGGCACCGCGTCGGGCGACGTGCTGGCGGACTTCGAGAACCTGCTCGGCTCCGGCCACGGCGACCGGCTGCTCGGCGACGGCGCCGCCAACCTGCTGCAGGGCGCCGCGGGCGACGACACGCTCGAGGGCCGCTCGGGCACCGACACCCTGGACGGTGGCAACGGCACCGACACCGCGAGCTACCTGAATTCGGCGCAGGGCGTGACCGTGAACCTCGGTCTTGCAGGCGCCCAGACCGGCGCGGGCGACGCGCTGGGCGACCTGCTCCTGCAGATCGAGAACCTCGGCGGCTCGAACCTGGGCGACCTGCTGATCGGCGATGCGTCCGCCAACGTGCTGTTCGGCGAAGGCGGCGACGACACGCTGCGCGGCGCCCTGGGCGACGACACGCTGCACGGCGGCCTGGGCGACGACACGCTGCAGGGCGGTGGCGGCGCCGACCTGCTGCAGGGCGGCGATGGGGTGGACACCGCGAGCTACGCGGACGCGACCGCCGGCGTCACCGTGGACGTCGGCCGCACGGTGGCGCAGACCGGCGCCGGCGACGTGCTCGGCGACCTGTTCGTGTCGGTGGAGAACGTGCTCGGCTCCGGGTTCGACGACCTGATCGTGTCCGGCTGGGCCGCCAACGGCATCGACGGCGGCGCCGGCGTCGACACGGTCAGCTACGCGAACTCCGCGGTCGGGGTGATCGTGGACCTGGCCGTGACGACCACCCAGATCAGCCCGGGCGATGCGAGCGGCGACGTGCTGACCCGCATCGAGAACGTGAACGGCTCGGCCATGGGCGACTGGCTCGGCGGCGACTCGGCGGGCAACCGCCTGAGCGGCTCGGCGGGCAACGACACGCTCGACGGCGGGCTGGGCAGCGACACGCTCGACGGCGGCAGCGGCCTGGACGCGGTCAGCTACGCGCGCTCCACGGCGGGCGTCAGCGTCGACCTGGGCCGCACCTCGGCGCAGCTCGGCGCCGGGCATGTCGCCGGCGACGTGTTCGTCGACATCGAGGACTTCGTCGGCTCGGACCATGCCGATACGATCGAGTCGGCGGCGGCCGGCAACCGTATCGACGGCGGCGAGGGCTTCGACACGGTCAGCTACGCGTCCTCCGGCGAGGGCGTCACGGTCGACCTGTTCGTCTCCGACCCGCAGACCAGCGCCGGCACCGCGAGCGGCGACACGCTGACTGCGGTCGAGGGCCTGATCGGGTCGGCGCTCGCCGACGCACTCAGCGGCGACCAGAACGCGAACGCACTGAACGGTGGGCTCGGCAACGACACGCTCGAGGGCCGCGGCGGCGCCGACACGCTCACCGGCGGCGGCGGCACCGACACCGCCAGCTACCTGAACTCGGCCAATGGCGTCACCGTCGACCTCTCGCGGAGCACCGCGCAGACCAGCGCGGGCGACGCCAACGGCGACCTGCTGGTCGGCATCGCGAACCTGATCGGCTCGAACCTCGCCGACCTGCTGACCGGCGACGGTGCGGCCAACCGGATCGCCGCGGGTCTGGGCGACGACACGGTCGACGGCGGCGCCGGCAGCGACACGCTGCTCGGCGAGGACGGCGAGGACCTGCTGCGCGGCGGCGCGGGCGCCGACTCGCTCGCCGGCGGCGTGGGCGACGACACGCTGCTCGGCGGCGACGGGGCGGACACGATCGACGGCGGACTGCACCTGTACGGCGACTTCGTGAGCTACGCGGGCGACGTCGCGGTCACGGTGGACCTCGCCACCGTGGGCGCGCAGACCGGCGCCGGCCCGGTCAACGGCGACCAGCTGATCGGCATCGAGGGCGTGATCGGCTCGACCCAGGCCGACGAACTGCGCGGCAACGCGTTGGACAACCACCTGATCGGCGGGGCCGGCGACGACACGCTGCACGGCGGCGCCGGCGCGGACACGATCGACGGCGGCGTCGGCGCCGACTTCGTGAGCTTCCAGTACGCAACCGGCGGGGTGGGCGTGCGGCTGGACGGCGGCGCGTCGTCCTACGGCGACGCCGCCGGCGACGTGTACATCGACGTCGAGAACCTGATCGGCTCGAACCACGACGACGAGGTGATGGGCTCGACGGTCGCCAACGTGCTGAACGGCGCGGGCGGCTGGGACACGATCAGCTACGCGAACTCCACCGCCGCGGTGACCGTGTCGCTCGGGCTCGCGACCGCGCAGGTCAGCACCGGCTACGCATCCGGCGACGTGCTGTCCGGCTTCGAGCGGCTGAGCGGCTCGGCGTACGGCGACCGCCTGAGCGGCTCGGCGAGCCAGGACACGATCTGGGGCGGCGAGGGCGACGACACGATCGAGGGCCTGGCCGGCTCGGACGCGATGGACGGCGGCAACGGCCAGGACACGCTGAGCTACGAGAACGCGACCTCGGCGGTGCACCTGGACCTGCACCACGCCGGCGGCGAGTGGTACGCCGCGTACGACAGCTTCAGCCACTTCGAGCGCTACCGGCTGTCGGCCCACAACGACTACGTGTACGGCAGCGATCTGGTCGAGTCGATCGACGGCGCCGGCGGCACCGACCATGTCGACTACTACTACTCGAGCGCCAGCGTCACGGTCGACCTCGGTCTGTCCACCGCGCAGTCCGGCGGCTTCGCGGCCGGCGACGTGCTGACCTCGGTCGAGAACGCCTCCGGCGCCTGGAGCTACGGCAGCCGGCTCACCGGCAACGGCGGTGCGAACTGGCTGGGCGGCGGCTACTACAACGACACGATCTCGGGCGGCGCGGGTGACGACACGGTCCGCGGCGACGCCGGCGCGGACGTGCTCGCCGGCGGCGACGGACTCGACACGCTCGATCTGAGCACCCGCGGCTGGTACTGGGGCAATCAGTCCGAGACCTGGACCACGGTCTACGTCGACGGCACCGTGATGCAGGGCAACAGCTATTCGGCGGGCGACACCGCGACCGGCTTCGAGCGGGTGATCGGCTCGGAGGCGAACGAGCGGCTGGTGGTGAGCACCGGCGTCGTCCACTTCGACGGCGGCAGCCAGAACGACGGCTACGACATCGTCGACTTCGCGAACTCCACCGCCGGCGTGACCGTCAACCTCGCGCTGACCACCGCGCAGTCCAGCGCGGGCCTGGCGAGCGGCATGACCCTGGTCAACGTCGAGTCGATCAGCGGGACCTCGATGGCCGATGCGATGACCGGCGATGCGGGATCGAACTGGATCTGGGGCAATGGCGGCGCGGACACCTTGGCGGGCGGAGCCGGCACCGACTCGCTCTTCGTGCAGGCGAGCCAGCTCGGCACCGGCTCGGTGAGCGGCGGCGACGGCTACGACGCGATGCGCATCACCGGGCTGGCCGGCGGTGCGACCATCGACTTCACGACGCTCGCCGGCAACGTGAGCACGGTCGAGGAGATCGACGTGCGCAACGGCTCGAACCAGACCCTGCAGATCTCGGCGGCGGACATCCGGGCGATCGTCGGCAACAACAATGCGTCGGTGCTGAACGTTCGCACCGACTTCGGCGACACGCTGACGATCGAGGATCCCTACACGACCGCATCCGCCGGCGGCTTCACGATCTACTCGGACTCGGGTCGGACCCAGCAGATCGCGCAGATCGCGATCATCAACGCCGACCGCACGTACTGACCGGCGGCGGCGGCGAGGCGACCGGCGGCGCGGCGGCGCGCGGCGCGCGCCGCGGGGCGACCGAGCGCGGCACCCGGGTGCCGGACGGTCGGCCGCGCGCGGAATCGCGTGCGTACCATCGAGCGCGATGAGCTCCTCGCCTGCGGTCGCCGCCGTACCGGATGCGGACGCGTCGCGTGTCGACGCGCCGGGCGCCGACGCGCCGGGCGCGGGCGCGGGCGCGGGCAATGCAGCGTCAGCGCGGATGCGCACGGCGTCGAAGCCGATCCCGCATCGGCTGCGCACGGTGCTTCGGGTGGCACTCGAGCGGATGCTCGCCGCCGACGCGCCCGCGCTGCCCGACTGGACGCACGAGCTGCAGACCCCGAGACAGGCGCAGCGGCTCGCCCGCTGGCTGCGGCGGCACGGCGACCTGCAGCTCACCGACGCCGGCACCTCGCTGGTGGCGGCCGCCGGATCGAGCGCCGAGATGCTTCTGGCGCAGTGCGACGACGGCTGGTACCTGATCGACTGCCGGCAGGGTGCGGCCAGCCTGTGGTCGGGCGCGGGCGAGTCGCCCGTGCCGCTGTCGACGCTGGACGCCAGCCGCGTGCTGCGGCTGCTGTCGCTGCGCCCGGCGCAGGACGTGACGCCGCGCGCCGCCACCGCCGCGGATCGCCAGCCGCTGGTGCTGCCGTTCCTGCGCGAGCACCGCGGCCGGCTGATCGAGCTGGTGCTCGCCGGGCTGCTGATCAACGCGATCGGCATGCTGCTGCCGCTGTTCTCGATGCTGGTCTACGACCGGATCATCGGCAACGGCATCCTGGAGACGCTGTGGGCGCTCGCGATCGGGCTCGGCCTGTTCGTGCTGCTCGAGCTGTTCCTGAAGACCGCCCGCACCCAGGCGGTCGAGTCGGTCACGTGCCGGCTGGATGCGCGGGTCGACCGGCGGCTGCTCGAGCGATTGCTGTCGCAGCGCGGGCCGATGCCGCCGGTCGGCGTGATGCTCGCCCGCTACCGGGACCTGGTCGCCTCGCGCGACTTCCTGTCCTCGAGCTGGCTGATGGCGCTGGTGGACATCCCGTTCGCGGCGCTCTACCTGCTCGCGATCGCCCTGATCGGCGGGCCGCTGGTGCAGGTGCCGCTGATCGTCGCGGGCGTGATGGTCGTGACGCAGTGGCTGTTGCACCGACCCGCGATGCGCTACGGCGAGATCGCCACCCGGGCGCAGACCGGCAAGGTCAACGCGCTGGCCGAGACGCTGGCGGCCGGCGAGGTGGTTCGGGCCACGCCGCTGCGCTGGACGCTGTCGCGCCGCTTCGGGCACCTCGCCGAGCAGTCGGCGCTCGCGCAGGCGCGCGGACGCTACTGGGCGAACCTGAGCGCGCACTGCACGCAGGCGGCGGTGACGCTGAGCTGGATGGGCGTGCTGGTGGCCGGCGTCTACCAGATCGAAGCGCGGGCGCTCACGGTCGGCGGACTGATCGCCTGCTCGATGCTGACCTCGCGCGCGATCGGGATGCTCGCCGGCGTGTCGGCGCTCGCGGCGCGCTGGAGCGAGCTGCGGCGGGCGAGCCGGCTGATGGACGAGCTGGTGACCGACCCCGAGCCGCGCCGCCCGATCGACCCGGGCTCGGCACAGTGGATGTCGCGCCAGAGCGCGCTGTCGCTGCGCGAGCTGAGCTTCGACCACGACCCGGCGCGACCGCTGTTCGACGGGCTGAGCCTGGAGGTGCCGCCGGGCGAGCTGGTGGTGGTGATCGGCCGTCCCGGCGCCGGCAAGACCACGCTGCTCAAGCTGCTCGGCGGCCTGCTGCGGCCCTCGCGCGGCGATGCGATGCTGGACGGGCACTCGGTGATCGACTGGCCGCTGGAGTTCCGTGCGCGCCACATCGGCTTCAAGCCGCAGGAGGCGGTGCTGTTCGAGGGCACGCTCGCCGAGAACATCCTCGGCGGCGCCGAGGCGTACGTCGACCCGGAGCGCTTCGCCGAGGCGCTCGCGGTGTCCGGGCTGGACCAGTGGATCGCCAAGGGCGCGCTGTCGCTGTCGCAGCGCGTGCTGCCGGGCGGCACGAACCTGTCCGGCGGACAGCGACAGGTGGTGGCGCTCGCCCGCGCGATCGTCGGCGGCTGTCCGGTGCTGCTGCTGGACGAGCCCACCGTGGGCCTGGACCAGGCGACCGAGGCGGGCATCGTCGCGCGGCTGCGCGCGTGGGGCCGCGGCCGCACGATCGTGGTCGCCACCCACAGCATGGCGATGGTCAGCGCCGCCGACCGGATCGTGCTGATCGACGGGGGTCGCATCGTCGCCAACGGCCCGCGCGACAAGGTGCTGGTCGCGGGCGCAGGCGCTCCGGCGGCCGCGGCCGCGGCACCGCCCGCGCCTGCGGCCTCGACCGGCGACGCGCGTGCGACCGCGACCGCATCCCCGCCCGCCGCCGAACGCGCACCCGCAGCGTCGCCCGAGCCCGACGCGGCATCGGTGGTCACCCTTCCCGAGGCGGTCGCGGCCGCGTCGCCCACCGCGGCCGGCGACGTCACCGCCCCGCCGGTCA
>JBIKMO010000377.1:0-3890 GCA_044359175.1 Burkholderiaceae bacterium | reverse complement strand
CGCGCGGCGCACCGCCGGCGTCCGCGAGCACCCCGGCGCGCACGAGCAGGGTGCGCAGCACGTCGGTCGATGCGAGCGCAACGGTCGCACGCAGCGCACCCACGCTCGCCTCGCCGTCGAACGACAACCCCCGTGCGGTGGCGCTCGCCGCGAGCGCGGGCGCGTCGAACCCGCCGCGCAGCGTCGCCTGCGCCGACGCACGGCCGCCGAGGCGCGCATCGAGCTCCTGCAGCCGCGGGGCATCCAGCTCGAGCGCGAGCAGGTCGTCCCGCGCGCCCAGCGCACCGCGCGCAAGCAGCGTGTTCGCACCCCAGCGCAGCCGCGCATCCAGCCCGCTCAGCCGATCGGCACCCCAGCGGCCGGCGGCGCGCCCGGCGAGCGGCAGCCCGCGCCATCGGCTGTCGTCGAGTTCGAGCCAGGCCTCGAGCACCGGTCGTGGCGCTGCCTGACCGCGAGCCTGCCAGCGGCCGGCGAGACGGCCGCCGGGCACCTCGAGGAACCGCGACGGATCGAGCCCCGCGAGCCGCCCTTCGAGCGCGAACGCATACGGCGGCGCGACGCCGGCGCGGCCGCGGACCTCGGCGACCCCGTCGCGCGCGAGCAGGCGCAACCGCTCGATCTCGAGCGCGTCTGCGGCCAGCCGTGCCGCCCCGTCCAGCGCGAGCTCGCCGTCGGCGAGCGACGCGTCCAACCGCAATGCGGCATCCGCCTCGGGCCGCAACCGCACGGCCCCGCGCAGCGCGCCCGGCCGCAGCGCCCGGTGCGCACGCGACGGGTCCAGCCGTTCGGTGGCCAGCTGCACGTCGGTCCCGGCCCACGCGCCGGCTCGCGCCGGGTCGGCGAGCGCCGCAGCGAGCGGCACGCTCGCCGCGCCGGTCACGCGCCCGGCCGGTCCGTCCAGTTCGACCGCATCGAGCCGCAGCCGCTGGCCGTCGAACGCGATGCGCGCGCCGAGCGCGGACACCGGCACGCGCCCCTGGTCGATCGTCCCGGGCAGCGTGTTGCGCACCGCAAGCCTGCCCTCGAGCGGCGGCCAGGGCGCAGCCGCGTCCGCATCCGCGGGGCGCCGCGCGTCGAGACCGGCACTCAGGCGGGCCGATGGCAGCGCCGCGCCGAAGCGCGCCGGATCGAGTCCGTCGGCCTGCAGCTCGAGCGCTGCGAGCGGCAGCGGCGAGAACGGTTCGACGCGGGCCCGGACACGCAGCGACGCGCCGTGCAGCGCGCTGCCGGCATCGATCTCCAGCGACGCAAGCGCGCCGGTGACGACCCACGTCGCGGTCGTGGGCTGCTCGAGCACCGTACCGCTCACCGCGGCCGACACCGCCAGCGGGAACGGCGTCGCATCGCCGATCTCGCCGGCGGCCCTCAGCTCGACCGAACCGACTCGCAGCGCCAGATCGTCCACCCGCCAACGGCGGCGGTCGTAGTCCAACGCTGCCCGCAGCGCCTGCAGCCGCTGCGGCGGGTCGGGCGCGAGTCCGCGCACCACGAGCTCGCCGATCGACACCGACTCCAGCCGCAGCGCGAACGGCAGCGCGAGCGAGTCCGGCGGCGCCGACGGCGCGCCGTCGGACGATGCGATCTCCACCTCGAGCCGGTCCGCGGCCAGCGCGCTCAGCGCCAGCCGGCGCGCGAGCAGCGCGGACCAGTCGGGCCGGAACTCGACGCCGTCGGCCGACACGGTGACCGCGGCCGGGTCGCGCCAGACCACCCTCGCGGCGCGCACGCCGCGCCACAGCGAACCCTCGGGCCGCTCGATCTCGAGCCGGCCGCCGGTCGCGTCGGCCGCGCGCTGTGCGGCCCAGCGCACCAGCGACTCGCTGCCGGTCCAGACGAGCGCGGCGGCGATCAGCGCGGCCAGCAGCGCCGCGAGCCCGGCCAGCACGCGCCCGGTACGCCCCCACCCCGCGCGGCGGCGCGGCCGCGGCGGTCCGGACGACGGCACGCCGGGCGCCACCCCGGACGGTGGCGACGGATCGGGCCGACCGGTGGCGGACATCAGAACACCACCCCGAGCGAGAAGTGCAGCCGCCACTGGCCGACCGCGACGCCGCGGGCGACGTCGAAGTTCAGCGGCCCGACCGGCGTGCGCCAGCGTACGCCCAGACCCCAGCCCGCCACGGGCTGCAGCGACGCCCACGTGTCGGCGGCGTTGCCGCGATCGTAGAACGCGGCGAGCGCCACGTCCCGCGCGATCGGATGCTGGTACTCGACGCTCGCCACCCCGAGGTAGCGGCCCGGCACGGTCGCCTCGCCGAACGGCACGCCCAGGCTCTGCGACGCGTAGCCGCGCACCGAGCGGTCACCGCCGGTGCGAAACAGGTTCGCCGTGGGGATCCCGAAGCGGTCCTCCGCCCAGACGATGCCGAGTTCTCCGCGCACCACCAGACGGCCGAACACCGAGCCGTCCGGCAGGTCCAGCGGCAGGATCAGGTAGCCGAACCCATACGCGCGCACGAAGGTGCGCATCGCGCCAAGCGCCTCGGATGCGCCCGACAGCTGCCCGGACACGATGTAGCCGCGCGTCGGCTGCAGCGGCGAGTCGAGCTTGCGCTGAGTCCACGTCCATCCGGCGACCACGGCGCGGTTGTCGAACACCGGCTCGTTGCCGGGCCCGAACACGATCCGCTGGCGCTCGAACTGGTACTGCAGCGAGAACCCGGTCTCGATGTCGCCGCGCCGCCGGTTGCGCGCCGCGAACACCGACAGCGCGTCGGTCACGTCGTTGCTCACGTCGCGGTGCTCGGCGCGCGCGCCCAGCTGCCAGCGCTGTCCGTCCGCGTCCTGCGGCGTCTCCCACTGCGTGTACAGCAGCTGGCGCTCCAGGTCGAGCTCGATGCCGTTGAAGGTCTGCACGCCCAGGCCCGCGACGTTGCGGTGCTCCCAGGCCGCGAGCAGCGACAGCCCGCGGTCGGTGTCGATGCCGCCGCCGAGCGTCAGCCGCTTGGCCTGGCGCTCGACCACGTCGACGCGGATCGGTACCGCGCCCGCGTCCGGATCGCGCTCGAGCTCGACCAGGTCGGGACGCACGTTGACCGCACTGAACCATCCGGCGCCGTTGAGCCGCGTCTGCAGCACGAACACGTCGCGCGCGTCGTACGGATCGCCGGGCCGGAACGGCGCCAGCCCATCGATCACCGAGCGCGGATACCGGTCGAGGCCGTGAACGCGCACCTCGCCGTAGACCAGCCGGGCGCCCGAGTCCACCCGCAACGCGAGCGCCGCGCGTGCCGCCGAGCGGTCGACCAGCGCCTCGCTGTCGACGATGCGCGCACGCAGGAAACCCGCGTCGCGAAGCTCGGACAGCAGCGCGCGCTTGGCGCCCTCCCAGTCGGCCGAGCGCAGCGGCGTACCGGGCTGCAGTCGCCAGTCGGCGCGCAGGCGCTCTCGCAGCGAGCCGTACGTGTCGCCGGCCGCCGCGCCGTCGATCACGAGGTCCAGGTCGCCGGCGACCGTCCGCGGGCCCGGATCGACGACCACCGCCACCCCGCCGTCGATCGGGCGCACGTCGATCGACGCCGGCGAGAACCAGCCTTCGGCGGCGAGCAGGTCGCGGATCTCGGCGGGCGCGCGCCGCACGAACAGGTCGAGCTGCGACGGATCGAAGTCGGGACGCTGGCGCCAGCGCCCGAGCAGCGTGTGGTTGCGCACCAGCGCGTCGATGGGCTCGGGCGCCTGGACGTCGAGCCGGTAGTGCGGCGCGACCCGCGTGCCGTCGGCACTGGGCGCGACGTCGCCGCCGCCGAAGAACCGGCCGACCACCGGCAGCCCGGACAGCCAGCGCTCGAACGCGCCAGGCTCGGCCGCGGCCGCATCGGACGCGCTCGCCGGGGCCGCGACGGCCAGCAGGAGCGCGGCCGCGAGCGCCGATGCGATGCCGATCGGCACCC
>JBIKMO010000376.1:0-3949 GCA_044359175.1 Burkholderiaceae bacterium | reverse complement strand
AGGCACCTTCATCGTGCTCTGCCAAGCGTCGGTCGCTTCCGGATGCGCCAAGATGCCTGGGTGATTCATCACCCATGCGAGTCCGCGATGAGTCGCCTGACGATCACCGTGTCCGAAGCGCGGTACAGGGCCCTCAAGGCAGCGGCGGCGCAACGCGGCCGGACGATCGGCCGGCTGGTCGAAGAGAGCCTCGAGTTCTACGGCATCAAGTCCCGCGAAGACGCCCGTGACCTGGTGCGCCGCGCGCGAGCGCAGCGGGTTGTCCGAAGACGACGCGCTCGCGCTGGCGGTCGAGCAGGCGAAGCACGTCCGGCGCGGCGCGTGAAGCCGGCCGCATTCGTCGTCGACACGAACGTCGTGGTCGCCGGGCTGCTGACTCTCGACGCGGCGTCGCCGGTCGCTCGAGCGCTCGACGGCATGCTCGCCGCGGCCTTTCCGTTCGCGGTGTCGGAGGCGCTGCTCGCCGAGTACCGCGCGGTGCTCGCGCGGCCGCCGATCCGGGCGCGGCACGGGCTCGATGACGAGGGGATCGACCTGTTGCTGACCGAGCTCGTCCGGCACGCCATCGTCCTCGAGCCCGGCCAGGGCATCGCCGCGCCCGACCCCCGGGATCAGCTGCTGTGGGATCTCCTCGCGTCGAGGACGGATCTCGCGCGGGTCACCGGAGACCGGGTTCCGCCGGCGATGTCGACGGCGCCGGCACCGATCCTGACGATGCACGTGTTCGCGGGCGGCGACCTGGGCGGCATCCCCGCCATGCCTCGCCGGTCGGCCCGGGCTGTCCGCGGAACGCGAGGATTTCGCGTCCACGGCCGCCCTGCGCGCGCACCGCCCGGCCCGCGGCCGGTGCGATCGGCCGATCGCGGCCGCGCGCCGCTACGGTATCGTTGAACGGGGGCGCCCCCTACCTGCGCGCCCCCACCTCACTCGAGCGGAGTTCCGGACATGACCTCGTTCCTCACGCCGACCCCCCGGGCCGCCGCGCTGGCCGGGCTGTTCGCCCTGTGCATCGATGGCGCCTGCGCGCAGGGCGCGGCCGTCGACCGCGCGGTCTGCGAGCGCGACTACAAGCCCTACTCGGGCCAGCAGGGCAAGGACGTCGTCTGGGTGCCCACGCCCGATGCCGCGGTGCAGCGCATGCTCCAGATCGTCAACGTGACGCCGCAGGACATCGTCTACGACCTCGGCGCGGGCGACGGCAAGATCGCGATCGCCGCGGCCCGGCTCGGCGCACGCGCGATCGGCATCGAATACAACCCGGACATGGCCCGGCTCGCCCAGTGCCTCGTGGAGGCCGAGAAGCTGACCGACAGGGCCCGCATCGTGCGGGGCGACGTGTTCGAGTCCGACTTCCGCGAGGCGACGGTGGTGACGATGTACCTGCTGCCGCGGCTCAACCTCAGGCTGCTGCCCAAGCTGCTCGAGGACCTGAAGCCGGGCACGCGAATCGTGTCGCACGCCTTCGACATGGGCGACTGGAAGCCCGAGGAGACGGTGACGGTGGCCGGCAGCACCATCCACCGCTGGACCATCCCCGCGCCGGGCACGCCGTCGTACGAGGCGGCCATGGCGGCGGCCAGGGCGGCAGCCTCGAGGCGGTGAATTCGGCTGGTTCCGGCCGCCCACGCCGACCGTGGGCCTGTCGGGCCCGGTGATCCACGAGAACACGCCCGTCCCGTCGTCGCGCCCGGGCACGGCGGTGTGCGTGGGACCGTCGTCGTGGGGGCAGCCCGGTCCTGCCCCGTCTGGCGTGACCCGCTCGGACTGCGCGACCACCGGTTGCGACGCGGCCCCGCGCGCGGTGCGCGCCGGCAATGTCGATTTGCGCCGTCAGCCAGCCGCCCGACGCCATCGCCTTGACGGGCCGTCGGCCCCGATGCACCATCGGACCAACCCGATCCCTCGAATGGTTAACCATGTCTCGGGAAGTCGCGATCTACCAGGCCAAGACCCGCCTCTCGGAGCTGGTCGCCGCGGTGGAGCAGGGTGAGCAGGTGACCATCACGCGGCGCGGTCAACCCGTGGCGAAGCTCGTCGCGATCGGTCCGGTCCGACGCGAAGCCAGTCAGCGTCAACGGGTCACCGCGGTGTTCGCCCGAATGAGGCAGCGACGGCAGGGCGTCACGCTGGAGGGCGACTTGCGCGAATGGATCGAGGCGGGGCGCGACTAGCGCGAACGCCCATGGCCTTCATCCTGGACAACACGGTGACGAGCGGGTGGTTCCTCGAGAACCAGGCATCGCCCTACACCGATGCCATCGCCGTCCGCCTGAACGAAGAGGCCGCTCATGCGCCGGCGCTCTGGGAGCTCGAGCTGACCAACGTGCTGCGCACGGCCTGCCTGCGCCAGCGGATGACGGCCGAGCACGCGCAGGCGGTCGTCGCCGACCTCGGCGCGTTGCCCATCGAGGTCGATCGCACGCCCGTGCGTCGCAGTGAGCTGCTGGCGCTGTCCCTTCGCTTCGGCTTGAGTGCGTACGATGCCGCCTACCTCGAGCTGGCATTGCGCCTGCAGTTGCCGATCGCGACCCGGGACGGCCCGCTGCGGGAGGCGGCCGTCGCCTCCGGTGTCGGAGTCGTGACCTGAGCGGCTTGCGGGCCACCGGACAGTCGATGGCGTGCGCGGCGATGCGGTCGCCGAGCGATCCGAGGCAGGCGGCTGGGGGGCGCCACCTGCAGCTGACCGAAGGTCCGACTCACCCCGTCGACGAGGGTTGCGAGGGGCGGTCGACGCTCCTGCCGGTGCACGGCGCGACCGTGCCGCATCGGGAGTTCGCCCTGCTCGTGCCTCACCTGCGGGCGACCGCGTCGAGCATCGTTCGCTTCGATCTCTTCGGGCACGGCCTTTCGGATCGCCCGTCGGTCCGCAACGACATCACGCTGTTCCTCGGACGGGCATTGGCGGTCCTCGATGCCCGGCGCCCCGCGAACCCCCGACCCTGCTCGGCCACTCGTTCGACGCGGCCATCGAGCGTCGACGCGAGCGCTGCCGCAGGCTGCCCTCGGCAGAGCGCGGGATCGTCGTCGTGGCCAGCGCCGCGAGCAGCCCCGGTGTCGCCTGTCGGCGCAAGCGGCAGGTCGGATCCGCGGCGGATGCTCGACTCGAGGTCGGCCCTTCGGATGCATCGGGCAGTGAGCCGATGGTCGAGATCCTGCGCGAGGCGGAGAAGACCGCTGTGGCTGCGGCGGCCAGGACGGACCAGGCCCGCGAGCAGACCGCTCGGCACGGAAGCACGCATCGATCCCCGAGGCACAGGACACGCCGGTGATCGCGGGGATGAAGCGGCGGTCGGGCCGGCATGCGTGTGATCGAGATCACGTCATGCCGCTCGAGCCGGTGCGGGCCCGACCGCCGCGCATCGGCTGGGCGCGATTGCTCGACGGGGTCCTGGATGAGCTGGTCGTCGCGGACAGCGGCATCAGAGCAGTGCGAGCCGGATCGACGCGCCGCCGCTTGCAGCGCGCGACCCAGTGTCGCGAGCGGCACACCGAGGCGTTGTGCCAGCTCGAGGTATGCCGCGTCGTAGACGGTCAGGCGGTGTCGGCGCGCGAGGGCCAGGACCTCGAGTTCCTGCGGCGCAGGGTCGATCGCGATCCCCAGCCGCGCGATCTCTCCGAGCAACGCAGCCTTGTCGGCTTCGGTGAGCCGCCCCCTGCGCTCGTCGTCGGCAAGCGTGTTGCGCACCTCGAACCACCCTGGGGCGGGGGCAACCGCGTCATCCGTGCGCAGACGCGCGAGCGCGGCCTGGGCGGTGTTCGATTCGTCCTCGGCGAGCGCCCAGGCCAGTGCGACCGACGCGTCGAGCACGAAGGGCATGTCAGCCTAGATCCGGCGGTTACCCGCTCGCAGGAAGCGCCCCGAGGGGCTTTGGCGGGCCGATCGAGGGTGCGATGCGATGGGCCACGTAGCGCACGAGCGTGGTCCAGGGATCGATCGAGCCGAACTGCT
>JBIKMO010000112.1:0-13678 GCA_044359175.1 Burkholderiaceae bacterium | reverse complement strand
GACCTCGTTCTGGACCACGCCGCAGGACTTCCACGACCGGCTGCTGTCGTACAAGGGCGCGGCCTTCGGCTTCGAGCCGCGGCTGACGCAGAGCGCGTGGTTCCGGCCGCACAACCGCAGCGAGGACGTCGAGGGGCTGTACATGGTGGGTGCGGGCAACCACCCGGGCGCGGGCATCCCGGGGGTGCTGTCGTCGGCGAAGGCGCTCGAGGCGGTGCTGCCGCTGGCGACGTCGATCCGACGCTGAGCCGCGGCGCGCGCGATGTCGCCGATCGTCTGGGAGCTCGGGCTGGTGATCGTCGCCGTGGCCGGCTTCGCGGTGTGGCAGTTCACGACGCTGAAGCGCGACATGCGGATCACGCAGGAGGAGAAGCGGCGTCGCGAGGCTGCAGAGGGCGAAGACCCGGGACGATAGGGACGTCGGAGGCTCGGGTCCGGGCCGAGACGTCGTTCAGCCGCCGCCCGTCAGGACGACGCATCGCGCCGCGGATCGAACCCCGAGGCCCGCGCTGGTCGAACGTCGTACGGTGTCGCGCGTCACGACCGTGAGCCCGTGCTGCAGTGCCGTCGCTGCGATGACCTGGAGTTCACCGCGCAGCCCCCATCTTCAGGAAGTTCGCGAGCATCGCGTGGCCGTTCTCGCTCAGGATCGACTCGGGGTGGAACTGCATACCCTCCAGCGGGGCCGGGCCGCCGGCGAGCGTGCGGTGACGCACGCCCATGATCTCGCCGTCCTCGGTCTCGGAGGTGACCTCGAGTTCGGGCGGCAGCGTCTGGCGCTCGATCGCCAGCGAGTGGTAGCGGATCACGTCGAACTGCGCGGGCAGCCCGGCGTAGACGCCACGCCCGTCGGTGCGGATGGTCGAGGCCTTGCCGTGCATCTGCACCTTCGCACGCACCACCCGCCCGCCCAGTGCCGCGCCGATGGCCTGGTGGCCCAGGCACACGCCGAGAATGGGGAGCTGGCCGGTGAACCGGCGAATCGCCTCGATGCAGATCCCCGCCTCGGCCGGCGAGCAGGGCCCGGGCGAGAGCACGAGGTGGTCGGGGGCGAGCGCCGCGATGCCCTCGAGCGTGATCTCGTCGTTGCGCACCACGCGTACCTGCGCACCCAGCTCGCCGAAGTACTGCACGAGGTTGTAGGTGAAGCTGTCGTAGTTGTCGATCATCAGCAGCATGGACGCGCTCCCTGCCGGCGTTCGCGGGCGATCCTCGGGGTCGGGCCGGCGCCCATCTAGAACCCCTCCTCGACCAGCTCCGCAGCGCGGATCAGGGCCCGCGCCTTGGCCTCCGTCTCGGCCCACTCGGCCTCGGGCACCGAGTCCGCCACGACCCCTGCGGCCGCCTGCACGTACAGCGTGTTCTGGTGCACGACGCCGGTGCGGATGGCGATGGCCAGGTCCATGTCGCCGGCAAAGCTCAGGTAGCCGCAGGCGCCGCCGTAGATGCCGCGCTTGACGGGCTCGAGCTCGTCGATGATCTCCATCGCCCGGATCTTGGGCGCACCCGCAAGGGTGCCGGCCGGGAACGTGGCGCGCAGCACGTCGAGGTTGCTCAAGCCCGGCTGCAGCAGGCCCTCGACGTTGCTCACGATGTGCATCACGTGCGAGTAGCGCTCGATGACGAACGCATCCGTCACCTTGACGCTGCCGGTGCGCGCGATGCGGCCGATGTCGTTGCGCGCCAGATCGATCAGCATCAGGTGCTCGGCGCGCTCCTTGGGGTCGCTCGCGAGCTCGGCTTCGAGCGCCTTGTCCTGCTCGGGCGTGGCTCCGCGTGGCCGCGTGCCGGCCAGGGGCCGGATCGTCACCGTATCGCCCTCGGGCGTGTGCTCCTGACGCACGAGGATCTCGGGCGAGGCGCCCACGATCTGGAACTCGCCCATGTCGTAGTAGTACATGTAGGGAGAGGGGTTGAGCGAGCGAAGTGCGCGGTACAGCGACAGCGGGCTTTCGGTGTAACGCTTCTTCAGGCGCTGACCGATCTGCACCTGCATCATGTCTCCCGCGGCGATGTACTCCTTGGCACGCACCACTGCGCGCAGGTAGTCGGCGCGGTCGAACTCGCGCTCCACCGCGTGGGAGGGGCCGCGCCGCACGGCCGGGGCCGACGTGGACGAGCGCAGCCGGTCGACGAGTTCGCCCAGCCGCCGCTTGGCCCGGAACCAGGCCTCGGGCTGGCCGGGGTCGGCATAGACGATGAGGTACAGCCGCCCGGACAGGTTGTCGATGACGGCGAGTTCCTCGGTCTGCAGCAGCAGCACGTCGGGCGTGGGCAGGCCACCCGCCTGTTGCGTGTGCGCCAGGCGCGGCTCGATGTAGCGAACGGCGTCGTAGCCGAAGTAGCCGGCCAGCCCGCCACAGAAGCGCGGCAGGCCTGGGCGCAGCGCCACCCGGAACCGGGACTGGTAGGCGGCCACGAAGTCCAGCGGGTTGCCCTCGTGCACCTCCGCCACCTCGCCGTCGGTGACGACCTCGGTGCGACATCCGTGTGCGCGGACGAGCGTGCGCGCCGGCAACCCGATGAAGGAGTAGCGCCCGAAGCGCTCGCCGCCGACCACCGACTCCAACAGGAAGCTGTGGGGGCTGCCGTTGGCGAGCTTGAGGTACAGCGACAGCGGCGTCTCGAGATCGGCGAAGGCCTCGGCGATCAGCGGGATGCGGTTATGGCCCAGAGCGGCCAGACTCTTGAATTCGAGTTCGGTGATCATGTCGGGTCCCCGGGGGGGCAGACCTGCAGGCCAGCCACGCCGGTTCAGGCGCGGGGGCAGGTCTCGTCTGCGGAGGCGGGCGGCGCGGCAGGGGCGCGCCCAGGCGGTCAGGCGAGCGTCGACGAGCGACGCCAGGGCCAGGCTCCCTGGTCGCGGCAGCAACCCGGGCGAGCGGCGGTGGGCCTGAAGACTCCGTGCATGGCCCGAGTGTAGCAGCAGCGGCGCGGCGCTCGGCCCGTGATGGGGCGGCCGACGCCCCGCGTTCAGGGGGGCGAGCGGTCCGCGTCGAGCGCGAGCAGGCCGAACACCTCGCGCACGCTCGGCCGCCGCGCCTCGGGCACGCCCTGCAGGTAGCCGCCCAGCCGTAGCGCCGCATAGCCGTGCACCAGCGACCACGCCGCGATCGCGGCCTTGCCGACCTCCGGGGCATCCTGCGCCGCGCCGCGGATCGTCGCCACGCAGGCCTTGACGACCCCGAAGGCCGAGGCGGCGGCGTCGACGTAACGCGTCTGCCCCGTGAAGCGTCCGCCGCGTCCGAACATCAGCCGGAACAGGGCGGGGTCCTCCTGCGCGAAGGCGACGTAGGCCTCGGCGGCGGCCCGCAGGTGCGCCGCCGCGGACGACTCGGCACAACCGTCGATCGCGGCGAGCATCCGGCCGCGCAGCGCGTCGAACCCCTGGGCCGCCAGCTCCATCAGCAGCGCTTCCTTGCTTTCGAAGTGCCGGTAGGTCGCGTTGACGCTCACGCCGACGCGAGCCGCCAGGTCGCGCAGGCTCAGCTCGGCCTCGGCCGCCTCGGCCAGCCGGGCTCGGGCCGCCTCCAGCAGCGCGTTGCGCAGGTTGCCGTGGTGGTAGGGCCTGTCCATCGGGGCCAACTCCGGATGACGGGAAGGAAGCGGGTGAGACAGCGATGTTGACATCGTACACACCTTCGCGTAGTCTCGAATGTATGCGGCGTACACATCGTGCCCGCGCGTTGCGCGTTTCCCGACAGGCGCCCTTCGATGCCAACGACTCCAGATCCGGCCCTCGCGGTCCTTCACCACCTCGCCCTCCTCGCGGTGTTCGGCTGCCTGCTCGCCGAGCTGGCCCTGCTGCGGCTGTCGCCCGGCCCCGACTGGGTCGAGCTGCTCGCCCGGATCGACCTCGCCTACGGCATCGCGGCCGCGGTCTCGCTGTGCGCCGGGATCGCGCGGGTGGTCTGGGGAATCAAGGGGTCGGCCTTCTACACGGACAACCCGGTCTTCTGGCTGAAGCTCGGCCTGTTCGTGCTGATCGCACTGATCTCCCTGATCCCGACCCTGGGCTACCTGCGTTGGCGGCGCAACGCCCGGGCGCAGGGCGTCCTGCCCGGCCGCGCCGAGGTCGCCCGGCTGCGCCGCTGGGTGGTGGCCCAGATTCCGCTCTTCGCAGGCCTGCCGCTGCTCGCCGTGTTGATGGCGAGGGGCATCGGCCACTGACGCGTTGACCGCGCCGGGCCGACGCACCCGCCGCGGCCCGGCCCAACCCCGACCAAGGAGCTCTCGATGAACGATCGATCCGCGACCCGACGCGTCGCCCTGGTGACCGGCGCCTCCTCGGGCATCGGCGAGGCGCTGGCGACGGCGCTCGCCGCGCGCGGCACGCACGTGGTGCTGGTGGCGCGCTCGACGGCGCGGCTGGAAGCGCTTGCGGAGCGTCTGCGCCGCGACGGCGGCACGGCCACCGTGCTGCCGGCCGACCTGTCCCGCGGTGGCGCCGCCGCGCAACTGCACGCGCAGGTCCGTGCCCTCGGGCTCGAGGTCGACGTGCTGGTGAACAACGCTGGATTCGGCTTCTACGGCCCGTTCGAGTGCGAGTCGCCGCAGCACCTTGCCGATCAGCTCCAGGTCAACGTCGTGGCGCTGGCGGAACTCACCCGCCTGTTCGTGCCGTCGCTGCTGGTGCGCCGGGGCGCCGTGCTGAACCTCGCCTCGACGGTCGCGTTCCAGCCCGCGCCGTTCATGAGCGTGTATGGCGCGACCAAGGCGTTCGTGCTGTCCTTCTCCGAGGCGCTGTGGGCCGAGTACCGTGCGCGCGGCCTGCATGTCGCGGCCGTCTGCCCCGGACCGGTGGAGACGCCCTTCATCGACGCGATGGGCGGTGCGGTGCGTTCGACCCCGGTCTTCAGCGCACCGCTGACGATCGACGCGGTGGTTCGAAGCTGCCTCGCCGCGCTCGACGCCCGCGGCCCCACGTCCGTCGTCGGCTGGCGCAACCGCCTGTTCGCGCAGTCGGCCCGCCTGGCGCCGCGCGGGCTCCTG
Source organism: Burkholderiaceae bacterium (assembly GCA_044359175.1). GTDB lineage: Bacteria > Pseudomonadota > Gammaproteobacteria > Burkholderiales > Burkholderiaceae_E > UBA4615. Next base: position 8,686 of record JBIKMO010000112.1, on the reverse strand, counting down.
GCCCGGCTCTCGGGCCTGCTGCTCACGCCCCGATAGCGTCCGCCCCCGTCCCCGCTCCGTTCGACCTCCCCCAGCCCCAACCTCTCAGAGGACATCGACCATGACCCGCATCTTGCGCTTCGACAGGATCACCCCTGCGGCCGGCGCCGCGACGCTGGCGGCAGCGATCGCCGTCATCGGCCTCGCCGCAGGCCCCGCGCGCGCCGCCGGCGACGGCCGGATCGAGGCAACGGTCTCCGGCGTCTCGAACGCGCCGGGCCTCGTCGGCTGTGCGTTGTTCGGATCCCCGACCGGGTTTCCGCTCCAGTCGAGGAAGCACGCGATCACGACCCTTCGGGTGACGCCGGTCAACGGCACGGCCCGCTGCGTGTTCGAGCGGGTCGCGCCGGGCGACTACGCGATCGCCGTCGTGCACGACGCCAACGGCAACGAGGAGGCGGACACCAACCTGCTGGGCATGCCGACCGAGGGCGTCGGCGTCAGCAACAACGTGCTGCCCCGGATGTCCGCGCCCACCTTCGAGGCGAGCCGCTTCAGGGTCGCGGGCGGGCACACCGCCACGCTCGCGATCTCGCTGCGGTACTGACCGGGTCGTCCACCCGCTGGACGGTCATTCGACGCTCGCCGCGCGCTTTCGCCCGATCTTCGTACGACACGCGCGGCTCGGCGTCACGCTGGCGAGCAATGGCTTCGCGGTCACAGCCGCACCGAGACCCGCCGCCGGCGCGACGGCGATCGCCTCAGGTGCCCACCTTGAGTGGCGCGTGAACCTTGCGCAGGCAGGCGATCAGGCTGAGCGCCGTGATGCGCCCGGTGCGCGGGTTCTCGGACGGGACGTTCTCGATCGTCATGCCGAACGAGGCGCTGTCGGCGTCGACCCGGATGCAATGCGTGTTGCGTGACGCCGTCGGATCGGCCCAGATCTCGACCTGCGTCCGGTCGACGCCGATGCCGGCGAGCGAGAGCGCGACCGCGACGTTGACGTTGGCCGGAAACCCGCGAATCGCGTCGCGGGCGCTGCCCCGAAACACGCACGTCGGCTCGTTCAGCGCCGAGATGTCCGTGCCCCGTTCACGCAGCAGCGGTGCGCCGACCAGACCCGCGACCGGCTTGCGCGTCACGATCGTGACCGAGTGGATCGTGCCTTCGCGCGCGGCGCAGACCGCGTCGAGCCCGAGCAGTGCACCGGTCGGGACGATGATCTGTCCGCCGTTCCCACGGGCGAGGTCGATCAGCTCGGGGGCATCGAGCAGGGCACCCGAGCTCAGGACGACCAGTCGGCGGCCGCGGCGCAGGGCCGGCTCGCCGATCGCTCGCAGCAGACTCGGCGGCGCGCACTCCACCACCCAGTCGCAGCGTTCGGCGAGCGCCTCGAAGTCCACGCATTCGACGGGCCGCGACAGCCGCTCGAGCATCCAGCAACGGGCCGCCGCGGGCTCTCGGGCGCTCACCGCACCCAGCGCGAGCCCTGGCAGATCGCCGGCGTCGAGCGCGCGCGCGAGCGCCCTGCCGATGGTGCCGAGCCCGGCGATTCCGACGCGTTCGGGGGCAGAGGGTCGCCGGATCACGGTGTCGAGGCTCACTGCGGCTTCACCCCGCTTTCCTTCACGAGCCGCGCCCAGCGCGAGATCTCTGCGTCGATGAAGCGTCGGCCTTCTTCCTGAGAGAGCACCAGCGCCAACCCGCCCGTGCGCTGCCGCGAGGCGACCGCCTCGGGCGCGTCGGCCGCGCGGCGCACGGCGTCGCTGAGCTTCTGACGCACCGCCGCCGGAGTGCCCGCCGGCACGAACACCGCGCTCCAGGCGGAGATCTCCAGATCGGTCATGCCGAGCTCGACGAACGTGGGCACATCGGGCCAATAGGGCAGCCGCTTTCCCGCCGCGGTGGCCAGCACGCGCAACCGCTTCTGCTCGACGTGCGCCGCTGCGCTGGCGCCATCGGCGAACACGACCTGGACGTGCCCGCCCATCAGGTCGTTCAGGGCGTTCGGACTGCCCTTGTAGGGGACGTTCAGCAGGTCGACGCCGGCGCGCAGCTTGAACACCTCGCAGGCCATCTGAGCCACGGTGGTGCCGCTGCCGCAGACGATCTTGCCCGGCTGCCGCTTCGCGTCGGCGATCAGGTCGGCCAGGCTCGTCCACGGCGCATTCGCGGCCACGAACATGGACAGCGGGACCATCCCGAGGCCGCCGACGATGTCGAACGACGACGGTTCGTAGCCGAGCTTGCCCGGATAGAACGCGTAGTTGGCCGCATGCGTCGCGGCCACGCCGACCAGCAGCGTGTAGCCGTCGGGCCGCGCCCGGGCCACCGCCTGCGTGCCCAGGCTCCCGTCGGCACCGGGCCGGTTCTCGACGACCACGGTCTGGCGCAAGGACTCGGCCATGTCCTTGGCGAGCAGGCGAGCGCTCATGTCGCTGCCGCTGCCGGCAGGAAACGGAACCACGACCGTGATGGTGCGGCTGGGGTAGGTGTCCTGCGCCCGAGCCGTCCCGGGCGTTCCGCCCGCAACGAGGAATGACAGCGCGACGCAGGCTGCGGCACGCAGGCACCGGTTGCCGCGACATGGGGTCCGATTCATCGATCGCTCTCCTGTGGGCGACCGGCGTCCGGGCCACCCTCGGCCGCGGCGCGTCGCGAATCGATCTCCTGGAAGAATCCGTCCAGGCATCGGTTGAAGCGCGCCGCGCGCTCGAAGTACGGGGAGTGGCCGGCGTCCTCGAGAACGACGAGCCGCGCCCCGGGGATCTCGCCCGCCAGGCTGCGCAGGGCAGGCGGTGGGATCACGATGTCCTCGCCGGGCGAGACGAGCAGCAGCGGAACCCCGGTTGCGGCAAGGCCGTCGGGCGTGCGCACCCGCATCGCCTGCAGCGCGGCACGTAGCGCTTCCTTGTCGAGGCCGCGCGAGAGCTCGTCGATCTGCTGATAGAGCAGGTGCAGCGCGGGCTGCTCGCGTGCCATTCGCAGCCCGGCCGCCGGATGCACGCCTGCCGACCGGCACGCCACGACGGACGCCTCGGCGCCGGACCTCCACGCAGCGAGCGCGGCCGGCGTGAGGTTGGCTATCCGACCGGGATCGACCGACCCGGTGGTCGCCGACAGAACCACGCTGCTGGCGCGTCGCGGGTGGCGCAGGCAGTACTCGAGCACCGTCCAGCCACCCATCGACTGGCCGACCAGATGCGCGCGCTCGATCGACAGGTGTTCGATCAGCGCGGCCAGGTCGTCCGCGAATCGGGCGGGATCGGGACGCCCTGCGTCGAGCGTCGACGGCGCGAAGCCACGGTGCGCGAACGTCACGCAGGTGTGGGTGCGGGCGAAGTGAGCCACCTGCTGCCACCACGACAGGTGGCTGCCACCGAGGCCGTGCGCGAACACGATCGCCGGGCCCCGACCGCACACCTCGTAGTGCAATTCCGCGGCGTCGACGCGAAGGCGCCCAGAGGACCGGGCTGGTGGCGGTTCACCCGCCGAGTCCGGCTCGGGACGATCGTCGACGGCCCGGTTCACGGCGCGATCTCTGCGCCCTCGCCCAGCACCGCATCCTCGTACGCGTGAAGCGAGGGCAGGCCCCCGGTGTGGACGAACAGCACCCGCTCGCCGGGCGCGAATTCGCCCGCCCGCGCCAGGCCGATCAAGCCCGCCATGATCTTGCCGGTATACACCGGGTCCAGAGGGATGCCCTCGGTGCGTGCGAGCATCTGCACCGCCTCGACCATGCGCGCATTCGGCACCGAGTACTTGGGTTGCCAGTAGCCGCCTACGCAGCGCACGGTCTCGCGCGGGATGTCGGTGCGCACGCCGAGCAGGTCGGCCACGGCCTGCGCCTCCTTCAGCACGAGGGGCTCCTGCTGCTCGGGGTCGCGACTCACGCCGACACCGACGATCGGCAGGTCGATGCGGTTGCCCACGAAGCCCGCCACCAGCCCGCCGTGCGTGCCCGAACTGCCCGAGCCCACCACCACGCGATCGAACCGCACCCCGCTGTCGAAGCACTGCTGCTGCAGCTCCTGCGCGCAGGCCACGTAGCCCAGCCCACCGAGCGCGTTGGAACCCCCGCCGGGGATGACGTAGCCCTTGCGGCCCTGCGTGCGCAGCGCATCGGCCACGCGCTGCATGGCCGCGCCCATGTCGGCGCCACCGGGCACGACGGTGATCTCCTCCACGCCCATCAGGCGGAACATGAAGTGGTTGCCGCTGCCCTTCGGGCGGTAGCTGTCCGGCACGCGCTCCTCGATCACGAACCGGCACTTCAGGCCCTCGCGCGCGGCGGCGGCCAACGTGATGCGGCAGTGGTTCGACTGCGGCGCTCCGCAGGTGACCAGCGTGTCCGCGCCCTGCGCGAGCGCGTCGGCGACCAGGAATTCGAGCTTGCGCGTCTTGTTGCCACCCGGGAACAGCCCGAGCATGTCGTCGCGCTTGATCCAGACCTCCGGGCCCGAACGCCCCGGGCAGCTGACGGCCAGTGCCGCCGAGAATCGCGGCAGCGGTTCGATCGGCGTGGCGAACGGCGTGTAGCGACGGCGGGCGAACTTGGAGAGGTCCATGCGATTGCCGTCGGTCGTGTTGCGGTCACGATGGACTGTAGGCCGTCGATCGACGACGGTATAGTTCATCGCATGCCAACGGTCCGTCATCGGTTGCCAAGCGATCCGTTCGTGCTCGAGATCGTCTGGGAGACCGGCAGCCTCGGCGGGGCCGCGCTGGCGGTCGTCGACGTGCTGCGCCTGATCAATCGCATCGCGGCCCTGGATGCGCCCGCCGCGCCGCCCCCGGTTGGCTGGCGCTGGGTGCGATGCGACGGCACGCCCATGCGTTCGCCCGCATTCGCGCGGGCCCCCGCGCACGAGCGGTCCGGGGAGCCGGCCGGCCGCGCTGCGTCCGTCCATCGATCACCCGCGGACGTGATCGTCCTGCCTGGCTGGATGGCTCGCGATGGTCCGGAGATCGACACGTGGATCGTGCGCTGCAACCCGCTGGTGCCGCGGATGCGGCAGACCCTCTCGCGCGGAGGCGCACTGCTCGCGGTGTACACGGGCGTGGTGCTGCTCGCGGCCGCGCGCTGCCTTCGTGATCGCCGCTTCGCCGCGCCGTGGCCGTTCTTCGTCGCGGTGATGCGCCATGCGTCCGAATCGGGCGGGACTGCGACCGGATCGATCGGCTGGTCCGATACTCCCGATTGGCATCAGGACCGTGGCGTGTGGACGTGCGCATCGCCGGTCGCAACGACCGAGGCGGTGCTCGATCTGCTCGGTGGCACGTCGCTGTCCAACCACGCTCGCGCGGCCCGCGACGTGCTGATCCCCTCGTCGCTGCGGCAGACCGCGACGGTCGCCTATGCGCGATCCGTGGCATCGAGCCTGGCGAGCAACCGCCTGCCCGACGGCAGCGTCGAGCGCGCGCGTCGTTGGCTCGTCGAGCACCTCTGCGAGCCGTACGACGTCCGCGCGCTGGCGCGGGCCGCCGCCACCAGTGCGCGCACGCTCGCACGCCACTTCTCGGCCACGCATGGGACGAGTCCGTACGAGTACCTCGAGCGTCTGCGCGTGGAGCGCGCGTGCATGCTGCTGCAGACCACGCACCTCACGGTCGAGGAGGTCGGCCATTCGAGTGGGCTGCCAAGCCCGAGCACCTTCCGGCGCGTCTTTGCCAAGCACACCGGCACGTTGCCCAGGGAGTTTCGGCAGCGCTACCGGTTGCGCCCGCCGCGTCCGCGTTGGGGCAGCGCGGCCATGGCGTGACGGCGACCCGATCGGCGGCGCGGGCGCCAAGCGCACGCAGCGGGCGGTGATCGGCACGGTCGGCTCGCCGCTTCAGCGCGGCGGCACGGTCGAGCGATAGCTCGCCGACGCGCCGGCCGCCCGGGACATCGCGACGTGCATCGCGTCCATGCCGATCAGCTCGATCGTTTCGATCCAGGTGAACATGCCGCTGGCCATCGCGACCATGTCGATGGTCGCGATCTGCACACCGTCGCCTTCGGCGATGCACACGAATTCGGCGGTCGACGGCGAGAACCAGCAGCCCGACAGGGACATGCCGACCGACTCGAACAGCGCCTTCGATACCGGGGTGCGATCGTGCGGGTCCGCGATCATGCCCCGGAGCGCCTCGCCGCTGTAGCGCGCTCTCGACAGATAGGTGGCCATCGACTCTCCCGTGAGGTGGTTCGTTGCGAAAGCGCCGTGACCGGCGCGAGGAGAGGGATACCCCGCACCACCGCCCTCGCGCATCCCCAGAATGCGCGAGGCCGTGCGGCGCGGGGGCCTTGGGCGGCGGCTGCCTCGACAGTCTCGACGAGGCGAGGCGCCGCAGCAGCGTCTACAGTCGCCCAACATCGCTCGCCGACCCGCATCGTGCGAGCGACCGTTCCCGTCAGCCCTGGATGTCCGGAGAACGCCATGGCCGGCCTGGTCCGTTCCACCCGCTTCACCGCCGCCGCGGCGTGCGTTCCCCTCGTGCCCGCTGCCTGCGCGGGCGTTACCGAGCGGTCGATCGCCGAGAGCGGCATCACGCCGATGACGGCCGCCGAGGTCGAGAGCCGGGTCGCGACCGAGCTCGACTGACCGCCGGACGCGGCATCGCCCGGATCCGGTGGAGTCGATGTCGAACGGCGACCGAACTGCGCCCAGCCGCATCGCCGCTCCGATGGATGCCGCTGCCGACTCGGCGGAGGAGCCGGTGCCGAATGCGGCCGCACCGCCTGGTGACGAGCCGGTGCGCCTGGTGCCTCACGACCCCGCGTGGGCCGAAGCCTTCGAGCACGAGGCCGCCCGACTGCGCTCGCTGCTGCACGGGCGCCTGGTCGAGGTGCGCCACGTGGGCAGCACGGCGGTACCGGGCCTGGCCGCCAAGCCCGTGGTCGACATGATCGCCGGACTCCGGGACTTCGGCGAGGTCGAGCCGGTCACCGCGACGCTGCAGGGCGTCGGCTGGACCTACCTCCCCGACTCGGCCGCGCAGAGCCCCGATCGGCGTTGGCTGCTGCTTCACGACGGACGGGCCCGCACCCATCACCTGCACCTCGTCCGGTTCGGCTCGCGGGCGTGGCTCGAGCGGATCGCATTCTGCGAGGTGCTGAAGTCGGACGCGGCGCTGCGCGCAGAGTACGAAGCGCTCAAGCGTCACCTGGTCGCATGCTTCGCCGGGTGCCGCGAGGCCTATACGGCTGCCAAGGCGCCGTTCATCATCCAGGCGGTACACCGTGCCCTCGGCGGAAAACGAGGCCTGCAACCCTCCCCTCCATCGCTTCGCCACGCCATGCAGGCACCCGACGACCCGTCTGCAGCGCCCCGCTCGGGCACGCTGCCCCGCGAGTTGCTCGACGAGTTCGTCCGCGCCGGCACGGCGCGTGTCGTCCCGAAGAACACGCTGGTCGTGCGTCAGGGCGATCCGGCGCAGACGCTGTACGTGATCCTCGAGGGTCGGGTCCGGGTGTTCGTCTCCAACGAGGACGGCAAGGACGCCGAGCTCAACGTGATGGGCAAGGGCGAGTACTTCGGCGAGCTGATGCTCGCGAGCCATCGTCGCACTGCCTCGGTGAAGACGTTGGTGCCGTCGCGCCTGTGCATGGTCGATCGACAGGCGTTCGAGCGGATCCTCGCTGCGCGGCCGGACCTCGCGTTCCACCTGATCCAGACGCTGATCGAGCGGGTCAAGGCGTTGACGGAAGCCGTCTCCGGCCTGGCGCTCATGGACGTCTATGGCCGCGTCGTGCGCCTGTTCCTCGAACTGGCCGAGACCGTCGACGGCCGGCAGCGCGTACCCGCGATGAGCCAGCAGGCGATCGCCGAGCGGGTGGGCGCGTCGCGAAGCATGGTCAACCGCCTCTTGAAGGACCTGACCGAGGGCGGATACCTCACCTTGGGAAAGGACCACATCGAGATCCACCGCGCGCTGCCGCGCCGGTGGTGACGCGCGAGCATCGCCGTCCGGTGCGGCGTGCCGTCAGCACCGGCGCGCGTGGCCGCCGCGGCGTGCGAGGTCGTCCGCCTGAGGCGGCGACAGCACGGTCAGGACCAGGTTGCGGATGCTCGTGGAACCGGTCTTCGCGAGCAGCGCCCGAACCTGCGATCGCACGGTCGCCTCGGTGGTCGCCCGCAGGGACGCGATCGCACGCACCGCGTGTCCGGCGAGCAGACCGCGCAGCACCGCGGTCTCCGAGTGCGTGAGCCCCGCGTCCGCGGCGAAGGCGTCGACCGGGTCCGCAGCCGGCGCCCGCCGCGCGGCGGGGGTCTGCAGGATCGCGAGCAGCCGCTGCGGACCGAGGCGTACGACGCGCACGGGCACGGGCACGTCGTCGGCCCCCAATTCGCCGTCGGCGCGGCCGCTGTGCTGCGCTTCGTCGAGCAGCCGCAGCCAGGCGTCACGCCTGGCCGGGCACGCGGGCTCGAGGCGACCCGAGCGCATCGCCAGCAGGCCGCCCGCTCCGAAGCTCGAGGCTCCGGCGCGATTCGTCGCCCGGACCCAGCCGTCGAGCTCGATCAGGACGGCTGGGTTCGCGATCGCGTCGACCAGCGCGACCTGCGGGTCGTCCCGCGGTGCGCACGCCGGGTCCCTCAGGCAGCCGGACGGCGACGACGGGGGGACGATCGTCGGGCGCTCGGTGCGCATCGCGTTGCTGCCTCGCATGCGCGCAGGATCGCATCCGCGACCGTCCAGGTCCTGCCACTATTGAACGCCGGCA
>JBIKMO010000375.1:0-3968 GCA_044359175.1 Burkholderiaceae bacterium | reverse complement strand
AGCGTCCGCTCCGGCCGCGCTGGCGCCCGATCCGGTGTCGGCGGTGGCGCTCGCCGTACCGCTCAGCGGCGCGGCAGAGGGCGGCGCCCCCGCGGGTGCGCCCCCCGGGGCCGCACCGGGCGGCCCGGCCGCGGGTGCGCCGCCCGGGGCAGCGCCTGGCGGCGCCGACGCCGGCGTGCCGTCGGCGCACGGCGTCGCGGGCGTCGTACCGACGGCCTCGCCCGAGGCGCCCTCAGGCACCGGCATCGCCGGCGCCAGCGCATCGGCCGGCGGCTGAGGGGTGTGCGACGCATCGGTCTGCGATGCAGTGTCCGCGGGGCCCGTGGACGCGTCGCCGCCGCCGTGGGGTGCGTCGAAGCTCGCCGCGTTGGATGCAGGCCCGGGGGCGGGCTCCCGGGCTACCGTGCCCGCGGATGCGATCTGCACCGCGGGCGACGGGGACGCGGGCACCACCGGATCGTCGTGCGGCGGCCGCGTCTCCGGGTGACCGGAATGCCAGTGTTCGATGCCCTGCGCGTCGAGCCAGGTGTCCGCGGTCAGGATCGCCGCAGCCAGCGGCGGCACGAGCCGCTCGAGCGCAGCGTCTCGCAGGACCTCGCGCGATGCCCGATCGATCGCCATCGGCCGCAGTGCATGGACCGCAGCGTGTGCGATCGCGGTGGCGCCGAGCGGCGCCCGCGGCTCGGCCGGGGCGTCCTGCACCAATGCGTCGATCCGCCTCCGCCAGCCCTCGTAGCGCTCGCCCAATCGCTCGCGCACGGCCTGTGCGAGCTCGTCGGCCAGGATCCGAGCCTCGAGCTCGGGATCCGGCAGCAGATCGGGCGGCATGTCCGGTGCCCCGTCGATGCCGATCTGCAGCAGCCGGAAGCTCAGGTCGTGCAGCGCGGCCAGCGCGCCCTGCGCACGTGCCGTGGCCTCGATGCGCAGGATCGCAGCCGCCGCGAACAGGTCGCGCCGCTCGAGCGGCGCGCGCTCGGATTCGGCCGCTCGCTCGAGCCGTTCGGCGACCTCGGGCAGTCCGCGCTCCAGCGCCGACGCGAACGATCGGCCGAGCCGCTCGCGAGCTTCGGTGAACAGAGGCAGTCGGTCCAGTGAGGCCACGCGACGGAGGTTTCCGGAATCGGGCGCGCGGGGAACCCCGCGACGGGCCGATCCTACGGCATCGCACTCGGGGCCTTTGTGATGGAATCGTGCCCCAACATGAGCCCGACCTCCCCCTCCGAACACGCCCCTCCCCTCGCCGGCCTGCGGGTCGTCGAGTTCTCCGCGTTCGTCGCGGCTCCGTCGGCCGGCCTCGCACTCGCCCAACTCGGTGCGCAGGTCATCCGGATCGACCCGCCCGGTGGGAACATCGACGCCGACCGATGGCCGGTCAATGCCGCGGGCGCAAGCCTGTACTGGGCGTCGCTCAACCATGGAAAGCGGTCGCTGGCCCTCGACCCGCGCGATCCGACCGGCGCGAAGCTGATCCAGGATCTGATTACCGCACCCGGCGCGGGCGGCGGCATCTTCCTCACCAACCTGCCGGTCGACGGCCCGCTCGGCTGGGTGGCGCTGTCCGCGCGCCGCGCCGACCTGATCATGGTCCAGCTGGTCGGTTCGTCCGACGGCACGGCCGCGGTCGACTACACGGTCAACTGCGCGTCGGGCTACCCCGCAATCACCGGTCGCGGACACGAGCCGGTCAACCACGTCCTGCCCGCATGGGACTTGCTCGCCGGAATGACGCTGGCGACCGCGACTCTCGCCGCGGAGCGGCACCGGCGGCTCACCGGCGCAGGCCAGCACGTGCGGCTCGCGCTGTCGGACGTCGCGTTCGGCGCGACCGCGAATCTCGGGTTCCTGGCCGACGTGGAGGTCAACGGGCAGCAGCGGGTGGCGGACGGCAACTACCTGTACGGCGCCTACGGCGACGCCTTCCCAACCGCCGACGGGCGTCACGTGATGGTCGTGGCGATCAGCGACCGCCAATGGCGCGCGCTCGTCGGCGCGGTCGGCGTGGGCGAGGCGCTGCTGGCCGCGGCGGCCGCCACCGGGCACCGGCTCGATTCCGAGGCCGGCCGCTGGCGCGCACGCGATCTGATCTCGGCGTTCCTGAGACCCTGGTTCGCCCACCGCACCCTCGCCCAGGTCGCCGCGGCCTTCACCGATCGCTCGCTGCTCTGGGGACCGTACCGCGACTTCGCTCAGATGATCGCCGAGGATCCGCGCGTCTCCGAGGCCAACCCGATGTTCACGCGACTCGACCACCCGGGATACGGTCGCTTCCTCACCACGCGCAGCCCGCTCGCCTTCTCGGCGTCGGTCACCCCGGCGCCCGCGCCCGCACCCCGGATCGGTGCGGACACGACGGCGGTGCTGCAAGAAGTGCTCGCGCTGGACGATGCGCAGATCCGCGACCTCGCGGCCCGCGGGATCGCCGGCACGATTGCGAACTCGACGGACGCATGATGGACGACACCGCCTCGACCGTGCTGCGCCGCTGCGACGACGCGCTGTCCGCTGCGTCGCGGCTGCTGGACGCGTTGCGCGACGCGCTGCGCCGACGGATCGACCCGTCGGACCCGCAGGCCCCGATCCAGGCGCAGGCGTGCCTGCACGGCGTGGCCTGGGTCGGCACCTACGTGCGTGCGCTGCGCGAGATGCTCGGCTGGGCGCGCCGGCTTCAGGCCGAGGGCCGCGCGGGCGAGCTCGAGATGCTGATGCTGCAGGCGGCCTTCGGCGAGTACCTGGCGCAGCTCGCCGGCGGCCTGCCGATGAGCCAGGGCGAATTCTTCCGGCCGGATCAGCTCGATTCGGGCGGAGCGGCGCTCGCTGCGTTCGCCGACCAGCCGTCGGTGCGCGCGCTGCGTGCGAGCGGCTTCACGCCCGCGGCCCGCGCACGGATCGCGGCGCGGCTGGTCGACGGGCGCGCAGCGCGCGAATTCGGCGACCCCGGCCACCAGGACCCCGCGCTTGCCGAGATCGCCGCCCAGTTCGACCGCTGGTCGGACGATCACGCGGAAGCGGCGCACGGCTGGCATCTGCGCAATGAGCTGATCCCCGAGGCGGTGATCGCCGAGCTCGGCAGGCTGGGTGTGTTCGGCCTCACGGTGCCGGAATCCTGGGGCGGATCCGGGCTGGGCAAGGAAGCGATGTGCGTGGTGACCGAGGCGCTGTCGCGCGGATGGATCGGGCTGGGATCGCTCGGCACGCGCACCGAGATCGCCTGCGAACTGATCCTCGCCGCCGGAACGCCCGCGCAGCAGGCGGCCTGGCTGCCGGGGCTGATCGCGGGCACGACCATCCCGACGGCCGCGTTCACCGAGCCGGACACCGGCTCGGACCTCGCGTCGTTGCGTACGCGCGCCGAGCGCGGCCTCGACGCCGCGGGTCGTCCGGTGTGGCGGCTGTACGGCAACAAGACCTGGACCACCCACGGCGCCCGCAGCGACCTGATGACGCTGCTGGCCCGCACCGAACGCGACCAGCCCGGCTATCGCGGCCTGTCGATGTTCCTCGTGCCCAAACCGCGCGGCACCGACGCCGCGCCGTTTCCGGCGCCCGGCATGAACGGCGGCGAAATCGAGGTGCTCGGCTACCGTGGCATGAAGGAGTACGAGATCGCATTCGACGGCTTCGAGATGCCCGACCACGCGCTCCTCGGAGGCCGCACCGGCGAGGGCTTCAAGCAGCTGATGCGCACCTTCGAGAGCGCCCGGATCCAGACCGCGGCCCGGGCGGTCGGCGTCGCCCAGAGCGCGCTCGAGCTCGGCCTCGACTACGCCTGCGAACGACGCCAATTCGGCCGGTCGATCATCGCTTTCCCGAGAGTCGCCGACAAGCTCGCCTGGATGGCGGTCGAGACCATGATCGCGCGTCAGCTGACCCTGTTCGCCGCGCGGGAGAAGGATGCCGGCCGGCGCTGCGACCTCGAGGCCGGGATGGCGAAGCTGCTGGCCGCCCGCGTCGCCTGGGCGGGCGCCGAC
>JBIKMO010000111.1:0-13746 GCA_044359175.1 Burkholderiaceae bacterium | reverse complement strand
CCAGCGTCAGCGACAGGCCGTTCAGCGCACGGAAGCCGTCGAAGCTGACGCTCACGCCATCCAGGTACAGGATCGGCCCGTGCGAGACGTCCACGCCCGGCGCGAGCAAGTGACCGAATGCCGGTGCGGCACCCTCGCCCGCGCGGATGGCGTCGTCCGGGTGCCGCGTCATCGCCGCGGCTGCCCGCCGGCGGGCAGCCGGTCGGGCCGTTCGGATGCATCGGCCGCGGATCGAGCGCGCAGGCGCAGCCCGCGCGCGTGCTCGAACAGCGAGATCACGCCGCGCGGCAGGAACAGGGTCACCGCGACGAACAGGCCGCCGAGGAAGAACAGCCAGAACTCCGGTACGGCCTGGGTGAACCAGCTCTTGGCGCCGTTGACCAGGAACGCGCCGACGATCGGCCCGATCAGCGTGCCGCGGCCACCGACCGCGGTCCAGATCGCGACTTCGATCGAGTTCGCGGGCGACATCTCGCTGGGATTGATGATGCCCACCTGGGGCACGTAGAGCGCGCCCGCCACCCCGCTGATCACCGCGGCGAGGGTCCAGACCGCGAGCTTGTAGCGGACCGTGTCGTAACCGCAGAAACGCGTTCGCGACTCGGCGTCTCGGATCGCCTGCAGCACGCGGCCGAACTTCCGGGTCACCAGCCAGCGCGCGAACACGAACGTTCCGAACAGCGCGACCGCGGTCGCCGACAGCAGCGCGGCCTTGGTCGACGGCTCGGCGATGCGGAATCCGAGCAGCGTCTTGAAGTCGGTGAAGCCGTTGTTGCCGCCGAATCCGGTCTCGTTGCGGAAGAAGAGCAGCATCGCGGCGAAGGTCAGCGCCTGGGTGATGATCGAGAAGTAGACGCCCCCGATGCGCGAGCGAAACGCGAAGACGCCGAACGCGAATGCGAGCACGCCCGGCACGGCGACCACCAGGCAGGCGCTCCACAGGAAGCTGTCGCTGTTCCACCAGTGCCAGGGCAGCGCCTTCCAGTCGAGGAACACCATGAAGTCCGGCAGATCGCTCTGGTACTGGCCCTCGCGGCCGATGCCGCGCATCAGGTACATGCCGAACGCGTAGCCGCCGAGCGCGAAGAACAGCGACTGTCCGAGGCTGAGGATCCCGGCGTAACCCCAGATCAGGTCCATCGCGAGCGCGAGCATCGCGTAGCACATGAACTTGCCGGCGAGCGTGACCGCGTAGCTCGACGGCCGCAGCGCGTGATCGGCGGGCAGCAGTGCGTGCGCGAGCGGCGCCAGAACGCCCACCGCGCAGAACCCGGCTGCGAGCAGCGCCCACTGCGGCGGGGTGAACACCGCACGCGCGGGCGGGGTCAGCACCGCGCACCCCCCGATGGCCGACGGCGCGCCGCCCGCGCCTCGGCCGACGGCGCGGATCGCACGCTCGTTCGGGCCCGGGTCCAAGGCGCGGATCGCACGGTCGCTCAGGCCTCGGCCGCGCGGCCCTTGAGGGCGAACAGCCCCGACGGCCGCTTCTGGATGAACACGACGATCGCGGCCAGGATCACGATCTTCGTGATCACCGCACCGAGCCAGGGCTCGAGCAGCTTGCCGGTGACCCCCAGTCCGAAGCCCGCGACCACGGTACCGAGCAACTGCCCGACGCCGCCGAGGACGACCACGATGAACGAGTCGATGATGTACGACTGGCCGAGTTCCGGGCCGACGTTGCCGACCTGAGAGAGCGCAACCCCACCCAGCCCGGCAATGCCCGATCCCAGGCCGAACGCGAGCATGTCGACGCGGTCGGTGGGCACGCCGATCGCGCCGGCCATCGGGCGGTTCTGGGTGACTGCGCGCACGAACAGCCCCAGGCGCGTGCGCAGCAGCACCAGCGCGACCGCCGACACCACCGCCACCGCGAACGCGATGATCACGATCCGATTCCATGGCATGACCAGCGGGCCCAGGACCACGCCGCCGGACAGCCACGCCGGATTCTCGATCTCGACGTTCTGCGGTCCGAACACCTGCCGCACCGCCTGGATCAGGATCAGGCTCACGCCCCAGGTCGCGAGCAGCGTCTCCAGCGGCCGACCGTACAGCCAGCGGATCACGGTGCGCTCGATCACCACGCCCACCGCCGCGGCGAACAGGAAGGCCACCGGCAGCGCGGCCACCGGATACCAGTCGAACCACTCGGGCGCCCACCCGCGAAACGCGGTCTGCGTGACGAAGGTCGCATACGCGCCCAGCATCAGCATCTCGCCGTGCGCCATGTTGATCACGCCGAGCAGCCCGTAAGTGATCGCCAGGCCGATCGCGGCGAGCATCAGGATGCTGCCGAGCGACAGACCGGCGAAGATGCGGCCGAACCACTCGGCGCGCGCCAGCCGCGCGGACACCGCGTCCAGCGCCGAGCGTGCAGCGGCCCGCACCGCGGGGTCCGGCTCGGTCGGCGCGCCGTCTGCGCCACGTTCCAGCCGCGCGGCCAGCATCGCGCGCACCGAGGCCCGGTCGCTCGATGCGAGCGCCTTGGCCGCGGCGAGCCTCTCGACCGGGTCGTCGGCGCGCAGCGTGATGGCCGCGATCGCCAGTGCGAGCGCGCTGCGCACCGCCGGATCGGTCTCGGCCGCAGCGGCTCGCCGCAGCGTCGGCAGCAGCGAGTCGTCCTCGCCGTCCTGCAGCGCGCGTGCGGCGGCCAGCCGCACGCCGCGCTCGCGCGCGAACAGCGCGAGCGCGGCGATCGCCCCATCCAACTGCGCGCGGATCGCGTTGTTGATCGTCACCTCGGCCGGCTCGGGCGACGGCAGCGCGGCCGGCGCGCCGGTGGCCGCGTCGCGCACCGCGGCACCGTCGACGATCCAGCCACGCCCGGCACCGTCGACCCGCAGCCGCCCGTCCCGCAGCGCCTCGAGCACCGCGAGCGTCATCGGGCCCGGACTGGCTGCGATCGCCTCGATCGCCGCGACCTTCTCGTCGAAGTCCTCGGCGGCGAGCGTTCGCAGCGCGGTCGCGTCGACCGCCCGCGCCGGGCCGGCGACGATCCACAGCAGCAGCGCCACGAGCACGGCGCACGCCGCGCGCTCGATGCGCGCCGGCCGCCCGCGGGTCGGTCGGATTCGATTCATCGGTTACGGCGCGCGACGGGCGCGACCGGTCCGGTCGCGGGCCGGCCGGGCGCGGCGGGCGTCGCCCGCACGCGCCATGCCGAGCCGCAGGCCCGGGTCCGGTCAGGCCTTCTGCTTGCCCTCGTTGCCCGGGATGAACGGCGACCAGGGATTCGCGCGGATCGGCTCCTTGGTGCGGTACACGACCGAGAACTGGCCATTGCCCTGGACCTCGCCGATCATCACCGGCTTGTGCAGGTGGTGATTGCTCTTGTCCATCGTCAGCGTGAATCCGCAGGGCGACTTGAACGTCTGGCCGTACATCGCGGGACGCACCCGGTCGACCTGGATCGACTTGGCCTTCTCCACCGCCTGCTTCCACATGTGGATGCCGACGTAGGTGGCCTCCATCGGGTCGTTGGTCACGACCGACGATGCGTTCGGCACCTTGTTCTTCGTGGCCCAGTCGCGATAGGTCTTGATGAAGCGCTCGTTCTCGGGGTTCTTCACCGACATGAAGTAGTTCCACGCGGCGAGGTGACCCACGAGCGGCTTGGTGTCGATGCCGCGCAGCTCCTCCTCGCCGACCGAGAACGCGACCACGGGCACGTCCTTCGCCTTCAGGCCCTGGTTGCCGAGTTCCTTGTAGAACGGCACGTTGGAGTCGCCGTTGATCGTCGACACCACGGCGGTGCGGCCACCGGCGGCGAACTTCTTCACGTTCGCGACGATCGTCTGGTAGTCGGCGTGACCGAACGGCGTGTAGCTCTCGTCGATGTCCTTGTCGGCCACACCGTTGGACTTGAGGAACGCGCGCAGGATCTTGTTGGTCGTGCGCGGATACACGTAGTCGGTGCCGAGCAGCACCCAGCGCTTCGCGTTGCCGCCGCCCTTGCCCATCAGGTACTCGACCGCGGGGATCGCCTGCTGGTTGGGCGCCGCACCGGTGTAGAACACGTTCTTGGACAGTTCCTCCCCCTCGTACTGCACCGGATAGAACAGCAGTCCGTTGAGCTCCTCGAACACCGGCAGCACCGACTTGCGCGACACCGAGGTCCAGCAGCCGAAGGTCACCGCGCAACGATCCTGCGAGATCAGCTGCCGCGCCTTCTCGGCGAACAGCGGCCAGTTCGAGGCCGGATCGACCACCACCGCCTCGAGCGGCCGGCCGAGCACGCCGCCCTGCGCATTGATCTCCTCGAAGGTCATCAGCGCGGTGTTCTTCAGCGCGGTCTCGGAGATCGCCATCGTTCCCGACAGCGAGTGCAGCACGCCGACCTTGATCGGCGTGCGGTCCTGCGCGAACACGAGGTTTGAAGCGGTCAAGCCGGGCAGCGTCACGGCGGCGCCGGCGGCTGCAGCCCGGATGAAGTGGCGGCGTTGGGTCATCGGTGTCCTCTCTGGAGATCGGCGAAGGGGCGGAGTGTCTCGACGGCGTCGTGCAGTGCGCCGCGTCCGCGATCTCGCAACAACCATGCCACCCGTACGGACATCGCCGGTGCACCGGCGCGAGGCCGATGCCGCACCGCAACCGACGGGTGGCGCGCCGTTCAGGACACCGGGTGGTGGACGGTCACCAGCTTGGTGCCGTCGGGAAAGGTCGCCTCGACCTGGATGTCCGGGATCATCTCGGCCACGCCGTCCATCACGTCGTCGCGGGTGAGCAGCGTCGTGCCGTAGTGCATCAGGTCCGCGACCGTACGGCCGTCGCGCGCCCCCTCCATCACCGCCGCGGTGATGTAGGCGACCGCCTCCGGATGATTCAGCTTCAGCCCGCGCGCACGCCGGCGCTCGGCGAGCAGCGCGGCGGTGAAGATCAGCAGCTTGTCCTTCTCTCGGGGCGTCAGGTCCATGGCGGTGCAGGCTCGGCGAAGGTGGAGTCAGGTGGCCCAGATGCGCGGCGGCGGACTGATCGCGCCGAGCAGCGCACGGCGGGCGAGCGACCACAGCGTGTGTGCCGCGCTCATCGCCGCCTGCGCATCATCCGCGAGCAGGCGCGCCGCGAGCAAGCCCGGCGCGGCGATCGACGCGCCGCCGTCCAGACGCGCCGCGCGACCGTCGGCCCGGTCGCGGGCCGCGTCGATCGCGTCGCGCCACGCGTCGCGCAGCGCCTCGTCCGGCGGCGTCGCGTCGGCGGCGGGCGACGCGAGCTCAAGTGCCCGCGCGGGCCCGGCACGCGGCGCGACCACCGCCCACACGGTGCAGGCGACGCTGCGCCCGCCCCAGCCCAGCGGCGAGTCGAACAGCCGCTCGCCCGCGCCGGCATCGGCGCGCTCGGCCCAGCGCGCCGCGCCGCCGAACGCGATCGAGGTGCGCTGGCGCACCCGACCGTGGCGGAAACGCTCGCCCATCGCGCCGCGACCGAGCACGAGGCACTCCCAGCCGATCAGCGCCGCGCCGGGCGCGAGATCGAACTCGACCGACTGATCGACCACCGACGCGTCGTAGGCGATCGCAGGATGCGGCAGCCACTCGAGCGCGGCGCCCTCGCC
Organism: Burkholderiaceae bacterium; assembly: GCA_044359175.1. Lineage (GTDB taxonomy): Bacteria > Pseudomonadota > Gammaproteobacteria > Burkholderiales > Burkholderiaceae_E > UBA4615. Next base: position 8,192 of record JBIKMO010000111.1, on the reverse strand, counting down.
GAGATCGACCCGGGTCGACGCGCTCGCAGCGGCTGCGCGTGCGCGGTACCACTTCTGCGCGCCGGGTGTCGTGCACAGCACGTGCGTGCCGCTGCCGAGCGCGATCCGCTGCTCGAGCCGGTCGCCGCCGACCAGGCCACCCGGAGGGTGGACGATCACCGCGTCGCAGCGCCCGCCGGGCTGGGGCAGCGCGCGGATCAGCCGCAGCGGGCCCTCGTGACGGTTGTGCACCAGCCGGGTGACCGCGCCGCTCGCGGCGAACCGCAGCTCGAGTCGCGCGCGCCAGCCGGCGCCTGGTGCCGCCTCGGGGGTGGGCACCGGCGTCAGCCGCGAAAGATCTTGCCCGGATTCATGATGCCGTCCGGGTCGAGCGCCCGCTTGATCCGGCGCATCAGGTCGATCGCGTCCTCGCCCGCCTCCTCGACCAGGTAGCCGATCTTGTGCAGGCCGATGCCGTGCTCGCCGGTGCAGGTGCCGCCCATCGCGATCGCAAGCCGCACGATCTCGTCGTTGAGCCGCTCGGCGAGCTCGACCTCGGCGGGATCGGCCGGATCGATCAGCAGGATCGCGTGAAAGTTGCCGTCGCCGACGTGGCCGACGATCGCGGTCGGGCACGGCGCGCGGTCGAGGATGCGGCGCGCGCCGCCGATCGATTCGGCCAGTCGGCTGATCGGCACGCAGGTATCGGTGGTGACCGCGCGGCACCCCGGGCGCAGCTGCAGCGCCGCGAAGTACGCGTTGTGCCGCGCGTTCCACAGCCGCGTGCGGTCCTCGGGCTGGGTCGCCCATTCGAAGTCCTGCCCGCCGTGCGAGCGCGCCACCTCCTGCACGATCGACGCCTGCTCGCGCGCCGACGCGTCGGAGCCGTGGAACTCGAAGAACAGCGTGGGTGCCTCGCGCAGCGCGGTCTTCGAGTGCGCGTTGATCGCCCGCACCATCACTTCATCGACGAACTCGCAGCGGGCCACCGGAACGCCGAGCTGGATGGTCTCGATCACCGTGTCGACCGCCTCGGCCATCGTCGCGAAGTTGCACACCGCGGCCGACATCGCCTCGGGCAGCGGGTACAGCTTCAGCGTGACCTCGGTGACCACGCCGAGCGTGCCCTCGCTGCCGACGAACAGCCGGGTGAGGTCGTAGCCCGCCGACGACTTGCGCGCACGTCCGCCGGTGCGCACCACCTTGCCCTCGGCGGTGACCACGGTCAGCGCGAGCACGTTCTCCTTCATCGTGCCGTAGCGCACCGCGTTGGTCCCCGAGGCGCGTGTGGCGACCATGCCGCCGATCGAGGCGTCGGCACCCGGGTCGATCGGGAAGAACAGGCCGGTGTCCTTGATCTCGGCATTCAGCTGCTTGCGGGTGACGCCGGCCTGCACGGTCACCAGCAGGTCGGCCCCGTCGACCGACAGCAGGCGGTTCATCCTCGACAGGTCGATGGTCAGCCCGCCCTGCACCGCGAGCAGGTGCCCCTCGAGCGACGAGCCCACCCCGAAGGGGATGACCGGGAACCGGTGGTCGCGGCAGGCGGCGACCGCGAACGCAACCTCCTCGGTCGACTCGGCGAACACCACCGCGTCCGGCGGCGTGACCGGGAAGGGCGACTCGTCGCGCCCGTGGTGCTCGCGAACCGCCATCGAGGTGCTGAAGCGTTCGCCGAACCGCTCGCGCAGCCGCTGCGCGAGCGCGTCCGGCAACTCGCGGCGCAGCGCGGTCGCGACCGCGTACGGATGGTTCATGGCGGCCTCCAGCGTGGCGGGGGATTGGCGGGATCATACCGCCCGGGCCGCCGGCACCGGAGCGGCGCGCCGGCTCAGGCGGCCCCCGGCCGGAGGTCGTCCAGCCAGCGGCCGACGTGACCCGCGATCGCTGCCGCGCCCTCGCCGAGCATCGGGCAGTGGCCGGCGTGCGGCACCAGGTGCGCGGCAGCGTGCCAGACGGCCGCCGCGCGACGCAGCAGCGCGGGACTGACCAGCGGATCGTCGCGCCCGCCGATCGCCAGCACCGGTACGCGCAGCTCGGGCGGCGGCGCGGCATGGGGTCGCAGCCACTCGAGGCAGGCGGCGAACGACTCGTCGCGCAGCTGCCCGGCGAGCCGATCGGCGAGGGCCTTCGGCGCGCCCGGCGGCATCAGCAGGCGCGCGACGCGCCTCGGATCCGCGCAGCCGGGCTCGCCGAACAGTCGCGCGGGACGCCGCTCGATCAGCGCGCGCGCCGCCGCGAGCGGCGCGCGGCGTGCGAGTTCGCGCGCCGCCACCTCCAGCCCCTCGGGCGGCGCCGGCGCGATCAGCACCGCCCCATCGTGCCAGCCGCGCAGCACCAGCCGCTCGACGATCCGGGCGCCCATCGAGTGGCCGAGCAGCAGCCGCGGACCCGGCAGCGCGCCGAACGCGCCGTGCAGCCGGTCGACGTAGCGCTCGAGCGGCAGCCGCGCGACGCGCGCGGACCAGCCGCGCGTGGGCCATGCGTCGTGCAGGTCGGGCACCACGCAGCGCAGACCGAGCGGCTCGAGCCGCGGCACCAGCGTGTCCGCGAGGCTCGCCGGGCCGAGGCACGGTCCGTGCACCAGCACCAGCGTGGCACGGGGCGGACGGGTCATCGGCGGGGATCGGGCAGCGGCACCCGCGCATCGTATCCGGCCCGGTCGAACGGGCGCAGCCGCCGGCGCGCCCCGCCGCCAGCGGCGGATCACGCGGGCGCGCCCGGATCGCGCCGGTGCGCGAGGCGGCCGGCCGCGTAGGTCGCCGCCACCGCGCGGTCGTCGGCGAGCGTCGCCAGCGCGAAGAACGTGTCCAGCGGATCGTCGCGCAGCGCGGTGCGGCGCGCGAGCAGCGGGGTGGCTGCCGGGTCGAGCACCGCGAGGTCGGCGTCGAACCCGGGTCGCAGGCTGCCGATGCGATCGTCCAGGTACAGTGCGCGCGCACCGCCCAGCGTGGCCAGGTACAGCCCGTAGGCAGGGTGCAGCGACACCCCGAGCAGCTGCTGCACCTTGTACGCCTCGCCGAGCGTGCGCAGCATCCCGTAGCCGGTGCCGCCGCCGACGTCGGTGCCCAGCCCCACCCGGTGGCCCGCGGCGAGCGCCTGACGCAGGTCGTACAGGCCGCTGCCGATGAACAGGTTCGAGGTCGGGCAGAACGACGCCGCCGTGCCCGAGGCGGCGAGCCGCGCGCGGTCCGCGTCGTCGAGCCAGATGCAGTGCGCGTACACCGCGCGCTCGCGCAGCAGGCCGAACCGGTCGTAGACGTCCAGATAGCTGCGCGCCTGCGGGAACAGCCGCGCGACCCACGCGACCTCGTCGCGGTTCTCGGCGACGTGGCTCTGCACGTGCACGCCGGGCGCTTCGGCGGCGAGCCGCCCGGCGAGTGCGAGTTGCGCCTCGGTCGAGGTCACCGCGAAGCGCGGCGTCACTGCGTAATGCAGCCGACCCCGGCCGTGCCAGCGCTCGATCAGCGCTCGCGACTCGGCGTACGAGGACTCCGCGGTGTCGCGCAGGCCGTCGGGGGCGTGCCGGTCCATCACGCACTTGCCGGCCACCATCCGCAGCCCGCGACGCTCGGCTTCGGCGAAGAACGCGTCGACCGACTCCGGATGCACGGTGCAGAACACCGACGCGGTGGTCGTGCCGTTCTCCAGCAGCCGGTCGAGGAAGAACGCGGCCGTGGCCGCCGCGTGGGCGGCGTCGGAGAAGCGTCGCTCGGCCGGGAAGGTGTAGCGCTCCAGCCAGTCGAGCAGCTGCGTGCCGTAGCTGGCGATCACGTCCACCTGGGGGAAGTGCACGTGGGTGTCGACGAATCCCGGCACGATCAGCCGGCCCCGCCAGTCGTGCACCGCCACCTCGGGGCCGAGCGCCGGCTCGAGCGCCGCGCGCGGTCCGAGCCGCTCGATCCGACCGTCGCTCACCAGCAGCAGCGCATCGCGCAGATGCTCGAGCGCCCCGGCGTCGGCCCCGTCCAGGCCGGGGTCGCGCACGCAGTGCAGCAGATCGCCGAGGATCGCGACGCGCGCCACCCGGTCAGCCCCGCCCCGGTGCCGACCGCCGGTGGGCGCGGCGAGGCCTGCGCGCCGGCCGCGACGGGGCTGCGCCGCCCATGTCAGCTGCGCGGCACCTTGCCGACCACGCCCTCGACGAACCAGTCGATCGCCTGCAGCGCCGCGTCGGGCATCGCGCCCTGCGCGTGCCGCACACGGCCCTCGTTGTCGCGCAGCGGCCCGGTGAACGGATGCAGCCGCCCGGCGACGATCTCGGCCTCGCGCGAGCGCGCCAGATCGGGCAGGTCGCGAGGCAGGTCGCCGGCGAGCGGCCCGATGCGGACCATGCCGTCCTTCAGGCCGCCCCACACCGATCCGCTGCTCCAGCGGCCATCGAGCACGGCCTGCGCCCGCGACTGGTAGTACCGGTCCCAGTGGTGCGTGACCGAGACCAGGTGCGCCTTGGGCGCTGCGCGACTCATGTCGGAGTGGTAGCCCACGACGCGGACCCCCCGGGCCTCGGCCGCCTGCGGCACGGCCGACGAATCGGTATGGTGGGTGAGCACGTCGGCGCCCTGGTTGACCAGCGCGAACGCGGCGTCACGCTCACGCGGCGGATCGAACCACGCGCTGGTCCAGACGACGCGGACCTCGGCCTTCGGGTTCACCGCTCGGGCACCGAGCGCGAACGCGTTGATCCCCTGCAGCACCTCCGGAATCGGGAACGCCGCGACGTAGCCGAGCTGGTTCGCCCGGCTGGCGCGTCCGGCGATCAGGCCGGCCAGGTAGCGGCCTTCGTAGAAACGGGCGTTGTAGAGCGCGACGTTCGGCGCGGACCGGTAGCCCGAGCAGTGCTCGAAGGCGACCTGGGGGAAGTCGCGCGCCACGCGCAGCGTCGGCTCCATGAAGCCGAACGAGGTTGCGAACACCAGCGCGTGGCCGCGTGACGCGAGGTCACGAATCACCCGCTCGGCGTCCGCACCCTCGGACACCTTCTCGACCGCGGTGGTGGTCACCCGACCGGCCATCGCCTGCTCCATCGCCCGCCGGCCGGTGTCGTGCTGGTGAGTCCAGCCGGCGTCGGACACCGGGCTCACGTAGACGAAGGCCGCGCGCAGCGGCGCGGGCACCGCAGCCCGGGGTTGCGCACGCGATGCGACCGGCAGGAGCGCACCACCGGCCAGCGCGGCCGACGCGGCCCGAAGGGCGCGCCGTCGACCGGCTGGCGATCGGGGCCAGGAGAGGCGTTCGACGCGTCGGACGTCGTCCACGGGATGTCCTCGGACACGGCGGCAGTCGATCCGGCTGCGGCACCCGGCGGGCCCGGAGCGGGCCGAGCGCCCGATCGGGCGCGGGCGCATTCTACGCGGCGCGCGCGGCCGTCCGTCCGTCGGCCGCGGCCGCGTGGGGCCGGAGCGCCGCGCGTAGCGTCCGGGCCACCCGGACCCGCCCCGCCGCCGTGACCGATGCGCTGCCCGATCTGCTGCTCGCCGCCGCCGCCGCGGCTCCGTTCGCGGCAGTCGCCCGCGCGCGCCCGGCGCTGCGCTGCGGCCGGCTCCCGTTCGGCCTGAGCTGGGCCGCGCTCGCGGCGCTCGCCTGGGCGGCGGGGGAAACCTCGAGCGACACGCTCGCCCTGGGGCTGGCGGTCGCGGCGCTGCCGGCCTGGTGGCTGGCGTGGCGTGCGACCGCGGGCCGCGTGCAGCAGCTCGGGCTGAACCGGTGGCACGCGCTGTGGGTGGCGGTCCCGGCCGTGAACCTGGTGTGGGTGGGTTGGCTGCTGGTCGGAAACACCGCGGCCGGCGCGGGTCGCCCCGGCGCCGGCCGCGGGGTGATCGGACCGGTCAGGCCGACTGCTGCAGCGCGCGGATCCGGTCCTCGATCGGCGGATGCGACGAGAACAGCGCCATGAGCCCCCCGGGCTTGCTGCTGATGCCCATGTTCTGCACGGTCTTGGGCAATTCACCCGGTTCCAGCCCGCCCAGTCGGGCGAGCGCATCGATCATCGGCTGCTTGCGGCCCATCAGCGCCGCGGCGCCCGCGTCCGCGCGGTACTCGCGCTGCCGCGAGAACCAGGCCACCACGACCGCGGCGAGCACCCCGAGCAGGATGTCGAGCACGATCGTCGTCACGAAGTAGCCGATGCCGGGCGCGTCGTCCTGGTTGCGCAGCACGACCTTGTCGACGAAGTAGCCGACCAGGCGCGAGATGAACACGACGAAGGTGTTCATCACCCCTTGGATCAGCGTGAGCGTGACCATGTCACCGTTGGCGACGTGCGCGACCTCGTGGCCGATCACCGCCTCGACCTCGTCGCGGCGCATGCTCGCGAGCAGGCCGGTGGACACCGCGACCAGCGCCGAGTTCTTGAAGGCGCCGGTGGCGAACGCATTCGGCTCGCCGTCGTAGATCGCAACCTCGGGCATCTTGATGCCGGCCTTGTCCGAGAAGCGCGCGACCGTCTGCACGATCCACATGTGCGTCGGGTCGTGCGAGTCGTTGATCACCTTCGCGCCGGTGCTCCACTTGGCCATCGGCTTGCTCATCAGCAGCGAGATGAATGCGCCGCCGAAACCCATCACCGCGGCGAAGCCGAGCAGCCCGCTCACGCTCAGACCGTTGGCCGTGAGGAAGCGGTTCAGGCCGAGCAGGTGGACGACGACGCCGAGGACCAGCATCACCGCCAGGTTGGTCAGCACGAACAGCACGATCCGTTTCATCGCTGGACACTCCGCAGGATAAGGGGCCGACGCCGCAGCTCGGCGCCGGGATGCTATATCAGACCGGGGGGCGCGGATTCAATGCCCCGTCCGACCACCGGCCATCGATCCGGGGCCGACGCCGCGAACCGGCGGCGTCGATGGCATCATCGGCCCGGCGGCGCAGCGCGCGCCCGCCGCGCCGCCCCGGAACCCCCGATCATGCCTGCTGCGCCGAACGTCCACGACTGGGTCGGCTACGCCGCCGCCCTCCTCACCACCGCATCGTTCGTGCCCCAGGCGGCGCTCACCCTGCGCACCCGCGACACCTCGGGCGTGTCTCTGCCGATGTACCTGCTGTTCACCTGCGGCGTGGCGCTGTGGCTCGCCTACGGCGTGCTGCTGCGGGCCTGGCCGGTGATCGCCGCCAACGCGATCACCCTCGCACTCGCGTGCATCATCCTGGTGGCCACCTGGCGCAACCGGCGCGGGCCGCCCCCCACCCACCGACCGACCCCCTGACCGCCATGCCCCGACTCCGGATCACCGCCGCTGGCCACACCTTCGTCGCCGAAACCCACCCGGACGCGCCGAAGACCGTCGACGCCTTCCTGAAGCTGCTGCCGTATCGGCAGAAACTGATCCACGTGCGCTGGAGCGGCGAAGCCTGCTGGGTGCCGCTCGGCGAGTTCCAGCTCGGCGTGGGCTTCGAGAACCACACGAGCCACCCGTCGGTCGGCGACGTGCTGTTCTACCCGGGCGGCTTCAGCGAGACCGAGATCCTGATCGCCTACGGCTCGTGCTGCTTCGCCTCCAAGATGGGGCAGCTGGCCGGCAACCACTTCCTCACCGTGGTCGAGGGGCGCGAGCACCTGCGCGCGCTCGGCGTCAAGGTGTTGTGGGAGGGGGCCCAGGACGTCAGCTTCGAGCTCGCATAGCGCGGCCCGTTCAGCAGGTGCCGAACGACACCCCGAGCCGGCGCAGCATGCGGCGATACGCGGCCGAGGCCCGGTCGGCCGCGCAGTGCAGTTCGGCCGCCGGATCGAGCGGCAGTCGCCGGGGGCGCTGCGACGCGACGATCGGCGCATCCTGGGCGAAGATCGCGTCCTGGAACGCGCGCAGCCGGTCGTCGTCCGACGTGAAGTCGGCGATCGCCAGACGGAACCACACCCGGCAGGACTCGGGGGTGACCGGGCAGACGAACAGCGCGATCGCCTCGCGGAACCCGTCGATGAGGGCGCCGCCGGCCTGCGGCGCCTTGGTGAGCAGCGCGGTGTACGGGCCGACCACTGCGTAGGTGTACTCGACCCACGCGCCGCCCGCGGCCTGCACGCTGGAGGCCGGCTGCCAGACCCGGGAGCCGGTGGCGACGACGCCGGTCGGGGTCTCGTCGACCTGGTAGTCGCCGATTGCGACCCGCTCGGGGTCGCCGAGGCTGCCGGCGTGCACGAAGCCGAAGTGGGCGAGGTCGAGGAAGTTCTCGACCACGCGGGGTGCGCTGCTCGGCACGTCGTACGGCCCGCAGGTCAC
>JBIKMO010000374.1:0-3977 GCA_044359175.1 Burkholderiaceae bacterium | reverse complement strand
CGCGTCCGTGCCCGCCCGCCTGCCCGAGCCCGACGCCGCGGCGCGCGAGGCCTACCTGCGCCGCTACGCCGGCTTCTTCGAGCCCGGCTCGCTCGCCGGCCTGCGGGTGGCGGTGTGGGAGCACTCGAGCGTCGCGCGCGACCTGCTGTGCGAGCTCCTCGGCACGCTCGGCGCCGAGGTCCTGCGGCTCGGGCGCACCGACACCTTCGTGCCGGTCGACACCGAGGCCGTCGGGCCCGAGGACGTCGAGCGCGCCCGCCGCTGGGCCGCCGAGCACCGCTTCGACGCGCTGCTGTCGACCGACGGCGACGCCGACCGGCCGCTCGTCGCCGACGAGCGCGGCACCTTCCTGCGCGGCGACGCGGTCGGGCTGCTGACCGCGATCGCGATCGGCGCCGACGCGGTGGTCACGCCGGTGAGCAGCAACACCGCGGTCGAGCTCTGCCACGCGTTCCGCAGCGTGATCCGAACGCGGATCGGCTCGCCGTACGTGATCGCCGGCATGGCCGCCGCGGCGCGCGGCGACGCGCAGCTCGTGGCCGGCTACGAGGCCAACGGCGGCGTCCTGCTCGGCAGCCCCGCGATACGGCTCGGCCGGCGCCTCGCGCCGCTGCCCACGCGCGACGCCGTGCTGCCGATGCTCGCGCTGCTGACGCTCGCGCGGCAGCGCCGCGTGCCGCTGTCGGCGCTGGCCGACACGCTGCCCGCGCGCTTCACCGCGAGCGGCCGGCTGCAGGCCTTCGCGCCCGAGCGCGGCGCCGCACTGATCGCCCGGCTGACCTACGAGCCCGAAGCGGTAGGCCAGCTGCTCGCGCCGCGTTCCGGCCGGCTGATCGACGTGAACCTCACCGACGGGCTGCGCGCGCGGTTCGCGAACCACGACATCGTGCACCTGCGTCCGTCCGGCAACGCGCCCGAGCTGCGGTGTTACGCCGAAGCCGGCACGCCCGAGGCGGCGCAGGCGCTGTGCGACGCCGCGCTCGCGCGGATCGCCTCCGGGCAGGGCGTGGCTGCGGCGATGCAGCAGTCCGCCGTCGGCTGAGGCGGGGCCGCGTGCAGGTCACCGTCCGCCGACGTGGCCGCCCCGGCCCGCCGGCGCGCGCCGGGTCCATCGCCCAAGTGCATGATCCGATGAACGTTTTCGGCGATCCGACCCGGTGCGTCGCAACGCCGCCCGGCGTGCCGCCCACCCCGTGCCGGCAACCGTCCGTCGCGTCGCTGCGGCGCACCGAATCCGCCCGGTCGAAGGTGAGCGTCCGCGCCGCCGCGCATGCGCGCGGCGGGGTGTCGGCCGGTCCGGCGCCCCGCCGCAACGCCGGTGCGCCGCCCATCGACGGGCGCGCGCCGGCCGGCGGCGCGACCCCAGAGATGCGCTGTCCTGAGCGGCGACCCCGCATAGGCTGTGTTCCGACGAACCGTTCACGCCCGTCCACCGCCATGTCACTCGACACTTCGAGCTTCGGACTGATCGACGTGCCCGCGCTGCTTCCGCCGGCAGCGGCCGCCGCCGCGGGGGTGCTCGAGCGGCGCCGCGGCGATGCCGAGCCGTGGTCCGCGCGGCGGGGGCGTGCGCGGGCCGACGCGAACGCGGTTCGCACACCCGGACGCGCGCTGCAGATCAGCAAGTTCTACCCGCCGGTGATGGGTGGCATCGAGACCGTCGCCTGGGAGCTCACCGAGGGTCTGAACCGCGCCGGCACGCCCACCGACGTGCTGTGCTCGCACCACCTGCCCGCCACCGTGGCCGACGCGGCCGATGCCGGCTACACGGTGGTGCGCGCCGGATCGCTCGGGCGCGTGCTGTCCACGTCGGTCGCACCCGCGATGGTCGGCGAGCTTGCGCGCAGGCACGCCCTCTACGACGTGATCCACCTGCACATGCCCGACCCCATGGGCGCCCTCGCGGTGTTCCTCGCCCGGCCGCAAGCCAAGCTGGTGGTGCACTGGCACAGCGACGTCGTTCGCCAGCGGACAGCGATGCACGTGTATCGACCGCTGCAAGACTGGGTGCTGCGCCGCGCCGACGCGGTGATCGCGACCAGCCTCGCCTATGCGCAGGCCTCCGAGGCGTTGCGCGCGGTTCAGGACAAGGTGACCGTGATCCCGATCGGCATCGGCGACGCGCGCGGCCAGCCGCGCGCGGTCACCGCGGCCCAGATCCGCGCCCGCTTCCCCGGCTGCCGCCTGGTGTTCGCGCTCGGCCGCATGACCCACTACAAGGGCTTCGAGGTGCTGATCCGCGCGGCCGAGCGTCTGCCCGCCGACTGTCGCGTGCTGATCGGCGGCGACGGCCAGCGCCTGGCGCAGCTGCAGCGCGACGTCGCCCGCCGCGGGCTGGGCGACAAGGTGGTGATGCTCGGGCACGTGCAGGACCACGAGCTGTTCAGCTGGTTCGAGGCCTGCGACGTGTTCTGCATGCCGTCCACGCTGCGCGCCGAAGCCTACGGCGTGGCGATGGTCGAGGCGATGGTGATGGGCCGCCCGATCGTGGCGACCGACATCGCCGGCTCGGGCGTGCCGTGGGTGAACCAGCACGAACGTACCGGGCTGAACGTGCCCGTGGGCGACGTGGGTGCGCTCGCCGGTGCGCTCGCGCGGCTGCTCGACGACCCCGCGCTGCGGCTTCGGATGGGTGCGACCGCGCGCGGGCGCTACCAGAACGAGTTCCGCGCCGACCTGATGACCGAACGTACGCTGGACCTGTACGACGCGCTGCTCGCGCCCGTCGGCGCCACGTTGCGCTGGCGTCGCGGCGAGTCCGCGCCGGCCTCCCAGCACCGGGCACCGCGGCCTGCCGCGGCCGAAGTCGAAGTGACCTGAAACCCCGAGGAGCCGCCGATCGGGCGGCCGCGCGGTCCCGCGCAAGACGCGGGACGGCCCGGCCCCACCGAGGAAGCGGTCGGCACAGACCGATGCTAAGAAAACAGCCAGACGACGACAGCAGGAAGGACGAGGCCGCGGCCGGCGTGGATGATGCCGCCGTGGTCGCGACGGCCACGCCCGCGGCACCGGCCGCGCCGGCGAGGCCATCGCGCTTCAGGCGGCTGATGCGCCGCTTCAACGGCCTGTTCGCGATCACCGTGCTGCTGCCGACGCTCGCGGCCGGCGTGTACTTCGGCGCGGTCGCGTCGGACGTCTACATCTCGGAGTCGCGGTTCCTGGTGAGGAATCCGCAGCGACCGCAGATGTCCGGCATCGGGGCGCTGTTGCAGGGGACCGCGTTCTCGCGTGCGCAGGACGACACGTACTCGGTGCACGACTTCATCAAGAGCCGGGACGCACTGCGCGAGCTCGACGACAAGCTGGGCGTTCGGCGCGCGTTCACCAGCGAGGACATCGACCTCTTCAACCGCTTCCCCGGGCTGGACCCGGACGACAGCTTCGAAGCGCTGCACCGCTACTACCAGAAGCACATCGGCATCACGTACGACAGCGTGTCGTCGATCTCCATCTTGCAGGTGCGCGCGTACACCGCCGAGGACGCGAAGCGCATCAACGAGCTGCTGCTGGAGATGGGCGAGCGGCTGGTCAACAACATGAACATCCGCAGCCGCCGCGACCTGATCCAGGTGGCCGAGAACGAGGTGAAGCTCGCCGAGCAGCGGGCGCGCGACGCGGCGGGCGCGCTGTCCGGCTTCCGCGCCGACCGCTCGGTGTTCGACCCCGATCGCCAGGGCGCGCTGCAGCTGCAGGGCGTGCTGAAGCTGCGCGAGGAACTGATGGTGGCCGAGAACCAGCTCGCGCAGGTGCGGCAGGTGTCGCCGGACAATCCGCAGATCCCGTCGCTGGAGAGCCGCGTGAAGGCGATCGAGAAGGCGATCGCCGACGAGAACGCGCGGGTGCTCGGCCGGGCCGGCGGCCTGGTGAGCAAGTCGCCGGCGTTCGACCGGCTGGTGCTGGACAAGGCGTTCGCCGACCGTCAGCTCGCGGCAGCGCTGACCGCGCTGGACCAGGCGCGGGCCGAAGCGCAGAGGAAG
>JBIKMO010000110.1:0-13760 GCA_044359175.1 Burkholderiaceae bacterium | reverse complement strand
TCACCACGGGGCGAACCACCCGGTCAAGGACCTCGAGACCGGCCAGGTGCTGATCACCAGTCAGAACCACGGCTTCGCGGTCGATCCGGCCACGTTGCCCGCGCAGCTGCGGATCACGCACGTGTCGCTGTTCGACGGTTCGATCCAGGGCCTGGCTCGCACCGATCGGCCCGCGTTCTGCTTTCAGGGCCACCCCGAGGCGAGCCCCGGCCCGCATGACATCAGTGTTCTGTTCGATCGCTTCGTCGGCCTGATGGAGCGTGCCTGAGATGCCCAAGCGTACCGATCTGAAGAGCATCCTGATCATCGGCGCCGGCCCGATCGTGATCGGCCAGGCGTGCGAGTTCGACTACTCCGGGGCGCAGGCCTGCAAGGCGCTGCGCCAGGAGGGGTTCCGGGTCGTGCTGGTCAACAGCAATCCGGCCACGATCATGACCGACCCGGAGACCGCCGATGTCACCTACATCGAGCCGATCACCTGGCAGGTGGTCGAGCGGATCATCGACAAGGAGCGCCCCGACGCGATCCTGCCGACGATGGGTGGGCAGACCGCGCTCAACTGCGCGCTCGACCTGCACCGTCACGGCGTGCTCGAGCGCTACGGCTGCGAACTGATCGGCGCCTCGCCGCAGGCGATCGACAAGGCCGAGGACCGCCTGAAGTTCAAGGAGGCGATGACCCGCATCGGGCTGGGCTCGGCGCGCTCGGGCATCGCGCACTCGCTCGAGCAGGCGTGGCAGGTGCAGCGCACCGTCGGCTTTCCGGTGATCATCCGGCCGAGCTTCACGCTCGGCGGCACCGGCGGTGGGATCGCCTACAACGCCGAGGAGTTCGAGACGATCTGCAAGCGCGGCCTGGATGCCTCGCCCACCGGCGAGCTGCTGATCGAGGAGAGCCTGATCGGGTGGAAGGAATTCGAGATGGAGGTGGTCCGCGACCGGCGGGACAACTGCATCATCGTGTGCTCGATCGAAAACCTCGACCCGATGGGCATCCACACCGGCGATTCGATCACGGTCGCTCCCGCGCAGACGCTGACCGACAAGGAGTACCAACTGATGCGCGACGCCTCGATCGCGATCCTGCGCGAGATCGGCGTCGACACCGGCGGATCGAACGTGCAGTTCGCGATCGACCCGGCGACCGGGCGGATGATCGTGATCGAGATGAATCCGCGCGTGAGCCGCTCCTCCGCGCTCGCCTCGAAGGCCACCGGCTTTCCGATCGCCAAGATCGCCGCCAAGCTCGCGGTCGGCTACACGCTCGATGAACTGCGCAACGACATCACCGGCGGGGCGACGCCGGCGTCGTTCGAGCCGTCGATCGACTACGTGGTCGTCAAGGTGCCGCGCTTCGCGTTCGAGAAGTTCCCGCAGGCCGACGCCCACCTCACCACGCAGATGAAGTCGGTCGGCGAGGTGATGGCGATCGGTCGTACCTTCCAGGAGAGCTTCCAGAAGGCGCTTCGCGGCCTGGAGGTCGGCGTGGACGGCCTCAACCAGAAGACCGTCGATCGCGAGACCATCGAGGAGGAGCTCGGCGAGCCGGGTCCCGAGCGGATCTGGTACGTCGGCGACGCGTTCGCCCAGGGCTTCAGCCTCGACGAGGTCCACGCCCTCACCCGCATCGACCCGTGGTTCCTCGCCCAGATCGAGGAGATCGTGCGCATCGAGCTCGACGTCGAGAAGGGCACGCTCGCCGACCTGGACGCGGCGACGCTGCGGTTCCTGAAGCGCAAGGGGTTCTCCGACCGCCGGCTGGCCTATCTGCTCGATACCACCGAGGCCGAGCTGCGCAAGCTGCGCCATCGGCTCGGCGTGCGGCCGGTGTTCAAGCGGGTGGACACCTGCGCGGCCGAGTTCGCGACCACCACCGCGTACCTGTACTCGACCTACGAGGACGAGTGCGAAGCCGAGCCGACCGAGCGCAGGAAGATCGTCGTGCTCGGCGGCGGGCCGAACCGGATCGGGCAGGGGATCGAGTTCGACTACTGCTGCGTGCACGCGGCGTTCGCGTTGAAGGACGCCGGGTTCGAGACGATCATGGTCAACTGCAATCCGGAGACGGTCTCGACCGACTACGACACCTCCGACCGGCTGTACTTCGAGCCGCTGACGCTCGAGGACGTGCTGGAGATCGTCGACCGCGAGAAGCCGGTCGGCGTGATCGTGCAGTACGGCGGCCAGACGCCGCTCAAGCTGGCCAAGCCGCTCGAGGCGGCGGGCGTGCCGATCATCGGCACCAGCCCCGAATCGATCGACATCGCCGAGGACCGCGAGCGCTTCCAGAAGCTGCTGGTCAAGCTGAACCTGCGCCAGCCGCCCAACCGTACCGCACGCAACGAGGCCGAGGCGCTCGCGCTCGCGCAGGAGATCGGTTATCCGCTCGTCGTGCGCCCGAGCTACGTGCTCGGCGGTCGCGCGATGGAGATCGTTCACGAGCAGCGGGATCTCGAGCGGTACATGCGCGAGGCGGTCAAGGTCTCCAACGACAGTCCGGTGCTGCTCGACCGCTTCCTGAACGATGCGATCGAGGTCGACGTCGATTGCATCGCCGACGGCGAACAGGTGCTGATCGGCGGCGTGATGGAACACATCGAGCAGGCCGGCGTCCACTCGGGCGATTCGGCCTGCTCGCTGCCGCCTTACTCGTTGTCGGCCGAGCTGATCGCGGAACTCAAGCGGCAGACCGCGGTGATGGCCAAGGCGCTGAACGTGATCGGCCTGATGAACGTGCAATTCGCGATCCAGCGCGACCCCGCCGGCGAGGCGACCGTGTTCGTGCTCGAGGTCAATCCCCGTGCATCGCGAACGGTGCCGTACGTGTCCAAGGCCACGGGCATCCCGCTCGCGAAGGTCGCCGCGCGGTGCATGGTCGGCCAGACGCTCGCGACCCAGGGCGTCACCCGCGAGGTCGTGCCGCCGTACTACTCGGTCAAGGAGGCGGTGTTCCCGTTCGTCAAGTTCCCCGGGGTGGACACGATCCTCGGCCCCGAGATGAAGTCGACCGGCGAGGTGATGGGCGTCGGTCAGTCGTTCGCCGAGGCGTTCGTGAAGTCGCAGCTCGCCGCTGGCGTGAAGCTGCCCACCGGCGGCAAGGCGTTCATCTCGGTGAAAGGCGCCGACAAGCCTCGCGCGGTCGAAGTGGCGCGCGCGCTGCACGAGATGGGATTCGGGTTGGTCGCGACCCGCGGCACCGCGGCGGCGATCTCCGCCGCCGGCCTGCCGGTGACCACGGTGCACAAGGTCCAGGAGGGGCGTCCGAACGTGGTCGACCTGATGAAGAACGGCGAGATCTCGATGGTGGTCAACAGCGTCGAGGAGAAGCGCAGCGCGGTCGCCGACTCGCGTGCGCTGCGCACGACGGCGCTCGCCCAGCGCATCACCTACTACACGACCCTCGCCGGGGCATCCGCCGCCGTGCAGGGGATGCGCCAGGTCCAGGGGCTGGAGGTCTACCCGCTGCAGGCCCTTCACCGATCGCTCGCGGCGGTCTGACCCTGCCGCCCGTCGGGAGACCGCGGGCGGACCGGCGGCGCTGACCTAGACTCGGAAGGATGGGCCGAATGCACACGTGCAGCGCACCGTCGCGCACCGTCCGGATGGGCGTGCTCGTGCTGCTGCTCGCCTGGATCGTGCAGTTCGGCGCGCAGCTGTGTGCGCTTCACTGCCCGACATCGACCGCGTGGGCGGGTGCCGAGATCGCGGTCGCGCCGGCCGGCGCCGGCGAGCCCGCGCGGGCGAACGACGATGCCCCGCCCGCGGTTGCGGTGGGCCTTGCGGACGATGCGGACCGATCGCTGCCGAGCGCGGCGTCGGACTGCCCACTCGCCGACGTGTGCGATCTCGGTCAGACGGCGCTGCTGCCGGTCGATCGGCGCCCGGCGGCTCGAATCGCCGCGGCGGACGATGTCAGCGCGCCGCCCGCCCGCGCGGCCCGCTTCGAGCGCGCACCCGAGGAGCGGCCGCCGACCGCCTGAGCGCGCATCGGCCGGGCGGCGCCGCGGCGCCGCGTCCGCATCTCTGCTCGGAGTGCTCATGACCTTCTCACGACGCCGCACCGCGGCGATCGCCATCGCCGCCGGCGTTGCCGTGGCGGCCCCCAGTGCCCACGCCGGGCTGTTCATCGGCAAGGACCTGTGGATGGTGATGGCCTACGGCACCTCCGAGATGCGGATGGCCGAGGCGATGTACGGGATCACGCCGCGGCTGTCCGCGGGCGTCGGCTGGACCGAGCTGCGGGGCACGCACGCCGGGCGGCACGGCCGGGTCACCGACATCGGGTACCTCCAGGCGAACCTGTTGCTGCACCGGATCCACGCGCCCGACAGCGTCGCCAACTTCTACGCGTTCGGCGGCGCAGGGGCGTCCCGCGGCAACTTCTTCGGAGGCACCGAGGCCACCTGGCACGGCGGACTGCAGGCCGACTGGGAGTCGCGGCGGTGGTACGTGAACGGCAACGTCCACTGGTGGCGCAGTGACGCGTTCAGCTATCGGATCGATTCGCTGACGCTCGGCTGGGCGCCGTATGCCGCCGACTACGAGGACTGGGCCGCGTGGCTGCTGCTCAAGGGCGAGCGCCGCGTCCCCCTGATGTCCGGCACCGAGGTGACGCCCGCGCTGCGGTTGTTCCGCAAGGCGTGGTGGTTCGAGATCGGCCGCAGCAACCGCGGCAGCTGGATGTTCAACGTGATGCACGTATTCTGAGCGGCGACGCCGCTCTTCGACTCAGGAGTCAACGACATGTTCAAGCACTGGATCGCCGCCGCGCTGGTGGCTCTCGGCATCGTCTCCCCCGCATGGGCAGACCCCACCAAGACCGCCCGGATCGGGGTCGACGGCATGGTCTGCGCGTTCTGCGCGCAAGGCATCGAGAAGAAGCTCAAGGCCCGCGCCGAAGTCGAGCGCATCTTCGTCTCTCTCGAGAACCGGATCGTGGCGGTCGGCTTTCGCAGCGGGCGCGGCCTGACCGACGCCGAGCTCGGCCGGATGATCGTCGATTCGGGCTACAAGGTCACCGAGATCGCGCGGGTCGACGCGTCGGTCGACCAGATCCGCGCCTCGGTGCAACGCCGTTGAGCGCGGTGCGGCCGGGGACGGCGGCCGCGCGGGCGGCCGGTCCAGAGGGACACCGCTCCTCGGCGACGATCGCGCTGTTCGCGAGCGCGTCCACGCTGCTGTGCTGCGCGCTGCCCGCGCTGCTGGTGTCCATCGGCGCCGGCGCCACGCTCGCCTCGCTCGTCGGCGCGGTGCCGCAGCTGGTCTGGCTGTCGCAGCACAAGGTCGCGCTGTTCGTCGGCTCGGCTGCGGCGCTCGCGCTCGCGGGGGCCCTGCAGTGGCGCGCACGGTGGTTGCCGTGCCCGATCGACCCGGCGCTGGCCGGGGCCTGCATGCGCGCGCGCCGTCTGTCGCTGCGGATCTGGTGGGCATCGGTCGCCGTCTGGGCCGTGGGTGGGCTGTTCGCGTTCGTGCTGCCGGTGCTGCTCGCCTGAATGCCCCGGAACCTCGTCCGGGCCCGCCGGACGCCGCCGCGCCGGGTGCTACACTCGCGCGCCGTCGCCCCGGTCAGCGCTGTCCGGGGCGCGTTCTTTTTTGGAGTACGCGAATGACCACCATCCCGTTGACGGTGCGCGGCGCCCAGCGCTTGAAGGACGAGCTGCAGCGGCTGAAGTCGGTGGACCGGCCTGCGGTGATCGCTGCGATCGCCGAGGCGCGTGCGCAGGGCGATCTGTCGGAGAACGCCGAGTACGACGCCGCCAAGGAGCGGCAGGGGTTCATCGAGGGCCGCATCGCCGAGATCGAGGCCAAGCTCGCGGCCGCGCAGGTGATCGATCCGAGCACGCTCGACGCCGACGGCCGGGTGGTCTTCGGTGCCACGGTCGAGCTCGAGGACGTCGGCTCCGGCGGGACGGTCACCTACCAGATCGTCGGCGACGACGAGGCCGACATCAAGCAGGGGAAGATCTCGGTGTCCAGCCCCATCGCCCGGGCCCTGATCGGCAAGTCCGCGGGCGACCTGGCCGAGGTCAACGCCCCCGGCGGCCGCCGCGCGTACGAGGTGCTGGACGTGCGCTACCTGTGACCGATCCTGCGCCGCGCCGCGGGCTCGCCGAGGGCGGTCGTGCCGGCGAGGTACCGGCGCCGCGTCGCGCCGGCGAGGCCCGCACGGCCGAGTCCACCGACCCCGCCGAGCCCCGGCGGGGCGCCGGGGTACGAACCGGCCCTGCGCCGGGCGTCGGGCGACCCGCCGGGCGCGCGGTCGGACCGATGCGGGACGATCGGGTGCCGCCGACGCCGCGGTCCGCGTTGGGCCTTCTCGTCGCGGCGCCGCTCCGGGGTTGGGCGCCGCCCCCGGACGGGGCGCCCCCGCGGGCCGGGGCGCGGCCGCGTGATGCCGAACCACCGCGTGCCGCGCCGGCGCCACGGGGCGTCGAGGGCCGGGCTCCGGTACGTGCCGCCCCGCCGTCGCGCGCGGCCCCCCGGGCGGGCGCGGCGCCGGTGCGCGGTGCATTCCGTCGCGAGGCCCCGGACGTTGCGTCCGCAGCCGGGGCGCCGCGCGGCCGAGCTCCGGCATCCAGCGCCCCGCGTGACGTCCGCATGCCGGGGCCGGCCCGCCGTCCGGAGGGGGGGCGCCGCGAGGGGACCGCTTCGCCCGCCGTGGTCGCGCGGGCCGGCGACGACGGGCGACGCGGTGCCGTGCGTCCCTGCGCAGCGAGTTTCTTCGGTACCGCGGGCGCGCGCCGACGGATGGGCGTTGCCGCGGGGGCTGCCGGCGCCGCGATCGGGCGCCACAGCACCAGCAGCTTGCCGATCGACTGCACGAGCGCACAGCCCAGCCGCTCGACCAGCCGGGTCGCGATCGCCTCGCGCGCACCGCGGTCGTCGCCGAACACCCGCACCTTGACCAGGCCGTGCGCGGTCAGCGCGCGATCGGTCTCCGTGACCACGGCGTCGGTGAGTCCGGCGTCGCCCACCCGCACCAGCGGGTCGAGCGCGTGCGCCCGCGCGCGCAGTTCTCGGCGCTGCGCGCCGGTGAGTTCAAGGGGCGTGCACGGTGGCGCAGTGGCGAGGTCATCGGGATCCATCCGCGCATTGTAGACGGCCGACATCGTGAAGAACCGCTTCAGCAAGGCGTGGATGCACGCCCACCTGAACGATCCGTACGTCAAGCTCGCTCAGCAGCGGCAGTACCGTTCCCGCGCCGCGTTCAAGCTGCTGGAGATCGACGACCAGGACCGGCTGGTGAGGCCCGGCCAGATCGTCGTTGACCTCGGCAGCGCGCCGGGCAGCTGGTCGCAGGTGCTGCGCGAGCGGCTCGCGAAGCCCGGCGGCGGCATCGACGGGCGCGTGATCGCGATCGATCTGCTGCCGATGGTGCCGGTCGCCGACGTCGAGTTCCTGCAGGGCGACTTCCGCGACGACGAGACGCTCGCCCGCCTCGAGACGATGCTCGGCGGGGCGAAGGTCGATCTTGTGGTTTCCGACATGGCCCCCAACCTCAGCGGCGTCGGGCCGGCGGACGCGGCGCGGATGGGCCATCTGGCCGACCTCGCGCTCGAGTTCTCGGTGCGATGGCTCAAGCCGTCGGGCGCTCTGCTGGTCAAGTGCTTCCACGGCAGCGGCTACAGCCAGATCGTCGAGGCGTTCAAGCGGGCCTTCGTGACGGTGGCGGTCAGGAAGCCCAAGGCGTCGCGCGAGAAGTCGGCCGAGACCTACCTGCTCGGCCGCGGAGTGAAGCGCGGCGTCGGCGAACCCGCACGCGCGCCCGGGGCTTGACAATCGACCGGCGGCCGGTTCCGTCGATCGAATGGGCGTAGAATGAAGTGTTTGCGCGGCGCATGAACCGCCGCGGCATAGGAGCGGTTCAGTGAACAACATGTTCTCGAAGGCGGCGGTCTGGCTGGTGATCGCGCTGGTCCTGTTCACGGTGTTCAAGCAGTTCGACACCCGACAGGTCCGGGGCGGCGACATGCCGTACTCGCAGTTCATGGAGGAAGCCAAGGCGGGGCGCATCGACAGCGTGGTCGTCGATGGTCGTACGCTGCGTGCCCGCACCAAGGAAGGGCGTCCGGTCACCGTGTACTCGCCGGGTTCGGGCGACATCTGGATGGTGTCTGACCTGATGAAGTTCGGCGTACAGGTCAACGCCAAGCCCGAGGAGGAGCAGTCGCTGCTGATGAGCATCTTCATCAGCTGGTTCCCGATGCTGTTGCTGATCGGTGTCTGGGTGTTCTTCATGCGGCAGATGCAGGGTGGCGGCCGCGGCGGTGCGTTCTCGTTCGGCAAGAGCCGTGCGCGCATGCTCGACGAGTCGAACAACACAGTCACCTTCGCCGACGTCGCCGGCTGCGACGAGGCCAAGGAGGAGGTCCAGGAACTGGTGGAGTTCCTGCGAGACCCCTCCAAGTTCCAGAAGCTCGGCGGGCGCATCCCGCGCGGCGTGCTGATGGTGGGCTCGCCCGGCACCGGCAAGACGCTGCTTGCCAAGGCCATCGCCGGCGAGGCCAAGGTCCCGTTCTTCAGCATCTCCGGATCGGACTTCGTCGAGATGTTCGTCGGCGTGGGCGCCGCCCGGGTGCGCGACATGTTCGAGCAGGCGAAGAAGCACGCACCCTGCATCCTGTTCATCGACGAGATCGACGCGGTCGGCCGCCAGCGCGGCGCGGGCCTCGGCGGCGGCAACGACGAGCGCGAGCAGACGCTCAATCAGCTGCTGGTCGAGATGGACGGCTTCGAGACCGGCCAGGGCATCATCGTGATCGCCGCCACCAACCGGCCGGACGTGCTCGACCCGGCACTGCTGCGCCCCGGCCGCTTCGACCGCCAGGTGGTGGTGTCGCTGCCGGACATCCGCGGCCGCGAGCAGATCCTGAACGTGCACATGCGCAAGGTCCCGATCGGGCCGGACGTCAAGGCCGACGTGATCGCGCGCGGCACGCCGGGGTTCTCGGGAGCGGACCTCGCCAATCTGGTCAACGAGGCCGCGCTCTTCGCTGCGCGCCGCAGCGGCCGCCTGGTGGAGATGGTCGACTTCGAGCGCGCGAAGGACAAGATCATCATGGGCGCCGAACGGCGCTCGATCGTGATGCCCGAAGAGGAGCGGCGCAACACCGCGTACCACGAGTCCGGCCATGCGATCGTCGCGCGCATGCTGCCCAAGACCGACCCGGTCCACAAGGTCACGATCATCCCGCGCGGCCGGGCTCTGGGCGTGACGATGCAGCTGCCCACCGAAGACCGCTACAGCATGGACCGCGAGCGGATGAAGAGCATGATCTCGGTGCTCTTCGGCGGTCGCATCGCCGAGGAGGTCTTCATGAACCAGATGACCACCGGCGCCTCGAACGACTTCGAGCGTGCCACCGCGCTCGCTCGCGACATGGTTACCCGCTACGGCATGAGCGATGTGCTCGGCCCGATGGTCTACGCGGAGAACGAGGGCGAGATCTTCCTCGGCCGGTCGATCACCAAGACCACCAACATGTCCGAGGAGACGATGCGCAAGGTCGACTCCGAAATCCGGCGCATCATCGACGATCAGTACTCGGTGGCACGACGGATCATCGAGGACAACCGCGAAAAGATCGAGGTGATGGCCAAGGCGCTGCTCGAGTGGGAGACCATCGACGCCGAGCAGATCGAGGACATCGTCGCCGGTCGTGCGCCGCGTCCCCCGAAGGACCGCGGCGGCAATCAGCCGGGCACCCCGCCCGCCGCGCCGAATCCCGGCCCGGTCGCACCCGCGGCGCCGGCCGCGCCCGCCGCCTGACCGCAGGGCACTCGGCGGTGCCGGCCCCCGGCGGCGAGTCCGGGGGTCCGGGCCTGCCCCCTGGAGCGGGCCGTCTGCGCTGCGGCCGCCACGCGTTCGGGCTCGCCCGGCCGCTGGTCATGGGGGTGCTGAACCTGACCCCCGACTCGTTCTCCGACGGCGGCCGCTTCATCGACGTGTCGGTGGCGGTCGCGCACGCGCTCGCGATGGTCGAGCAGGGCGCGGACCTGCTCGACCTCGGTGCGGAGTCGACCCGTCCGGGGGCCGCGCCGGTGCCCGCCGCGCAGGAGATCGACCGGCTGATGCCGGTGCTCGAGCGGCTGCGGGACTGCGGGTGCGCGCTCTCGGTGGACACCCGCAAGCCCGAGGTGATGCGCGCCGCGATCGCCGCCGGGGCGGACATGATCAACGACGTCGGGGGGTTCGCCGACCCGGCGGCCCGCGATGCGGTCGCCGCCGACGCACGGGTTGCCTGTTGCGTGATGCACATGCAGGGTGACCCGCTGACCATGCAGCAGGCGCCCGCCTATCGGGACGTGGTCGTCGAGGTCCGCGACCGGCTTGTCGCGCGTGCGGCGGCGCTGCAGGATCGAGGCGTCTCGGCCGACCGGATCGTCGTCGATCCGGGCATCGGCTTCGGCAAGACGCTCGAGCACAACCTGTCGCTGCTGGGAAGGCTCGACCTGCTGGCGGCCGCCGGCTGGACCGTGATGGTCGGGGTCTCGCGCAAGTCGATGCTCGGGGCGCTCACCGGTCGGTCGGTCGGCGAGCGGCTGCCGGCCGGGCTTGCGGCGATGCTCGCGGCGGTCGCCCGGGGCGCGCGGATCGTCCGCGTGCACGACGTCGCGCCGACGCGCGATGCGCTCGAGGTCTGGTCGGCGATCGCCGACGCACGCTGATCGACGCACGAGGGAGCGTACGGATGGGTCGCAAGTGGTTCGGCACGGACGGGGTGCGGGGGCGGGTGGGCGAGGCGCCGATCACCCCCGAATTCGTGATGCGCCTGGGCTTCGCCGCCGGGCGCGTGCTCGCGCGTCGCGGCGGTTCGCGCCCGTCGGTGCTGATCGGCAAGGACACGCGGATCTCGGGCTACCTGCTGGAGGCCTCGCTCGAAGCCGGACTGTCGGCCGCGGGCGTGGACGTGATGCTGTCGGGGCCGCTGCCCACCCCGGCGGTCGCCTACCTGACGCGAGCGCTGCGGCTGTCCGCCGGCGTGGTGATCAGCGCGTCGCACAATCCGTTCGACGACAACGGCATCAAGTTCTTCTCGGCCGACGGCAACAAGCTGCCGGACGAACTCGAGGAGCGGATCGAGGCCGTGCTCGAGGAGCCGATGGGGTGCGTCCGTTCGGCCGACCTCGGCCGCGCAAAGCGCATCGACGATGCCGCCGGGCGCTACATCGAGTTCTGCAAGAGCACGTTCCCGAACGCGCTCGACTTGCACGGGATGCGCATCGTGGTCGACTGTGCGCACGGTGCCGCGTATCACACGGCGCCGCCCGTGTTCCACGAGCTCGGGGCCGAGGTGGTGCCGATCGGCACGGCTCCCAACGGGCTCAACATCAACGAGCGGGTCGGGGCGACCCATCCGGGGTCGCTGCGCGACGCGGTGCTCGCGCACGACGCCGACCTGGGCATCGCGCTCGACGGTGATGCCGACCGATTGCTGATGTGCGACCGCGACGGGCGCCTGTACGACGGCGACGAGCTGCTCTACCTGATCGTTCGGGACCGGGCTCGCCACGGCCCGGTTGCCGGGGCGGTCGGCACGCTGATGACCAACTTCGGGCTGGAGCGGGCATTCGAGCGGATGGGCGTGCGGTTCGCGCGCGCGAAGGTCGGCGACCGTTACGTGCTCGAGATGCTGCAGTCCCGCGGCTGGCTGTACGGCGGCGAGGGCTCCGGTCACCTGTTGTGCCTGGACCGGCACACCACCGGCGACGGCACGATCAGCGCGCTGCAGGTGCTGTCGGCCCTGCGTGGCGGCGGCGCATCGCTCGCCGAGCTGACCGCGGACCTCGAATTGCTGCCGCAGAAGCTGATCAACGTGCGGATCGAGCGCGGGTTCGACTGGCAGTCGCACCCCGGGCTGAAGCGCGCGTGCGCCGAGGTCGAGGAGGCACTCGGCGTCGAAGGCCGCGTGCTGATCCGTCCATCGGGCACCGAGCCGCTGCTGCGCGTGATGGTCGAGGCGCGCAGCGCGGCCGACGCGGAGCGTCACGCCCGCTGGATCGCCGACGCGCTCGCCGCCTGAGCGCGGGCGCGCTCGCCATCCGAGCCCGCCTCGGGCCGCGCGCCGCTGTGCGGTGCGGCGATGCGCTACACTCGCGCAGCGTCGGGGCGTAGCTCAGCCCGGTAGAGTGCTTGCTTTGGGAGCAAGATGTCGGAGGTTCGAATCCTCTCGCCCCGACCAGCGCCCCGGACCCGTGCGCTATACTGCCGGCCGTTGCCGGGTTGGCCCGAACGGCCCGGACGTCGCCCGCAGGACGCGCTCTGCCCGTAGCTCAGCTGGATAGAGCATCGGCCTTCTAAGCCGAGGGTCACAGGTTCGAGTCCTGTCGGGCAGGCCAGGTTGCTGGCCCGATCTCATGCCGCAGCGGCGTTGGCCGCGGCGGCCGGTGGTGGCTGTAGCTCAGTGGTAGAGTCCCGGATTGTGATTCCGGTTGTCGTGGGTTCGAGTCCCATCAGCCACCCCAAGCATCTTCCACACGAGCGGCACGCTCGACGCCCTGCGCCCGAACGTGCGCCGGTGGACCCCTCCGACAGACCTCGCAAGGCCTGCGCCTGCACGAGCTGATCGGGGCCCGCCCGGCCTCGGGCGTGCGTGACACCCGGACACGCACTCGCGGCGCACGCACGTGCGCCGCGAGTGTGCGAGTCGTCAGCGCTTGCGTTGCCCGTCGGTGGTGAACCAGCTCGTGGAGAAGCGCGGCGGCGGGGGCACGGTGCCCGGCTGGCAGGCACCGTCGTCCTGCTTGAACAGCCTCGGCAGCCCGTTGACCTGCTCGATGCGGATCGACACCGTGTCGACGCACGCTTGCGCGGGCGGCGGCGGCACGTCCAGCGGGTCGCAGCCGGCCGGGGGCGTGTAGCTGCCCTCGATCACCACCTCCTCTTCGTTGCCGACGTACTGGCCCTCGCGCACGGCGATCTGCGTGCCGGGAGGCGTGCCGAACCGCACGTCGGTGATCAGCGTGTCCGACGCCTTGAACTGGATCTGCCGACGGAATTCCCCGACGAAGCGGTTCGAGCCGACGCACGAGGCGCCCGAGTACAGTTCCATGCGGGTGATCTCGGTGGCCTGCAGCCCGGTGGCGATGAACCCGTAGTCGGCCAGCCGCAGGCTGATCGCCGGGCAGGTGCCCTGCGCCGGCAAGGTGATGCACTGACCGATCGCCGGGTCCGGGTTGTCGCCGCCGGAGATCTCCCAGCGACCGGTGAGCAGCGTGTCAAGGTAGCCGGACGTGCTTCGCGTGGTGGTGCCGCCGGTGGGATCGCCAGGCGGGATCGTCGAGGCGCCACCGCCACCGCCACCGCCACCGCCACCCCCACCGCCACCGCCACCGCCACCGCCGCTCGGCGGGGCCGCGCCGCGCGCGCGCCCGTCGGTGGCGCCGCTGCCGGCGCCCACGAGCCACTCGGCGCCCACCCCACCCACGCCCACCGCGCCGGTGCGCGTGCTGCCCGAGATGGTCCACAGCAGCAGTTCGCCGGCGGCGTTCTGCCACAGCATGTCGCTGCGTCCGTCGCCGTCGAAGTCGCTGCGAGCGTCCCGGATCCGCCAGCCGAGGTCGACCGCGCCGAACGAGGCCGAGCCGGAGACCGTCCCGTTCATGAACCACGCGACCACCTGTCCGCCGGTGTCGCGCCAGAGCACGTCGCTGCGTCCGTCGCCGTTGTAGTCGGCCGCGCCGTCGATCGCCGACCACTCGGGCCCCACGCCCGGCAGGAACGAGGCGCCCTGGATCGCGCCCCCGTTCATCCGCCAGATC
>JBIKMO010000373.1:0-4006 GCA_044359175.1 Burkholderiaceae bacterium | reverse complement strand
CCGACCCGATCCGTCCGACGCTGTACCTGCAGCTCACCCGAGACACCACGAGCCCGCCCGGCGAGTCGACCTTCTACGCGACCTACACCGGTCCGGTGGTCTACACCGAACAGGGCAAGTTCCAGAAGGTGGACTTCGGCACGATCGAGAAGGGCCGCGCCGAGCACGCGAAGCAGGCCAACGACGGCTGGGTCGGCATCATCCAGCACTACTTCGTGGCGGCCTGGGTCCCAACCGCCGGTGCGCCGCGCGAGTTCTTCACCCGCAAGGTGGATGCGAACCTGTACGCGGTCGGCATGCTGCAGCCGCTCAAGGAGATCGCACCGGGAGCGACCGAGACGGTGACCTCCGGGCTGTACGTCGGCCCCCAGGATCAGCGAGTGCTCGAGCAGATCGCCCCGGGCTTGGAGCTGACGGTGGACTACGGCTGGCTCACCGTGTTCGCCAAGCCGCTGTTCTGGCTGCTGCAGTTCCTGCACGGGCTCGTGCAGAACTGGGGCTGGGCGATCGTGCTGCTCACGATCTGCGTGAAGCTCGCGTTCTGGCCGCTGCAGGCGGCGAGCTACCGGTCGATGGCGAAGATGAAGAAGGTCTCGCCCAAGCTGATGGCGCTGCGCGAGCGCTACGGCGAGGACCGGGTGAAGATGAACCAGGCGATGATGGAGCTGTACAAGACCGAGAAGATCAATCCGCTCGGCGGCTGTCTGCCGATCGTCGTGCAGATTCCCGTGTTCATTGCGCTCTACTGGGTGCTGCTCGCCTCGGTGGAGATGCGCAACGCACCCTGGATCGGCTGGATCCGCGACCTGGCGACACCCGACCCCTGGTACATCCTGCCGCTGCTGATGGCCGGCACGATGTTCATCCAGACCAAGCTGAACCCGACGCCGCCCGATCCGTTGCAGGCCAAGATGATGCTGTGGATGCCGCTGATCTTCTCGGTGATGTTCTTCTTCTTCCCCGCGGGCCTCGTGCTCTACTGGCTGGTGAACAACATCTTCTCGATCGGCCAGCAGTGGGTGATCACGCGGCGCATCGAGGGCAAGCCGGTGTTCGGCCGCGCGCCGGGCTGAGGCGGGCGCGCGGAGACGCGGGCGACGGGGCTGAGGGCGGTGATCCGCCCGCTGCTCCAGCCGTGCCCGCCGAGGGCGGGTGGCGCGTACGGCGGCGGGCAGTGCAGCGTCGCGAGTGCGCCCGAGTCGGCCCGACCGTCCCACCGCTGCCTGACGATGACGTGTCAGCCGGCGCACGTCTGGCGCACGGACGACAACGGGCTCCGCCCTGCACGGGCCGATAGAATCGGCCGATGCCCGCCTCCGATCTGGATCCGATCGCCGCGATCGCGACCGCGCCCGGCCGTGGCGCGATCGGCGTGGTGCGCATCTCCGGACGCGATCTGTCCACGGTGGTCGGTGCGGTCTGCGGGCGCGTGCTCGCACCCCGCACCGCCACGCTGCTGCCCTTCCTCGACGCGGGCGGCATGCCGATCGACACCGGGCTTGCGCTGCACTTCCCGGCGCCGCACTCGTACACCGGCGAGGAGGTGCTCGAGCTGCAGGGCCACGGCGGGCCGGTGGTGATGCAACTGCTGCTCGAGCGGGTGCTGGGCGCGGGCGTCGATATCGGCCTGAGGCTCGCCGAGCCGGGCGAGTTCACGCGACGCGCGTTCCTGAACGACAAGCTCGATCTGGCGCAGGCCGAAGCGGTGGCCGATCTGATCGACGCGAGCACCGCGCGCGCGGCGCGCTCGGCAAGCCGTTCGCTCGAGGGCGCGTTCTCGCGCGAGGTGCATGCGCTGGTCGCCGCGCTGGTCGAGCTGCGGATGCTGGTGGAGGCGACGCTCGACTTCCCCGAGGAGGAGATCGACTTCCTGGAACGCGCCGACGCGCTCGGGCGGCTCGCGCGGCTGCGCGCGTCGCTCGACGCGGTGCTCGACGGCGCACGTCAGGGGGCGCTGCTGCGCGAGGGGCTGCACGTGGTGCTCGTGGGTGCGCCCAACGTCGGCAAGTCCAGCCTGTTGAATGCGCTGGCGGGCGCCGAGGTGGCGATCGTCACGGCGGTGGCCGGCACCACGCGTGACCGGATCGCGCAGCCGATCCAGGTCGACGGCGTGCCGCTGGTGGTGGTGGACACCGCCGGGCTTCGTGAGACCGCCGACGAGGTCGAGCGCATCGGCATCGAGCGCACCTGGCAGGAGGTGGCGCGCGCCGACCTGATCCTGCACTTGCGCGAGGCGATGCCCGTGGCTCCGGGCGCGCCCGATGGCGCCGTCCCCGGGGCGGGCGCGCAGGCTGCGCGGGAGGCGCTGGCCGAGGACCTGGACGCGGGCATCGCGGCGCGGCTGCCGGCCGATCGCCCGATCCTGCGCGTGTGGAACAAGATCGACCTCGCGGGCCTGCCGCCGCGCGCCGCAGGCGACGCCGTGTGGCTGTCGGCGAAGGACGGCCGCGGCATCGATCTGCTGCGCGCCGCGCTGCTGCGCGTGGCCGGCTGGCACGGCGCGGGCGAGGGGACGTTCATCGCGCGCGAGCGCCACCTGCAGGCGCTGCGCGCCGCGCGCACGCACCTGGGCGCCGCGCACGCGCACGCGCAGCGCCGCGACGAGGCGCTCGAGTTCCTGGCCGAGGAGCTGCGCCTGGCGCAGGAGCGGCTGGGCGAGATCACCGGGGCCGTCGGCGCGGACGACCTGCTGGGGGAGATCTTCGCGCGGTTCTGCATCGGGAAGTAGGTGGGGGTCCGGCGCGTTCCGATGACTTCCAGGGTTTATCGATAAACCGTTGATTGGCATTGGTTTATCGTCTCTTGCGTGCCGCTGGCTTCCGGCAAGAGCCGAGCGATTTCATGTACACGTATGGGTACACATCGGGCGTATGATGGTCAAACCCCGTCATGTGTACATGGAAGTCTGCCCATGCCGCTCACCGATGTCGCCATCCGCGCCCTGAAACCCGAGGCCAAGCGCTACAGCCGCACCGACGAGCGCGGCCTGGTGATCGAGGTGTTCCCCACCGGCGGCATGCTCTGGCACTACCGCTATCGGGTGAACGGCAAGCCCGAGCGCGTGACGCTGGGCCGCTACCCGGCGCTGTCGCTTCGGCAGGCACGGCTGGAGCGTGACCGGCGCGAGGCGCTGGTGGCGCAGGGCCAGTCGCCGGCGGCGCAGAAGCGCCTGACGCGCCAGGGGCTGGGGCCCGAGGTGACGGTGGCCGAGTTCGGCGAGCGCTTCTTCCGCGAGATCGTCAACCGCGACCGCAAGGACACCACCATCCCCCGGCGCTACTTCGACAAGTCCATCGTGCCGGCCATCGGCAGCAAGCCGGTGGGCGAGGTGACCACCGAGGATGTGCGCGCCGTCATCTGGCGCAAGAAGGACGAGGGCTTCGACGCGGCCGCCGGCGTGATCCGCGGCCTGCTCAAGCGCCTGTTCGACTACGCGATGACCGCCGGGCTGACCGCGACCAATCCGGTCATGGCCCTGCCGCTGCGGCATGTGCACCGCGCGCGCTCACGCGACCGGGCACTGGCGCCGCAGGAGATTCGCGTGTTCCTGAAGGCGGTGATGGACTCGAACGTGCGCCGGCAGTTCAAGGTGGCGCTGCGGCTCATCCTGCTGACGCTGGTGCGGAAGTCGGAGCTGATGCTCGCGCGCTGGGAGCATGTGGACGTCGAGAAGGCCGAATGGTCGATCCCGGCCGAGCACTCCAAGACGGGCAAGCCGCATCTGGTGTTCCTGTCGCCGCAGGCGTTGTCCCTGTTCGCGGAGCTGCGCTCACTGGCCGGCGGCAGCGAGCTGGTGCTGCCCGGGCGCGGGTCGCTGACCAAGCCCTTCGCGCACAACGCGATGAACAATGCGCTGAAGGTGGCGCTGCGGGGGCAGGACATCCCGGCATTCACGATTCATGATCTGCGGCGGACGGCGTCGACCTTGCTGCATGAGCACGGGTGGCCGGCGGATGTGGTGGAAAAGGCGCTGAACCACACGATCGGCGGGGTGCGTGGGGTGTAC
>JBIKMO010000109.1:0-13846 GCA_044359175.1 Burkholderiaceae bacterium | reverse complement strand
GCATTCGATGACGTCGGGAGCGGGGCGTGGCCGAACGATCGTTCAAGCGGGAAGTCGAGAAGCTGCGGCTCGGCGATGGCGAGGTCTTCCACGGCGAGGGCATCCTCGCGGTGACCAAGGCGCTGCTGCAGTCGGGCGTGTCCTACGTCGCCGGCTACCAGGGCGCGCCGATCTCGCACCTGATGGACGTGCTGACCGATGCCAACGACATCCTGGGCGAGCTCGGCGTGCGCTTCGAGCACAGCGCCTCCGAGGCGACCGCAGCCGCCACGCTGGCCGCGAGCGTGCACTACCCGCTGCGCGGTGCGGTCACGTTCAAGAGCACGGTGGGGACCAACGTCGCGTCCGACGCCCTCGCCAACCTGGCCTCGGGCGGCGTCACCGGCGGGGCGCTGCTGATCGTCGGCGAGGACTACGGCGAGGGTTCGAGCATCATGCAGGAGCGCTCGCACGCGTTCGCGATGAAGTCGCAGATCTGGCTGCTCGATCCTCGGCCGAACCTGCCGCGGATCGTCGAGATGGTCGAGCACGGCTTCGCCCTGTCCGAGGCGTCGAACACCCCGGTGATGCTCGAGCTGCGGATCCGCGCATGCCACGTGCACGGCCGCTTCCGCACCAAGGCCAACCGGCGTGCCGCGTTCACGCTGAAGGACGCGATCGAGGCGCCGCGACGCGACGTGAGCCGCATCGTGCTGCCGCCGGCGAGCTACCTGCACGAGCAGGAGAAGATCGCCCGGCGCTGGCCGGCCGCGGTCCGGTACGTGCGCGAGCACGGGCTGAACGAAACCTTCGACGGCGACCTGAGCGAGATCGGCGTCATCCTGCAGGGCGGGATGTACAACGGCGTGGTTCGCGCGCTCGAGCTGCTCGGATTGGCGGACGCCTTCGGCCGCAGCCGCGTGCCGCTGCACGTGCTCAACGTCACCTATCCGCTGGTCGACGAGGACCTGGTCGCCTTCTGTGGCGACAAGCGCGCGGTGCTGCTGGTCGAGGAGGGCCAGCCCGACTTCCTCGAGCAGGCGCTGAACGCGATCCTGCGTCGTGCCGGCGCCGGCACCGCGGTGCACGGCAAGGACGTGCTGCCGATGGCGGGCGAGTACACCGGTGGCGTACTGACCGCCGGGATCGCGCGCTTCGTCGAGCGCACGCTGCCCGGGGTGCTCGCCGGCCGCGCGCTGCCGCGGGCCGCGCGGCTGCAGCCGACCGCGGCGTCGGTGGCGCCCGCAGCCGCCTCGTCGGCTGCCGCCGCGGCGTCCGTGGTGGCGCGCATCGACCCGGCCGCGATCGGACGTCCGGACACCGCGGCCCGCGCGCGCGCGGGCTCGCCTGCGGCCGCCGCTGCATCAACACCCGTGCCCGCTGCGGCGCCGATCGCCTCGCTCGTGCATCCGCGGCCGCCGTCGTTCTGCACCGGCTGCCCGGAGCGGCCGATCTTCACCGCGATCAAGCTGCTCGAACGCGAGCTCGGCCCGCACCACGTCAGCTGCGACATCGGCTGCCACCTGTTCTCCATCCTGCCGCCCTTCGAGATCGGCGCGACCACGATGGGCTACGGGCTCGGGTGGGCCGGCGCCGCCGCGCTCAACACCCCTCAGACGCGCCGGCGCACGCTCAGCGTGATGGGCGACGGCGGGTTCTGGCACAACGGCTTGACCAGCGGCGTGGGCAACGCGGTGTTCAACCGCACCGACAACGTGCTGCTGATCGTCGACAACGGCTACTCGGCAGCCACCGGCGGTCAGGACATCCCCTCGTCCACCGCCGACAACCCGATCCGCGCGACCCACAACCCGATCGAGCGCGCGGTGCGCGGCGTCGGGGTCGACTGGGTACGTACCGTCACCCGAACGTACTCGGTCGCGCAGATGCGCGACACGCTGCGCGAGGCGCTCACCACGCCGGTCGGCGGCCCGAAGGTGGTGATCGCCCAGAGCGAGTGCATGCTGAACCGCCAGCGTCGCGAGAAGCCGCTGCAGCGCGCGGCGATCGCCGCCGGCCGGCGGACGGTACGCGAGCGCTTCGGCGTCGACCCCGACACCTGCACCGGCGACCACTCGTGCATCCGGCTGTCGGGCTGCCCGTCGCTCACCGTGCGCGACAACCCGGACCCGCTGCGCACCGATCCGGTCGCAGCGGTGGTCGACTCGTGCGTGGGCTGCGGGCTGTGCGGCGAGGTCGCGCACGCGGCGGTGCTGTGCCCGTCGTTCTACCGGGCCGGCATCGTGCACCACCCGGACGCGGCGGACCGTCGGCGCCAGCGCTGGCGCGGTGCGTTGATCGGCTGGCTGCAGCGGCGCCGTGAGCGGCGCCTGCAGGGGCTCTCCGCGTGAGCGCGCGATGAGCGTCGAGGCGATCCGGCGGCCCCGCGACGACGCCGCTCCGGCGCGGGCGATCGGCGTGGCGATCCTGGCCATGGGGGGCGAGGGCGGTGGGGTGCTCGCCGACTGGCTGGTGGACCTCGCCGAGTCGAACGGCTTTCTCGCGCAGGCAACCTCCGTGCCCGGCGTCGCGCAGCGCACCGGCGCGACCCTCT
This sequence comes from Burkholderiaceae bacterium, assembly GCA_044359175.1. Lineage (GTDB taxonomy): Bacteria > Pseudomonadota > Gammaproteobacteria > Burkholderiales > Burkholderiaceae_E > UBA4615. Next base: position 11,313 of record JBIKMO010000109.1, on the reverse strand, counting down.
ACTACGTCGAGCTGTTCCCCGAGTCGGTCGCGCGGGCCGCCGGCGCCGACCCGGTGCTGGCGCTGATGCCGGTGCCGGGCGAGGTCGACGTGGTGATCGCCTCCGAGCTGATGGAGGCGGGCCGCGCGGTCCAGCGCGGCCTGGTCACGGACGACCGCACCACGCTGGTGGCCTCGACCCATCGTGTGTACTCGATGACCGAGAAGACGGCGATGGGTGACGGCCGCATCGATGCCACCGGGCTGCTCGAGGCGGCGAACGCCGCCGCGCGGCGGTGCGTCGCGGCCGACTTCGCACGCATCGCCGAGGACGCGCGCAGCGTGATCAGCGCCTCGCTGTTCGGCGCGCTGGCGGCCACGGGGGCGCTGCCGTTCGCGCGCGAGCACTTCGAAGACGCGGTGCGCCGCGGCGGCGTGGGCGTCGAATCGAGTCTGCGGGCGTTCGCGGCCGGGTTCGACGCGGCGCGCGCGGCAGCGGCGCCTCCCCGCCCCGCGCCCGCGGTGCCGCAGCTGGCCGCGGCGGCGCTCGGCCCCCGGCTCGCGGCGCACGAGGCGCGCATCGTGCGCGACTTCCCCGGCGCGGCGCACGCGGTGCTGCGCGCCGGCGTGCTTCGGCTCGCCGACTGGCAGGACGAGCGCTACGCGGCCGACTACCTCGATCGTCTCGCCCCGCTGGCCGCGCTGGATGCGCGCGCCCCCGCGATCCCCGGCGAGCCGCCGCACGCGCTGCTCACCGAGGCTGCGCGTCACCTCGCACTGTGGATGTCCTACGAGGACACGGTGCGGGTCGCCGACCTGAAGACCCGCCGCAGCCGCTTCGACCGGGTCGCCGCCGAGGTTCGGCTCGACGAAGGCCAGTTGCTGGAGATCGGCGAGTTCCTGCATCCGCGGCTCGAGGAGATCGCCGACACGCTGCCGCGCGCGATCGGCGCGTGGCTGCTGCGCTCGCCGCGAGCCCGCGCGCTGGTCGGTCGCCTGACGCGCGGCGGCCGCGTGGTGCGCACCAGCACGGTCCGCGGGTTCCTGCTGCTGTACGCGGTCGCCTCGCTGCGTCCGCTGCGCCGCGGCTCGCTGCGCTTCGGCCTCGAGCACGCGCGCATCGACGACTGGCTCGCGCGCATCGCCCGGATCGCGCCGCGCGACGCCGCGCTCGCGCTCGAGGTGGCGCGCTGCCAGCGCCTGGTCAAGGGATACGGCGATACGCACGCCCGCGGCTGGCGCAACTTCGAGCGCCTGATGCGCACCCTCGATGCGCTGCCGGCGGGTGCGCTCGGCGCACCCGGCCTGCGTGAGCTGCGCGACGCGGCGCTCGCCGACGAGGGCGGCGCCGCGCTCGCGCAGGCGCTGCAGCGGATGGGCGCCGCGCCCTCGGGGGAACCGCCGAGCGCCGCGCGAGCGGCCTGAGGTGATCGCGACCGTCGGACACGGAGGACGATGCGATGGACACGACGACCAAACCGCCGCGTGCGGCCGGACGCTATCGGGACGATCCTGACGCGTTGGCGTCGTTGGTGAGGCCGGACGGGGTGCACCGTGACGTGTACCTGGATGCGGAGGTGTACGCGCTGGAGATGGAGCGGTTGTGGTCGCGCGCGTGGATCTACGTGGGCCACGACAGTCAGGTGCCGGGCGTCGGGGACTACGCGACGCTGGAGGTGGCGGGTCGACCGGTGCTGATGATCCGAGGCGAGGACGGCGAGGTGCGGGTGCTGATGAACCGGTGCGCGCACAAGGGGGCGAAGCTGGTGAGCGACGCCTCGGGTCACGCGGGCCGGTTCCTGCGCTGTCCGTACCACGCGTGGGCGTACGACCTGGACGGTGCGATCCGGGCGATCCCGCTGAAGTCGGGCTACGAGGGCACGCGGTTTCGCGACAGCGAGGCCGCCCGCGGGCTGTCGGCGCCGGGCGGCGTCGCGGTTCATCGCGGGTTCGTGTTCGTCCGGCTGAGCGACACGGGCGCGACCTTCGACGCATGGGCAGGGCCGATGAAGGCCGTGATCGACCTGGTCGCCGACCGCTCGCCGCTCGGGCGGCTGCGCGTGTGCGGCGCGCCGCTGCGTTCGCTGGTGCGCGCGAACTGGAAGATGTACGTCGAGAACATCAACGACGCGGTGCACCCGCCGGTCGCGCACGAGTCCGCCTCGGGGGCCGCGCAGCGCGTCTGGGGCGAGGTGTCCGCGGGCGCACCGCGGCCGATGTCGATGCAGCAGCTGCTGCCGTTCGGCTCCGGCTGGACCGACTACGAGGCGATGGGCGGAAGGGTGCTGCCGAACGGCCACACGCTGCTCGGCACGCGCTCGAGCCTGCACGTGGCCTACGACGGGCTCGACGGCTACGAGGCCGCGCTGGTCGCCGCGCACGGGCCGGAGCGCGCCCGCGAGGTGCTCGCGTTCCAGCCGCAGAACGCGCTGCTGTACCCGTCGCTGTCGATGAAGTCGACGCTGCCGGCGCTGCGGGCGATCCGTCCGCTCGCGCCCGACCGCACGCTGGTCGAGGTCTGGTCGTTCCAGCCCGAGGGTGCGCCCGAGTCGCTGTCGCGGCGCGCGGCGAGCTACAACCGGCTGGTGTTCTCGCCGATGTCGGTGGTCGCGCACGACGACCTGCACGTGTTCGAGACGCTGCAGACGGCGCTGCGCGCCGACGGCAACCCCTGGGTCAGCCTGCACCGCGATGCGCGCGGCGACGAGCTGCACGGGGCGATCGCCGACACCAGCGGTGTCGACGAGCGGCTGCTGCGCCACCCGTATGCGCACTGGGCGCACGCGATGCGCGCCTGATCGGCGCGCCCCGCCCCGACCGCGACTGCCCCGCCCCCGCCGGTTCAGGACTCGGCGCGGATGTTGCGTTCTCGGATCACCCGCGACCAGCGCGCGGTCTCGCTGGCGAGCAGCGCGTCGAAGTCCTCGGCCGAGCCCGGCGTGAGCTGGGTGCCCATCTTGTCCAGCCGCTGCGCGACGTCGGGCGTCGCGAGCGCCGCGACGATCTCGTCGGACAGCCGGCGCACGATCGGCCGCGGCGTGCCCGCCGGGACCGCCAGCCCGTACCAGGGCAGGAACATCGCCTCCGGGAATCCGGCCTCGGCGACGGTCGGTACCTCCGGCAGCTCGCTCCAGCGACGCGGCGCGCTGATCGCGAGCGCGCGCAGGCGTCCGTCGCGCACGTGCGGCAGCGCGAGCGCCGCGGTCACCAGGCTGAACTGCACCTGGCCGCTCGCGACGTCCGGGATCATCTGCGGCTGGCCGGGGTAGCGCACGTCGACCAGCTCGAGTCGGGTGAGCGAGAAGAACAGCTCCTGGCCGAGGTGGTTCGAGGTGCCCACGCCCGGGTTGGTCACCCCGAGCTTGCCCGGCCGCGCCCGCGCGTACTCGACGAACTCCGCGAGCGTGCGCACCGGCACCGAGGGTGCGACGACGAAGACGTTCGGCGGTGCGCCGATCAGGCCCGCGCCGACGAACTCCGCGGTTCGGAACCGCGCGTTCGGCGACAGCAGCGGTTGCGTGACCGTGGCCGGTGTCGCCGCGAGCAGCGTGTAGCCGTCCGGGGCCGACCGGGCCGCGGCCTCGGTGCCGATGTTCCCGTTCGCGCCCGGGCGGGGCTCGACCACGAACGGCTGCTTCAGCGCGACCGCGAGCCGGTCGGTCACCGCGCGGATCACCAGGTCGACCACGCCGCCGGCGGGAAACGGCACGATCGTGCGCACCGGCCGCGACGGCCAGGCGTCCTGCGCGATCGCGGCGGCGGGCAGCCCGGTGGGCAGCGTCGCGGCGGCGGCGGCGAGCAGCAGCCGTCGGCGATCGGGTTGGGTACGGGTCATCGGCAACTCCTCGGGCGGCGGTCGGTGGGAGCGAACGTCGGCGGGCGCGGGGCTCACGCGTCGCCGCGCAGCAGGTGCTTCGCGATGCTGACCTGGTGGATCTGGCTGGTGCCCTCGTAGAGCCGGAACAGCCTCACGTCTCGGTACAGGCGCACGATCGGGTGGTCCTCCAGATAGCCGGCCCCGCCGAGCACCTGGACCGCGCGGTCGGCGACGCGGCCGCAGGTCTCGGAGGCGAACAGCTTGCACATCGACACGTCCACGGTCACGTCCTCGCCGTCGTCGCGGCGACGCGCGGTCTCGAGCACCAGCGCGCGCGCGGCCGCCACTTCGGTCGCGCTGTCGGCGAGCATCGCCTGAACCAGCTGGAACTCGCCGATCGGACGGTCGAACTGCTCGCGGGTCCGCGCGTGGGCGAGCGCCTCGTCCAGCAACCGGATCGCCGGCCCGACGCACAGTGCGGCGAGGTTGATGCGCTGCTTGTTCAGGGCCTTCATCGCCGAGCGAAAACCCAGGCCCGGGCGTGCGCCGAGGACCGCGTCCTCGGGCACCCAGCAGTCGCGCAGGTGCACCTCGCCGACCGGCGAGCCGTGCTGGCCGAGCTTGCGGTACGGCGGGCTGGTCTCCAGTCCCGGCGTGCCGCGCGGCACGAGGAAGGCGGTGATGCCGTTCGCGCCGCGCGCCGCGTCGTCGGTTCGCGCGAACACCGTGAACAGGTCGGCGATCGGCGCGTTCGTGATGTAGCGCTTCACGCCGTCGATCCGCCAGCCCGGCCGCCCCCGGTCGCCCAGGCCGGGCACCGCACGGGTACGCAGCGCGGTCGCGTCCGAGCCGGCCGACGGCTCGGTGAGCGCGAAGCAGCCGGTGATCTCGCCACTCGCCAGCCGGGGCAGCCAGGTGCGGCGCTGCGCGTCGGTACCGTCGGCGATCAGCGCCTCGGAGCCGATGCCGGTGTTGCCGCCGAAGCGCGCACGGAACACCGGCGCAGCCCGCGACACCTCGATGTTGACGAGCGCGAGTTCCTCGGTGGTCAGTCCGGCGCCGCCATAGTCGGTCGGGATGCTGTGGCCGAACAGGCCGAGCGCGCGCATCCGCTCGACCAGCGGCTCCGGGATCGCATCGTCCCGGTCGATGCGCGCCTCCAGTGGGATGCACTCGTCTCGCACGAACGCGCGCAGCGTCGCCAGCAGCGAGTCCAGCCGCGTGCGGTCCCGGATCACGGCCGCGGGTTCCGTTCGGGCGCGGCCTCGTCGCGGCAGGCCCGCTCGATGCGGCGTGCGGCTTCGAGCATCCGCGGCACCACCTCGTCGAGCAGGCGCGCCACGCCCGCCGGTCGCCGCGCCGTCCCGCGCCCCTCGAGCGGCGGCAGCATCAGCGTGCAGTTGATCGCGGCCGGTTCGGGCTGCAGCGACTGCACGAGCGGTACCGCGACCGCGTGCACGCCCGGGCGCCACTGCCCGGGGCTGTAGGTCCAGCCGCGCAGCCGGAAGGGCTCGCGCTCGGCGTCGAGCATCGGACGCTCGGCGCGCACGGCATCGCCGTCGGCCACCTGCAGCCGGTTGAGGATCGCGTTCTGCTCGGCGGCCGGCCGGGCGAGCAGCAGCGCCCGGCCGATCGCGGTGCACAGCAGCGGCACCGGCAGCCCGATGTCCGGCCGGTACACGTTGCCGCGATCGGCCCGGCAGCTGTCCAGATACACCGCCGACAGCCGGTCGCGGGTGGCCAGATTGACCGTACAGCCGGTCTCGCGCGCGAGCTGCTCGAGCCAGGGGCGCGCGACCTGCCGGATCGCGAGTGCGGCGAGCATCGGGTACGCGAGCGCGAGCACGCCCGCGGCGAGCGACACCCGCTGATCCGGCCCGCGGCTGAGGTAGCCGAGCAGGGTCAGCGTGTGGGTCAGACGCGAGACCGTCGCCTTCGGCAGGCCGGTGCGGTCGCACAGCTCGCGATTGGACAGCGAGCGGTCCGCCGCGGTGAAGGCGCGCAGCACCTCCAGGCCGCGGGCGAGGGCGATCGCGAACTGCCGGTCGCCGACGGCGTCCTCGATCCGCGCAAGTCCGGGCAGCGTCGCACGGCCGCCACCAGCACTCGCCGCCCCGCGGGGCGGCGCGGTCGCGCGCGCGACGGTCGACTCGGCGAGGGACGGGTTCACGGCCGCGGGTCTCCTGCGCGTCGGGAAGGGATGCCGGCGGTGCTCGCCACGGGCGCCGGTCGCGCTCCCGGCCGAGGCATCGTCGGCTGCCGCGGGCGGCGCGTCAATCCGTTGCGATACGGATGTTCCGCCCAGCGGAACACGCGATGGCGGTCGACCCGGACGCGTGGGATAACCCCGCGACCGCGCGCGGCGTCCGCGGCGGGTCGACGGAGGGGGCATGGACACGAGCTTCCGGGCCTGGCGGCTCGAGCGCGAGGACGAACCCGGGCTCGGTGCGGTGCGCATGCTGCCGCTCGCGCCGCTGCGCGCGGCCGGCGGCGTGCTGGTGCGCGGCGCCTTCGCCGGGGTCAACTACAAGGACGCGTTGTCGGCCGCGAGGCGCGCGCGCATCGTGCGCCACTTCCCGTGCACGCTCGGCATCGAGCTCGCCGGCACGGTCGAGGCGTCGGACGACGCGCGCTTCGCGCCGGGCGACGCGGTGATCATCCACGGGTTCGGGCTCGCGGCCGACCGCGACGGCGGATTCACCGAGTGGATGCAGATCTCCGCCGATCGGGTCGTGCGGCTGCCGGCCGGGGTGTCGCTGCGCGAGGCCGCGACCGTCGGCGTGGCCGGCTACACCGCGGCGCTCGCGGTCGACGCGCTGCAAGCGTTCGGCTGGGCACCGTCGCGTGGGCCGGTGGCGGTCAACGGCGCGACCGGCGGCGTCGCCTCGATCGCGATCGACATGCTCGCGGGGCTGGGCGCCGAGGTGCACGCGATCAGTCGCAAGCCGGACGACGGCTGGCTCACCGCGCTGGGCGCCGCGCGCGTGCTCGCGCCGCAGTCGGTTGGCGACCGGCCGCTCGAGAGCGCGCTCTGGGCCGGCGCGGTCGACTCGCTCGGCGGCGAGGCGCTCGACGGACTGCTGCGCACGATGGCGCCGGAGGGCGTGGTGACCGCCTTCGGCAACGCGGCGGGCAACGCGCTGTCGACCTCGGTGCTGCCGTTCATCCTGCGCGGCGTCCGGCTGGTGGGGATCAACGCCAACAGCCCGATGCCGCTGCGCGAGCGCATCTGGGCGCGGATCGGGTCGGACCTGCGCCCGCGGCACGCGGCGCGGATCGCGACGCCGATCGGGCTGGACGGGTTGCCGGGTGCGTTCGAGGCGCTGCTCGACGGTCGTCACCGCGGCCGATTCGTGGTCGATCTGCGAGGCTGAGCCGCGGCGCCGACCGCGCCGCGCGGCTCATGCGGCGGCGCGCGCCGGCACCGCCAGCCCGAGCCGGGCGCGCGCGGCGTCGTACTGACGCACCAGGCGCGCGACCCGCTCGTCGGCGCCCGGCACGTCGCCGATCGCGCCGATGCCCTGGCCGCATCCCCAGATGTCGCGCCAGGCCTTGCTCTTCGAGCTGCCGCCCGAACCGAACTTCATCGTGCTCGGATCGCCCTGCGGCAGATGGTCCGGATCCAGCCCGGCGTTCACGATCGAGGGCCGCAGGTAGTTGCCGTGCACCCCGGTGAACAGGCTGGTGTAGACGATGTCCTCGGCGCTGCCCTCGACGATCGCCTGCTTGTAGGCCTCGCTCGCGTGGGCCTCGCGGGTGGCGATGAACGCCGAGCCGATGTAGGCGAAGTCGGCGCCCATCGCTTCGGCGGCGAGCACCGCGTCGCCGGTGGCGATCGCACCCGACAGCGCGATCGGACCGTCGAACCAGGCGCGGGTCTCCTGCACCAGCGCGAACGGTGACTGCGTGCCGGCGTGTCCGCCGGCGCCCGCCGCGACCAGGATCAGTCCGTCGGCGCCCTTGTCGATCGCCTTGCGCGCGAACGTCTGGTTGATCACGTCGTGCAGCACCAGGCCGCCGTACGAGTGGATCGCGTCGTTGACGTCGGTGCGTGCGCCGAGCGAGGTGATCACCACCGGCACCCGGTACTTCACGCACATCGCGACGTCGTGCTCGAGCCGGTCGTTCGACTTGTGAACGATCTGGTTGACCGCGAACGGCGCGGACGGGCGTCCGGGGTGGGCGGCGTCATGGGCGGCGAGCTCGGTGGTGATCCGCTGCAGCCACGCGTCCAGGACCTCGGCGGGACGTGCGTTCAGCGCGGGGAACGAACCGACGATACCGGCCCGACACTGCGCGATCACCAGGTCCGGGTTCGACACGATGAACAGCGGCGCGCCGATCACCGGCACGGTCAGGCGTCGTTTCAGTTCCTGCGGGCTCACTGGGTCTCCTCGGCCGCTTTGCGCCGGGGCAAGGATACACGGGCGGGCGCCGGCGCCCGCCGGCGGTAGACTGGTCCGCTGCGAAACGAGGAGGCGGCGATGCGAGCGGTGCTGTGCGAGCAGTGGGGTCCGGCGGACCGGCTGGTGGTGCGCGACGTGCCCGCGCGCGACCCCGGCCCGGGCGAGGTGCGGGTGCGTGTGCGCGCCGCCGGCGTCAACTTCCCGGACGTGCTGATCATCCAGAAGAAGTACCAGGTCCAGCCGTCGCTGCCCTTCACGCCCGGCTCCGAGGCGGCCGGCGACGTGATCGCGGTGGGCGAGGGCGTGACGCACGTGTCGCCCGGCGACCGGGTGATCGCGTTCGCGGGTGTGGGCTGCTTCGCCGAGGAGGTGGTCTCGCCGGCCGACAAGGTCGTGCCGATGCCGCCCGAGCTGGGCTACGACGTCGCGGCAGCGTTCACGCTCACCTACGGCACGTCCTGGCACGCGCTGCGCGACCGCGCCGCGCTGCAGCCGGGCGAGACCCTGCTGGTGCTCGGCGCGGCCGGCGGCGTCGGCCTGTCGGCGGTGGAGATCGGCAAGGCGCTTGGTGCGCGGGTGATCGCAGCGGCTTCCAGCGAGGCCAAGCTCGCCGTGTGCCGCGAGCACGGCGCGGACGCGACGATCCTCTACGAGGCCGAGGACCTGCGCGAGGCGATCCGACGGGAGACCGGCGGTCGCGGCCCGGACGTCATCTACGATCCGGTCGGCGGCCGCTTCGCCGAGCCGGCGTTCCGATCGATCGGTTGGCGGGGCCGGTACCTGGTGATCGGGTTCGCGAGCGGGCAGATCCCGTCGCTGCCGCTCAATCTCGCGCTGCTGAAGGGTGCCTCGATCGTCGGCGTGTTCTGGGGGCAGTTCACCCAGCGCGAACCGCAGGCGAACCTCGCCGGCATGCGGGAACTGCTCGGATGGATGCGCGAGGGCCGGCTGCGCCCGCGCGTGTCGGCGACCTATCGGCTCGACGAGGTGGCTCGCGCGCTGGACGACCTGTCGGCGCGCCGCGTGACCGGCAAGGTGCTGATCCGGCCCTGATCCGGTACGTCCGCCGGTGCGCGCCGGGCGGCGCGCCCGGCCGCCCTCGTGCGTGCTGGCTTCAGAGCACGTCGTCCATGCTCACGATGCCGCGCGCGTGCATCGCGGCGCGCATCTTGGCGAGCGCGCTTGCCTCGAGCTGGCTCGCGCGCTGCGGCGTGACGCCCAGCCGTTGCGCGATCTCGACGAGCGTGAGACCGCGGCTCGCGTCGTCGCCGCCGAGACCGAAGCGGAGTTCCAGCACCTTGCGTTCGTTGGCAGTCAGCATGATGGATGAGACCGGGCGGTAAGCGCCCTCCTGATCTCCGATATGAGGGTGGACCGCGAAAGGCTCAAGAGGTGAGCCACCAGCTCGAGGCCATCGAACTCCCGGTCAGGTGCGCCCATCGAGCAGCGACTCGACGCGCGCGAGGCGTCGGCAGCGGTTCAGGTCGAACCGCACCGGGGTCTGCCCCGCCCGCTCGATGACCGCGACCAGCTCGCGCACGGGCTGCGAGCGGCGTTTCAGCCGTTCGAGTTCGTGCTGCTCGGCCTCGGCGAGCGGCACGCACTGCTCGACCATCGCGTGGCCACGCGCCGCCAGCCAGACCGCGAGCAGCCCCACGCCCAGCGCGACGCCCGGCGACGGGTCGCCGGTGAACAGCGAGATCGCGACCGCGAGCGCGAACGCGGACTCGAGCGTGCCCTGACGGCGCAGCAGTTCGGTGCGGGACGAGGCAGCGGCCATGACGGGCGTGGGTCGGAACGACGACGACCCTCCTGACATGAGGGCGCCAGGCGCGCGTTCAAGCGCGCGCCGCGCACCTGCGGCCCCGGCGCGGCTCAGGAGGTCTTCGGGTACGGCTGCCCGGCGGCGGGCACGGTCCAGAAATAGACCGTCTTGCTGCCCTTGTGGATCGTACGGTTCGGCTTCCAGTCGCCCATCGAGAAATCGTGCGACACGATCCGGGTGCCGGCCTTCAGCGTCAGCAGCTTCGGCCGCAGCCGCAGGTTCAGTTCGGGCAGCAGGTACAGCGTGATCACCGTGGCCGGGGTCAGGTCCAGCTCGAACAGGTCGCCCTGGACGAACCGCACCTTGTCGGTGACCCCGGCGGCGACCGCGTTCGCGTTCGCCTCCTTGACCCGCTGCGGGTCGATGTCGATGCCCAGTCCGCGGGTGCCGAACCGACGGGCGGCCGTGATCGGGATGCGCCCGTCCCCGGATCCCAGGTCGTAGAGCAGATCCTTTGCGCCGACCGCCGCCACCGACAGCATCTCGTCGACGATCTCGTTCGGGGTGGGCACGAAGACCACGTCCGGCGTGCGGGTGGGTGCGGCGGTCTGAGCGCTCGCGGCGCCGCCTGCGAGGCCGGCGGCGGACAGCGTGGCCAGCGAGGCCAGCACGGATCGGCGGTGGTTCATGACGGGGGGGGCGCTGCGCGGCGCGCGGTGACGTGGTCGGGCCGGTGAGGATAACGGCGACGCGCGGCCCGGCAAAGCCCCGGCGTTCCGGCGCCGTCGCGAGTCGGGCGCTATCATCGGCCGGCCATGCGCGTCGTATCCCGGCCGCCCGCCCCGCGGCGATGAAGCTCTTCTTGCTCAAGCGTCTCGCCACGCTGATCGCCACGCTGGCGGCGACCTCGATCGTGGTGTTCGTCGTGCTCGAGATCCTGCCCGGCGACGCCGCGCAGATGATGCTGGGCCCGGACGCCTCGCCCGAGGCGGTGTCGGCGCTCGCCGCCCGGCTCGGGCTCGACCGCCCGCCGCTGGAGCGCTACCTCGCATGGGTGGGCGGCCTGCTGGGCGGCGAGCTGGGCGACAGCCACGCGTACGGCTCGCCGGTCGCCGGGCTGATCGCCGAGCGGCTCGTGGTCACGGTACCCCTCGCGGCGATGGCGATGGCGCTCACCGTCGTGCTGGCGCTCGGGGCGGGCGTGTACGCGGCCTCCCGCCACAACCGGGCGGGCGACGTCGGGCTGATGAGCCTGTCGCAGCTCGGCATCGCGATCCCGAACTTCTGGTTCGCGATCCTGCTGATCCTGCTGTTCGCGGTGCACCTGCGCTGGTTCGCCGCGGGCGG
>JBIKMO010000372.1:0-4018 GCA_044359175.1 Burkholderiaceae bacterium | reverse complement strand
TTCAGCGGGCGGCCATTCACGCGCACCTGGTCGGTCGGGCCGATCCGCTGCCCGACATGCGCCGGCTGGCCGTTGACCGACACCCGCCCGGCCAGGATCAGCTCCTCCATGTCGCGACGCGAACCCAGGCCCGCGTCGGCAAGCACCTTGTGCAGCTTGGGCGCATCCTCGTCCGGCGGCGCGCGACGCGCGTCGCGCGCGCCCGGACCGCGGCGCGGCTCGGTGGCGTTCAGGCCGACGCGCGCCTGGCGCGAGTAGACCGGGATCGCGGCGTCCGGATCCGCGGCGGCGGCGGTCGACCCGACATCCTCGGCGGGGGCGGGCGCGCCCTCGGCGCGCGGCTCGCCGCCCTCGCGCCCTCCCCGGCCACGGCGGCGGCTGAATCGATTGCGCAAGCCCTTGCCGCGACGGCCTTCGACCGGCTCGCCGTCCGGCGGAATCGCATCGGGCACCGGCCCGCCGTCCTCACGGCCGACGCCTGCCGCCTCGATCGGCACCGCGTCGGGGGGCAGCTCGAACGCCGGCTCGCGGTGGCGCTGGCCGAGCTCGCGCGGGCGGTCCTCGCCGAACGCGTCGTTCCGCGGGGGGCGGTCCCCAGAAGCTTCGACGCCTCCAACGTCCGCGGGTGCGTCCGCAGATGCATGTGCCGCGGCGCGTGGGGCGCGGGGCGCCCGCCGCCGGGACGTATCCGCCGCCACGCCTGAAGCGGCCGCAGCGGCGATCGGCGCGCCGGACTCGGTGCCGGTGCCCGGGTCGACCGGGGCGGCCGCATCGACGCCACCCGTGCCCGCGCCCTCCGACCGCGCCGGGGCATCGGCCGACGGCGCGCGTGCGCGGCGTCGCGAACGAGGGGCCGGGGCGTCCGTGCCGGGGCCGTTGGGCGGATCGGCGGCGTCGCGGGTCACAGGGGAATCGCTCATGGCTCGGGGGCGTCCTCGGATGCGGATGCGGAGGCGGGACGAAAAAGCGGTCGGATCGGGGGATCGGGGAGCTCGGGCGCGAGGAGCTCGGGCGCGAGGAGCTCGGGCGCGAGGAGCTCGGGCGCGGGGAGCTCGGAGGCGACGGGCACCGATACCGCCAGCGGCGTGGCCAGGGCGATCACGCGCTGGCCCAGCGCATCCAGCGCCGGCGGGTCGCCGTCCAACGGCGGCAGCTCCTGAAGCGAGCGCAGTCCCAAGTCGTCCAGGAACTGGCGGGTGGTCGCGAAGAGCGCCGGGCGGCCGATCACGTCCTTGTGGCCGATGACCTCGATCCAGCCGCGCTCCTCGAGCGTCTTGACGATCTGCGCGGACACGGTCACGCCACGGATCTCCTCGATGTCGCCGCGGGTCACGGGCTGACGGTAGGCGACGATCGCGAGCGTCTCCATCACGGCGCGCGAGTACTTCGGCGGCCGCTCCGGATTCAGGCGCTCGACGAATCGGGCGATGTCGGGGGCGGTCTGAAAGCGCCAGCCCGAGGCCAGCGCCACCAGGTTCACGCCGCGCCCGCTCCACTCGCCGCGCAGCTCCTCGAGCAGCGTTCGCACCGTGTCCGCGCCGACCTCGACGTCACCGGAGAACAGGCGCCGCAGGTCGGCGACAGGCATCGGCTGCTGCGCGCACAGCAGCGCCGCTTCGATGATGCGCTTGACGTCCGCGGTGTTCATCACGCGGCAGCAACCATGATTCGCAGGTGAAACGCGCACGATGGCGCGGGGCTACGGAGCCAGGCCCTCGCGCCGGCGCCCGAGGCGGGCGGTCAAGGCGGGGCATCAGGCGACCTGGCCGACGGGGCCGGGGCCGGGTGACCTCACCCGGCGGCCGTGCACTCTGGGGGCGTCGGCCGTCGCAAACCGATCGGCGATCATAGCAGGGGCCCGGCGGCGCAGACAAGCCGCTGCCGCTGCCGCCCCTCGGTGCCGCCCGGCGTTCCCTCAGAACACGCGCCGGTACCGCACCGCCACGACCGCGTCCGCCGGCGCAGACGCGTCGTGGTTCGGCTCGTGGCGCAGTTGCAGCAGCGTCGACACCGCCTGATCGCGCGCCACCGGCACGCGCCAGCCCAGCTCGAACACCCGCTCGCGCCCGCCCGGCACCAGCGACAGCGTGCGTGCGCCCATCATCGGCGTGCCGTCGTCGGCCGTGCCCTGCTGCAGCCACAGGTGCGCGGCGCCCGAGCGCGCGCGCAGCGGCTGCGACACCGCGAAGGACAGGCCGTCGTCGCTCGCGACCACGTTCGCCAGCACCAGCGCGAACGTGACGGCGTCGCTCGTCGCCGGGTCGATGCGTGCCACCAGCCCGGTGCCCGCGGCGCCGGGCGTGCGGCCCAGCGCCCACGCGGCAGCGAGCGTGGCGCGCCGCGATACGGTCCACACCGCGCCGAACTGCAGCGCGTCGGTGCGCGCGGGCACGTCAAGCGCGAGCGCGCCCGAGCCCACGGCGCCCAGCCACGCGCCCTGCTCCAGCGTGCGCGAGAAGGTGGCCGACAGGCGCAGCGCGTCGCCGGCGCGGTGCGCGGCCTCCAGCAGCATCGTGCGCGCCTGCACCGGCTGCCAGCCGCCGCCCGAGTGCTGCGTGGCCTCGCCTGCGAGCAGGCCCGCGCGCAGCGCGGTCGCACCGAACGTGAGCCCCCGCGCCAGCATCGCGCCCTGCGGCCCCAGGGCCGCGTAGGGGTTGGCGAGCGCCGGCACGTCCACGCCCGCGGCCACGCCGAAAGCCTCGTGCGCGCGGGCGCCGCCCGCGATCGTGAAGTCACCGGCCGCGTCGCGCCCCGCGAGCGCGAAGCCCTCGGCGCCCAGCCGCAGCCGCGCGCCGCCCGGCAGCCCCTGCGCCGGCGGCGCGAAGCGTGCGTCCAGCCGCGCCAGCGCCGCGTCCACGCGCACCGGGAGCGGCAGCACGATGCGCGGCGCGAGGTCGGTCGCGAAGTCGCGTCGATAGGCGTCGCGCGCCACCACCGGCAGCCCGGCGGACGCCGCCTGGGCGACGCCCGCGGTGGCCGGCGACAGCCGCAGCCCGGTCGCCGCCAGCGGCGCCGGGCCGCCCGCGGTGGCGGTGGCGAGCCCACCCACCGGCTGCAGCGCCGCGGCCAGGTCGAGCAGACCGCGGCCGTACACCGGGTCGGTGCCGGGCGCGCCCAGGTCGCGCGCGGTGGCGAGCAGGATCTCGGCCACCTCGCGTGCACCCAGGTGCGGCCACAGTTGCTTGAGCAGCGCCGCCGCGCCCGACACTGCGGGTGCGGCCATCGACGTGCCCGACAGCCGCTCGTAGGCACCGTCGCCCGAGGCCCAGGCCGACAGCAGCCCGGTGCCCGGCGCGACCAGGAAGAACCGCGCGGTGTCGCCCGCACGATTGGAGAAGTCCGCGATCCGGTCGTGCGCGTCCACCGCGCCCACCGCGATCAGCGCACCCGCCACGCCCTGCCCGTTGGCCCACGACTCGCGCGCGAAGCGTGCCGGCCAGTCCGGGTGGGCCGCGCCGCGGTTGCCGGCCGCAGCCACCGCCAGCGCGCCGCCCGCGATCGCGTCGCGCAGCGCCGCGGCTGCGATCGGGCCGGTGGAGGTGAGCGACAGGTTCAGCAGCGTCGTACGCGCCGCCGCCCAGCGCACGCCCGCCGACAGCGCTGCGTCGCTCGCGCCGCCCTGCGCGAAGACCCGCACCGGCAGCACCTGCACGGCCGGCGCTACGCCCGCGATGCCGGTGCCGTTACGCGCGGCGGCGAGCAGCCCCGCAACGTGCGTGCCATGGCCGATCGAGTCGCCGGTGTCGATGCCGCCGGTGACCGCGTCTAAGCCGGTGCGCACGCGCGCGCCGAACTCCACGTGCGTCGCGCGCACGCCGGTATCGAGCAGCCCCACGGCCTGGCCGGTGCCGGACGCGCCGCGCGCCCACGGCGCGGCCGCGCCGGTGCGCGCGGCGAGCACCGAAGCGGCGTCCTCGGCGATCGGCGCGGCGATCGGCGCGCTCGCCGCGCCCAGCGCCTGCGCCGCGCGCACCCCACCGTGCCAGGCCGCGGCCGCGGCCGCGGCCAGCGCGAGCGC
>JBIKMO010000371.1:0-4041 GCA_044359175.1 Burkholderiaceae bacterium | reverse complement strand
GATGATCACGCTGTTCCCGTCGCTGATCATCCAGCAGCAGGTGAACTCGCTGTCGACGCGCCACATCGTGCCGCGCGGGCCGGGCGCGTTCGACTTCGTCTGGACACACTTCGGGTTCGCCGACGACTCCCCCGAGATGACGCGCCGACGGCTGCGGCAGGCCAATCTGTTCGGACCGGCGGGCTTCGTGTCGGCCGACGACGGCGAGGTGGTCGAGATGTCCCAGCAGGGCTTCGCGCAGGATCCGAGCGGGCGCACCGTCAGCCGGCTCGGCGGCCGCGACGTCGGTCCGACCGATCACATGGTCACCGAGACCCTGATCCGCGGCATGCACGCGTACTGGCACAAGGTGATGTCGTGAGACCCCCGGGCCTGCCGCTGACCCCGCCCGCGCGGTCGATCGCGGTCGAGCCCGCGCTGCGCGCCGAACTCGACGCGCTGTACGCGGATTACGCGGCGGCGCTCGACGAGCGCCGCTTCGACGATTGGGTGGACCTGTTCCACGACGATTGCACGTACGTGCTGCAGCCTCGCGAGAACGCCGAGCGCGCGCTGCCGCTCGCCACGCTGTCCTTCGAGGGCCGCGGCATGCTGCGCGATCGCGTCTACGGGATCACCCGCACGCTGTTCCACGCGCCGTACTACCAGCGCCACGTGGTCGGGCCGCTGCGCGTGGTCGGTCGGGACGAGGGCGGCTGGCAGGTGCACGCACCGTATGCGGTGTTCCGCACCCGGCTGCACGAGCCGAGCGAGGTCTTCAACGTCGGCCGCTACCTGGATCGCGTGGGCCGAGATCCTCGCGACGGCGCGATGCGCTTCGCGGCCAAGCGCGTGGTGTTCGACTCCGAGATGATCCTGAACTCGATCATCTACCCGATCTGACCGCGGCTCGGACCGGCCGGGCCGCACCAACCGCGCTGCTTCGGCGGACGCGCGAAGGAACGTCGATGGAACTCCTGCTGGGCGCGGTCTCGCTCGCGCTCGTGATGATCCCGCTGTGGCGCATCACTGCCCGCACCGGGCGCGACCCATGGCTGTCGCTGCTGTTCCTCGGTCCGCCGGTGGGCACCTTCGCGTTCTTCGCGATCCTCGCGTTCGGCCGCTGGCCGGCCGAGTCGGGCGAGCGCGCCGATGCCGACGACGAACCCCGATGCTGAACGACTGGCTGATCGCGCTCGAGCGGCTGGCGGTCGAGCCGTCGGCGGTGGAGGGCCTCGCGCTGCTGCTGCTCGCAGTCCCGCTGCTGATGATCGCGCGCGTGCTGCGGCGAGCGGGCTTCTCGCGCGGGTGGGCGCTGCTGGTGCTGGTGCCGGTGGTCAACCTGGTGGCGCTGTGGCTGTTCGCCTACGCGCGTTGGCCCGCCGTGGACTCGCCCGCCAAGGCCCCCGCGGACCCTCGGCGCGGCCCGGGCTGAGCGCGCGGCACGATCCGCGCGCTGCGCCTCGGACAGCTCAGGTCTGCTGCGCGTCCGCCGGGATGAGCTTCTGCAGTTCTCCGGCCTGGTACATCTCCTGGACGATGTCCGAGCCGCCGATGAATTCGCCCTTGATGTACAGCTGGGGGATCGTCGGCCAGTTCGAGTAGTCCTTGATCGCCTGGCGCACCTCCTCGTCCTCGAGGACGTTGACGGTCACCATGTTGCGCACGCCGCAGGCTTTCAGCACCTGCACCGTCCGACCGGAGAAGCCGCACTGGGGGAACTGCGCCGTGCCCTTCATGAAGAGCACCACCGGGTGCTCGTCGATCGTCTTCTGGATGAATTCCTTGGCGTCCATCGGCTGCGTTGCCTCGAGCGAAGGCGCGGCGCGGCGCGCCGCGAAACCCGCGGCCGAGTCTAGGCAGGGGCGGCCCGCCCGTCAAACCTCGGGGGCATTCCCGGGGCGGCGGCCCAGGCTGACGCGTTCCAGCCCGCTCAGGTCGGCGAGCGTGCGCACCGCCTCGAAGCCCGCGCCGCGGAGCAGGTCGCGCACCGCCGCGCCCTGGTCGCGACCGTGCTCGAGCAGCAGCCAGCCGCCGGGTGCGATCCGGCTGGGCGCTCCGGCGACGATTGCGACGATCGCGTCCATCCCGGTCGCACCGGCTGCGAGCGCCTCCCGAGGCTCGCACCGCAAGCCCGGATCGTCGAGGTGCGGGTCGTGCTCGGACACGTACGGGGGGTTGGCGACCACCACGTCGAACGGCGCGGTCCCCGTCGGCAGCGCGGTCCACCAGTCCCCCTGCACGAAGTGCATCCCCGAGGCGCCCAACCGCGTCGCGTTGGCGCACGCGCACCCGAGCGCCTCCCGGGACCGGTCGGTCGCGACCACGATCGCGTCCGGGCGCTCGAGCGCGATCGACACCGCGATCGCGCCGCTCCCGGTGCCCAGGTCGAGCACGCGCGGTGCGGGGCGCGCGGGCAGCACCTCGAGCGCTGCGTCGACCAGGCCCTCGGTCTCCGGGCGCGGCACCAGCACCTGCGGACCGACCCCGAAGCGCCGGCCGAGGAACTCGCGCCAGCCGACCAGGTAGGCGAGCGGCTCGCCGGCGCGCCGACGCCCGGCGAGCGCAGCGAAGTGCCGCGCCGCCGCCGGATCCGCGGGCTCGTCGCCATGCGCGATCAGCCAGGCCCGCGGGCGGCCGCTCGCGTGCTCGAGCAGCGCGCGCGCGTCCAGCCGGGGCAGGCCCGCCGCGGCGATCAGTGCGTCCCACGCGGGGGGCGCGGCCCCCGGCGCATCCCGCGACGGGGCCGCCGCGCCCGGGCCTGCCGGCCGAGGGTCGGTCACGCCTCGTCGGCGAGGGCGGCGAGCCGCTCGGCCTGGTGCTCGGCCGCAAGCGGATCGAGCAGGTCGTCGAGGTCGCCCTCCATCACCGCCTGCAGCTTGTACAGCGTGAGGTTGATCCGATGGTCGGTCACACGCCCCTGGGGAAAGTTGTAGGTGCGGATGCGCTCGGAGCGGTCGCCCGAGCCGATCAGCGAGCGGCGGGTGGCGGCTTCCTTCGACTGCGCGGCGCGGCGCTGCGCATCGCGCAGTCGGGCCACCAGCACCTTCATCGCGCGGTCCTTGTTGCGGTGCTGCGAGCGGTCGTCCTGGCATTCGGCGACCAGCCCCGAGGGCAGGTGCGTGATGCGCACCGCGGACTCGGTCTTGTTCACGTGCTGGCCGCCGGCGCCCGAGGCGCGGAAGACGTCGATACGCAGCTCCTCCGGCGCGATCGCGACCTCGTCCGAGTCCTCGGCCTCCGGCATCACCGCCACCGTGCAGGCCGACGTGTGGATCCGACCCTGCGCCTCGGTCTCGGGCACCCGCTGCACCCGGTGGCCGCCGGACTCGAACTTCAACCGCGCGTAGACGCCGTCGCCCCCGATGCGCGCGATCACCTCCTTGAACCCGCCGAGGTCCGACGGGCTCTCGGACAGGATCTCGACGCGCCAGCCGCGCCGCTCGGCGTAGCGCAGGTACATGCGCAGCAGGTCGCCCGCGAACAGCGCGCTCTCGTCGCCGCCGGTACCCGCGCGGATCTCCAGGATCACGTCGCGCGTGTCGTCCGGATCCCTGGGCAGCAACAGCTGCTCGAGCAGAGCGGCCTCGCGCGCGAGGCGGGCGTCGGCCTCGGTCGCCTCTTCCTGAGCGAACTCGCGCAGCTCCGGATCGGCGCGCATCCGCTCGGCTTCGTCGCGGTCCGCCCGAGCGCGGCGCCATGCGACGTAGTGCTCGACCACCTCGGCGAGTTCCGCGTGCTCGCGGGTCAGCCGGCGGTACTCGGCGAGGTCGCGGACCGCGTCGCCCGACGACAGCAGCGCCGCGACCTCCTCGAGGCGCGCCTCGAGCCTCGACAGCTTGGACAGCAGCGACGTCTTCATCCGTGCCTGGCGCGCCGTGCGGCGCGCGGGCCGCTAGGGCTCGTCGGGCAGCAGCCGGTCGACCAGCCCGCGCAGCTGCTGTTGCTCCGGGCCGGGCCGCTGCAGCAGCGTGGTCGGGCCGTGCAGGAACTTCGCGGTGAGGCCGGCGGCGAGCGCCTCGATCACCGCCTGCGGGTCGTCGCCGCGGGCCAGCATCCGGC